>DAORUH010000213.1:0-2238 GCA_035433065.1 Devosia sp. | reverse complement strand
ACAGCTACTCGGGCTGGGCGGCGGCGGCGATCGGCTTTTCGCTGTCGAACGACCTGCTGATCGTGGTGGGCGCGCTGGTGGGCTCGTCGGGCGCGATCCTGAGCTACATCATGTGCAAGGCGATGAACCGCAGCTTCATCTCCGTGATCCTCGGCGGCTTCGGTGGTGATGCCGCCGCGGCAGGCAGCGGCGAAGAAGAGACGCGGCCGGTCAAGCAGGGCTCGGCCGAAGACGCCGCCTTCATGATGAAGAACGCCGGCAAGGTCATCATTGTCCCCGGCTACGGCATGGCGGTGGCGCAGGCCCAGCACGCGCTGCGTGAAATGGCCGACCTGCTCAAGAAGGAAGGCGTCGAGGTCAAGTACGCCATCCATCCGGTGGCGGGCCGCATGCCCGGGCACATGAACGTGCTGCTGGCCGAAGCCAACGTGCCGTATGACGAGGTGTTCGAGCTCGAGGACATCAACTCCGAGTTTGCACAGGCGGATGTCGCTTTTGTCATCGGCGCCAACGACGTGACCAATCCGGCCGCCAAGACCGACAAAACCTCGCCGATCTACGGCATGCCGGTGCTGAATGTTGAGGACGCCGGCTCGGTGTTCTTCATCAAGCGCGGCATGGCGGCGGGTTACGCGGGCGTGCAGAACGAACTGTTCTTCCGCGACAACACCATGATGCTGTTCGGCGACGCGAAGAAAGTCACCGAGGAAATCGTCAAGTCGCTCGGGCACTAGGCGCCCCAGACTTCCCGGAAATGTCAGAGGCCGCTGCTCTTTTGCAGCGGCCTTTTCGTTGCCATATCCGCGCGGCACGGTTTTCGCCGGGCTAGGGGAATGCTTCGCATGCGGCTTTGGCGGCGACTGGTGGGGGTGAGCGGCGCCGCGATGTTCGTGGGCGGCCTCGCCGTGACCCCGCAGTTCTTCGATACGTTGAAGCTGGTGCGGCTGGCGGGCGAGGGCGCCATCGCCGACTATCGCCTGCGCACTCTGCCGCCCGAGACCTATGCGAATGAACTGAGTGCTGCGCTCGACGCGCATGATCCGGATATGGCGCGTTCCATCGTGGCGCTGGCGGGGGACAGGGGCGTTACGCTGCCCTCTGAACTGACCGACCGGGTGGCGGTGCTGCCGGCGGTTGACCTGCTCAACCTCGGCGCGCAGGGCTGGAACTGCATCGTCAATGGCGACTTCGAGACCGAGGGTGGCTTTGCCTGCGTCGTGGCGGTCGATCTGTCCACGGTTGGCGATGTGCGCGATCTGATCGCACAGGGCGGCAATTACCTCACCGGCCAGCCGGTCGACTACTTTGCGCTCGGCGTCTCGACCGTAGGGCTGACGCTGACGGTCGCGACCGTGGGCACGGGCGGCGGCATGCTGCCAGTCCGCGCGGGCGCGTCGTTCCTCAAGGCCTCGGCGAAGGCCGGGAAGGTGTCGGCGCGCCTCGCCGGTGAGATGGGCACCATGCTGGCGCGCACCATCAACGGTGGGGCCGTCGACGAGGCGGTGACGCTGGCGCGGCAGTTGCGGGTGGCCGAGATTGGCATGCCCGTGGGACAGATTTTCGATCCCAAGGCCATCGCGGCCGTTTCCGACCTCGCGACCGATGTCGGCCGGATCGGCGCGGCCGGCGGCGTCCGGGCCATGAAGCTGGGCATCGAGGCGGCGGATTCGGCGCGCGATGTGAAGGTTCTGGCGCGCACGGCCGACCGGTTCGAGGACCGCTTTCCGGCGGTGATGAAGCTGCTCGGGCGCGGGGCCATCCGGCTCGGAGATCTCATCTGGACGATCGGCGGGTGGATCGTCGGGGCGGTGCTGTGGGTGCTGGGCGTCGGCTGGTTTGCGCTGCGCACCACCACGTCCGTCGTGCGCTTCGCCGGACGACGGCTGGGGCGGCGCTGGCGGGCCGGGAACATTGTTGTGCGTGCTTGAACCGGATCGGGTGCGGCGGCATTTCTCCTCCATGACCCGCAAGCTCAAGATCGACGTCTTCACCGATACCGTCTGCCCCTGGTGCCTCATCGGCTCCGTCCGCCTCGACAAGGCGGTGGCGAAGCTGCCCGCGGATGTGACGGTCGATATCGAGAACCACCCGTTCTATCTCGACCCGAACACGCCCCCCGAGGGCTATGATGTGGGCGAGATGCTGCGCACCAAGTATGGCCGCGAGCCGAAGGAGATCTGGGCGCGCGCCGAGGCCGAGGCGAAGAAGTCCGGCATCGATCTCGAACTGTCGAAGCAG
>DAORUH010000212.1:0-2397 GCA_035433065.1 Devosia sp. | reverse complement strand
GCGATGACCGGCGAGATCACGCTGCGGGGCAGGGTGCTGCCCATCGGCGGGCTCAAGGAGAAGCTGCTCGCAGCCCTCCGCTCGGGCATCAAGACCGTCGTCATCCCCGAGGAGAATGTCCGCGATCTCAAGGAAATCCCCGAGATCGTGACCAAGGGCATGGAGATCGTCCCGGTGAGCCGGATGGATCAGGTCCTCAAGGTCGCGCTGGTTCGCGAACCCGAGGCCATCGAATGGGTCTACGACGAAAAGGCCGAGACGCCGGCCCCCGCCGTTGCCACCGACCTCACCGTCGAAGGCGACGGGACCGGTCTTCAGCACTGACCCGAACCATATGTTCCAGACGGCGCCCACGGGCGCCGTTTTCGTTTCCGGGGGATGGCCGCCCCCGGCGCGCGTCTTGCCAGTGCCTCTGTGAACGGATAGAGAACGCGCCCCGCTGAACCTCGAGAGGGCATGATATGAACAAGGCCCTCGTCGTCATCCTCGCGGCGGTGATGATCGATGCCATTGGCATCGGGCTCATCTTTCCGATCCTGCCGACGCTGCTCGCCGATGTGGCCCACACGGCGCATGTCGCGACGCTGTTCGGCCTGATGCTCGCGCTCTATTCGGCGATGCAGTTCCTGTTCTCGCCGGTGCTCGGCGTGCTCTCAGACCGCTACGGGCGGCGGCCCGTCCTGCTCCTGTCGCTGGCCGGCGCCGCGATCGACTACGTCATCATGGCCTTCGCGCCGGAGCTGTGGATGCTGGTCATCGGCCGCGCCATCGCCGGGCTCACCAGCGCCAACATGGCGGTAGCGACGGCCTACATCACCGACATCTCGGCCGAGGAGGAGCGGGCAAGGCGCTTCGGCTATTTCCACGCCATGTTCGGCATCGGCTTCATCGTCGGGCCGGTGCTCGGCGGCCTGCTCGGCGACGTGTGGGTGCGCGCGCCGTTCATCGCGGCTGCGCTGCTGAACGGCGCCAATTTTGCGTTGGCGTACTTCGTGCTGCCCGAGTCGCGTCCGGGCGACGCGGCGACGCGATTCGATCTCGCCAACCTCAACCCCTTCAGGCCGCTCGGCTGGGCCATGAGCTTTGCGCCGCTCCTGCCGCTGATGGCGATTTTCGTGATCGTGAATTTCATCGGCACGGTCTACGGAACCGCCTGGGCCATGTTCGGCGACGATGCCTTCGGCTGGAGCCCGCTGTGGGTCGGCATCTCGCTCGGCGCCTATGGCGTCTGCCATGCCGCGGCGCAGGCCTTTGCTACAGGACCGGCCGTCCGTCTTCTGGGCGAGCGGTGGGCGCTCGTCTTCGGCTTTTGCTGCGAGGCCACCGCGCTGATCGCCGCCGGCTTTGCGACGCAGGGCTGGATCATCTTTGCGGTGATGCCGCTGTTCGCGCTGGGCGGGGTCGGCATGCCGGCGCTGCAGTCGCTGATGACCCAGCAGGTCGACGGCGACAATCAGGGCAAACTGCAGGGCGTGCTGTCGAGCCTCGTGAGCCTTGCGGCGGTGTTCGGACCACTGTTCTTTTCGACGGTCTATTTCGCGCTGCAACCGCATTGGCCGGGCGCCATCTGGATCGTCGCGGCCGCGGTCTATCTGGGGGTGCTTCCTTTGGTGCTGGCCATTCGAAGAGTGCCGGGAAACCGGGGGAATCAGGAGGTTTGAGAGCCGTTGTGCCGCGTCCCCGCCACATTTCGGGGGTCATTAACAGAAATGCACCGTGCTTGGGGGCAAAACGCCCGGAAATCCTTGCGTTTCGCATAGAATCTGCCAAGGGTTTCGGCGTTTTGGTTCGCCAGCGAGGGCGGGCATCCACAATGAGGAAACACGATGAACAAGAACGATCTGATCGGCGTCGTGGCCGACGCGGCAAGTCTGACCAAGGCGCAGGCCGGCGAGGCCGTTGACGCGGTCTTTGACGCGATCACCAAATCCCTGAAGAAGAACGACGAAGTCCGTCTGGTCGGCTTCGGCACCTTCTCGGTGTCCAAGCGCAAGGCCAGCATTGGCCGCAACCCCGCGACCGGCGCCGAGATCAAGATTCCGGCCTCCAACCAGGCCAAGTTCAAGCCCGGTAAGGGCCTCAAGGATGCGATCAACTAAGTCCGACTCGGACCAATGTTGTCCGGTGGCCCCGTGCGCATGTCGCCGGGGCCATCTGCTTTTCCGGGGCAGGGTGAAGCGGACAGGGGACCGGTCGTGCTATCGCGGCCGGACCCGCAAAGCAGTGCCTATTTCAGAGCCGATCGTTTGCGTAGAAGAATTGCCGGCTACGCCGCCAAGTGCCTGGCGTGGCCGCGCCACGCATAGCCCCTTGGCGAAGCGTGGTGGGCGGTGACGGTCTCGAACCGCCGACCCTCTCGGTGTAAACGAGATGCTCTACCAACTGAGCTAACCGCCC
>DAORUH010000211.1:0-2834 GCA_035433065.1 Devosia sp. | reverse complement strand
GTTCCAGAAGGTCCTCATCGCCAACCGCGGCGAGATCGCACTCCGTATCCTGAGGGCCTGCAAGGAACTCGGTATCCAAACGGTCGCCGTCCACTCGACCGCCGACAGCAACGCCA
Organism: Devosia sp.; assembly: GCA_035433065.1. Taxonomy (GTDB): domain Bacteria; phylum Pseudomonadota; class Alphaproteobacteria; order Rhizobiales; family Devosiaceae; genus Devosia_A. The sequence continues at coordinate 2,718 of DAORUH010000211.1, read as the reverse complement.
TGCATGTGCGCCTCGCCGACGAGAGCGTCTGCATCGGCCCGCCGCCGGCTCGCGACAGCTATCTCAACATCCCCTCGATCATGGCCGCCTGCGAGATCACCGGCGCCGACGCCGTGCATCCGGGCTATGGGTTCCTGTCGGAGAATGCGCGCTTTGCCCGCATCCTTTCCGAGCACAAGATCACCTTCATCGGGCCGTCGTCGCACCATATCGAGATCATGGGCGACAAGATCACCGCCAAGAAGACGGCGGTGGAGCTTGGCATCCCGGTGGTCCCGGGCTCCGAAGGCGAGATCAAGACGCCCGAAGAGGCCATCAAGCTGGCCAACAGCATCGGCTATCCGGTCATCGTGAAGGCGACGGCCGGCGGCGGCGGACGCGGCATGAAGGTCGCCCGCAACGACGAGGAGATGTCGATCGCCATCTCCACGGCGCGCACCGAGGCCAAGGCCGCGTTCGGCAACGACAGCGTCTATATCGAAAAGTACCTGCAGAAGCCCCGGCACATCGAAGTGCAGGTGATGGGCGACGGCCAGGGCAATGCCGTGCACCTCGGCACCCGCGACTGCTCGCTGCAGCGCCGCCACCAGAAGGTCTGGGAAGAGGCCGCCGCGCCGACCGTTCCGATGGACCAGCAGCTGGACATCGGCGAAGTGTGCGCCGCCGCCATGCGCAAGCTGAAATACTCGGGCGCCGGCACGATCGAATTCCTCTACGAGGACGACAACTTCTACTTCATCGAGATGAACACCCGCCTGCAGGTGGAGCATCCGGTCACCGAGCGCATCACCGGCGTCGATATCGTCTACGAGCAGATTCGCGTGGCTTCGGGCGAGCCGCTCTCGCTCAAGCAGGAAAACATCCAGTTCTACGGGCACGCCATCGAGGTGCGCATCAATGCCGAGGACCCGCAGACCTTTGCGCCCTCGCCGGGCAAGATCAGCTTCTACCATCCGGCCGGTGGCGTCGGCGTGCGCGTCGATAGCGCCGTCTATCAGGGCTACTCGATCCCGCCCTATTACGACTCGCTGATCGGCAAGCTGATCGTCTATGGGCGCACCCGCGAAGAGTGCCTGCAGCGCCTGCGCCGCGCGGTCGATGAGTTCGTGGTGGATGGGGTGAAGACCACCCTCCCGCTGTTCCAGCGCCTGATCAAGGAGCCGGACATCATCGCCGGCAACTACGACATCCACTGGCTGGAAAAGTACCTCGGCATGAAGCACTAAGCCGGCCCGCGCGCCTCAGACCGGTGTGTCGAGGGCGTGGAAGCTGGCGGAATGCTCAAGCGCGTGGGCGAGACGCAGCTCATAGTCCTCGCGGGGGATTTCGGTCCCCCCGAAGGTCTTGAGGTGATCGGTGACGAACTGGGTGTCCAGCAGCCGGTATCCGCCGGCCCGCAGCCGCTCAATGAGGTGGGCCATGGCAATCTTGCTGGCGTTGGTGCGCCGGTGGAACATGCTTTCCCCGAAGAACGCCGCGCCGATCGAGAGGCCATAGAGCCCGCCGACCAGTTCCTCCCCCTCCCAGACCTCGACCGTGTGGCAATAGCCGCGATCGAAAAGCTGCCCGTAGAGCCGCCGGATGGAGGGGTTGATCCAGGTCGAGTCGCGGTCTGAGCCGGCCGTTGCGCAACCCTCGATGATGCCCTCGAAATCGGTATCGACGCGCACCTGCCAGGAGTGGGTGCGGAGCACTTTGCGCAGGCTGCGCGAGACGTGAAAATCCCCCAGCGGAATGATGCCGCGCTGCTGCGGGCTGACCCAGAACACATCCTCGGACGACGCATCCTCCGCCATCGGGAAAATGCCAGCCTGATAGGCGCGCAGAATCAACTCGGGCGTTAGATCAATCGAGAAAGGGTCGGTCTTGCGGGACATGAACCAAAGGTGGGGGACGCCCGTCCGCGATGCAAACAAAAACTCGGAGAGCCGGTGCGTTGCCGCGAGGCAGGCGTGTGGCATAGTGGTTCTCGGCCGATTCATGCCGCCGGCCCTGGGGAGTTGCCAATGACCATTGTGCGAGCACACGCCGCGCGGCCGGTGTCGGCCCCGGCCGGTTGCGGACGCTAGTCGATGCGCAAGCTCGGCCGCATCCTTCTGTGGGGCCTGCCGATCCTGCTGGTGCTCTACATCGTCATCGGAAGCGGCATCATCTATGCGGTCCTCGACCGGCTGCTGGTGGTCGGCAAGGTGTCCGACCTCGCCTCGGTGGGCCAGCCCTCGGAGACGCCGTTCGATCTTGGCTTTCGCGGCGACCCGCAGGTTGCGTTCCAGCTGCCGTTCGAGACCGTGCAGGTGCCAACGCCATTGGGTGACGCGGAGGCATGGCTCATCCCCGCAGGCGGCGGCGGCACGACCTGGGCGGTGTTCGTGCACGGCATCGCCGGGGTTCGCGAGGGCGGCTACAGGTACGTGCCGACGCTCCACGAAGCGGGCATTCCGACGCTGCTTATCACCTATCGCAACGATCCGGGCGGCCCCCGATCGGAGGAAGGCGTCTACGCCTTCGGCCTGACGGAATGGCCGGACGTCGACGCCGCGGTCAGCTTTGCGCTCGCGCGCGGGGCCACCCGGATTCTGCTGATCGGCGATTCGATGGGCGGCGCGCTGGTTGGCGAGTTCCTCCGGCATTCGACGCAGACCGACAGGCTGGCGGGCGTGATCCTTGACGCGCCGGCGCTGAGCTTCCGGATGCTCACCGAGGGGCTGGTGCGCAACG
>DAORUH010000210.1:0-2856 GCA_035433065.1 Devosia sp. | reverse complement strand
AGAATTTTGCCATCGAGCCGCAGCTGGCCGTGGCGGCGCTGCTCGTTCACCTCGCCGCCGTTGACGGCGTCGTGACCGATATCGAGCGGGCCACCCTGAAGGGGGCGCTGACCGATCACTACGGGCTCGACGAAAACGAGGTCGACAAGCTCATTGCCGATGCGACGCGCCGGGACGCCGAATCCGTCGATTTCTACCGCTTCACCTCGGCCATCTCCTCGCTGCCCGATGAGGAGAAACTCGGGATCGTGCGGATGATGTGGCAGGTGGTCTATTCCGACAGCGAGAACCACGAGCTGGAGGACAACATGGTCTGGCGCATTGCCGAGCTGATCCATGTCTCGTCGCGTGACCGCACCGTGCTGCGCAACCAGATGGCGCGCGGCAAACCCTGACACCGCCTGTCACGGCAATGCGGCAGGATTGCCGCATGAGCCAGCTCGACGACGACATCGCCACCCTCCTCGAACGCCACACGCCGGCGATCCGCAGGCTCGCGACCGAGGTGATCGCCACGGTGCGCGAGGTGCGGTCCGATCTTACGCCAAAGGTCCAGCGCGGCTGGGGTTCGGTCAACTTCCGCCACCCGGCCGCCGGATTTGTCTGCGGGGTGTTTCCGCAGGCACGGGAAGCCAACGTGATCCTGGTGTTTGAGCACGGCAGGCTGCTCGACAGCCCCCTGCTTGTCGACAACGGCAAGGTGCGACAGGTTCGCTGGATCCCGTTTGCGCCCGGCGACACGATCCCGGTGGACGAGATCGCCATCCTGCTCGCCGAGGCCATTGCGCTGCGCGCCTGAGGCATGTTCTGAAGGTGGTGAACCTGTGCTGGAGGCTCGCATGGCCCAGATCGGCCTTGTCGCGCATGACGACAAGAAGGATGAACTGGTCGCCTGGTGCAAGGCGCACAAGCGCGTGCTTGCCAGACACGAGCTTTGGGCCACCGGCACCTCCGGTTCCCGCGTCATCGAAGGCACCGGGCTCAAGGTGACGCTGCTGAAGAGCGGGCCGCTCGGCGGCGACGCACAGCTGGGCGCGATGATCGCCGAGGGGCGGCTGGACGTCCTGATCTTCTTTCAGGACCCGCTCACCGCCATGCCGCACGATGTCGACATCAAGTCGCTCACCCGGCTCGCGACCCTTTACGACATCCTGTTCGCGCCCAACCGTCGCACGGCGGACGCGGTGCTCGCCGCAATTTGACCAACTGGTCAAGGTTGACCAAAAACACCGCTTATGAGCAGATGCCCGGGAGCCGGCGGGGGGCCGGGGGGCAGGTATTTTTGCAGGACGGATAGGGCTTGGCCTTCGACGCAGTCATCGACGTCAGGAACGTCAGCAAGCGCTTTGGCGGGCTGCTCGCCGTCAACAACTGCTCGCTGCGGGTGGAGCGCGGTTCCATCACCGGCCTTATCGGCCCGAACGGGGCGGGCAAATCGACCCTGTTCAACCTCGTGGCGGGCAACCTCACGCCCGATAGCGGCCAGATCTTCTTTGACGGCTCGGACGTCACCGGCCTCAAGCCGCACCAGCTCTTCCATCGCGGCATGCTGCGCACCTTCCAGATTGCGCACGAATTCTCCAACATGACGGCGCTGGAAAACCTCATGGTCGTGCCGCCCGGACAGCCGGGCGAGAGCCTCATCACCACATGGTTCAACCCGCTTGGGGTGAAGGCCGCCGATGCGCACGTGCGCCAGAAGGCGCAGGACGTCATCGATTTCCTCAAACTCGGCCACGTGCGGAACGAGCTCGCCGGCAACCTGTCGGGCGGGCAGAAGAAGCTGCTCGAACTGGGCCGCACCATGATGGTCGACGCAAAAGTGGTGCTGCTCGACGAGGTGGCGGCGGGCGTCAACCGGACACTCCTGCAGGACCTTGCGGCGAACATCGAGCGGATGAACCAGGAACTGGGCTACACCTTCTTCGTCATCGAGCACGACATGGACCTGATCGGACGGCTCTGCGACCCGGTGATCGTGATGGCGCAGGGCGAGGTCATTGCGCAGGGGCCGATGAGCGAAATCCGCGCCAACCCGGAGATCATCGAGGCCTACTTCGGCTCGCCGGTGGAGACGACGCCGTGAGCCTCATCGATGTCAAAGACGTGGTCGCTGGATATGGCGGCGCGCCGATCCTCAACGGCGTCAACATTGCCATTGAGCAATCCGACATCGGCGTGATCGTCGGGCCGAACGGGGCGGGCAAATCGACGACGCTCAAGGCCATTTTCGGGCTCCTGAAGGTGTCGCAGGGCTCGATCACCTTCGGCGGCGAGAACATCACCAACGCCCTGCCCGACCGGCTGGTGCCCAAGGGGCTCAGCTTCGTGCCGCAGGAAAAGAACGTCTTCACCTCGATGAGCGTCGAGGAAAACCTCGAAATGGGCGCCTTCACGCGGCGCGACGATTATTCCTCGACCATTGAGTGGGTCTACGAAATGTTCCCGGTGCTGCGCGAAAAGCGCCGGCAGCCGGCAGGCGAACTGTCGGGCGGGCAGCGCCAGATGGTGGCGATGGGACGCGCGCTGATGAGCCAGCCGCGCCTCCTGCTGCTCGACGAGCCCTCGGCGGGGCTGAGCCCGCGCTATGTGCTCGAGATCTTCGAGACGATCGTGCGCATCAATAAGGCGGGCGTCGGCATCCTGATGGTCGAGCAGAATGCGCGGCAGGCGCTGGCCTTCGCGAGCCGCGGGTTTGTGTTGGCGCAGGGGCAGAACCGGTTCACGGGGACGGGACCGGAACTGATCGCTGACAAGGAAGTCGCCAAAAGCTTTTTGGGCGGATGATGAGAGAGCGCTGAGATGGATATCGTCGTTTTCATCATCAACAAGGTGTTCGTGTCGGGCCTCGTCATC
>DAORUH010000209.1:0-2984 GCA_035433065.1 Devosia sp. | reverse complement strand
TCAGCACCGGGTTGCGCTTGTGCGGCATGGCCGACGAGCCCTTCTGGCCGGGCGAGAAGTATTCCTCGGCCTCGTAGACCTCGGTGCGCTGCAAGTGCCGGATCTCGGTGGCGAGGCGCTCGATCGAGGAGGCGACGACGCCGAGGGCGGCGAAGAAGGCGGCGTGCCGATCGCGCGGGATGACCTGCGTCGAGACCGGCTCGACGGCGAGGTTCAGCTTTTCGGCGACGTAGGCTTCGACGCGCGGGTCGATGTTGGCGAAGGTGCCGATGGCGCCGGAGATGGCGCAGACGGCGATTTCCCTGCGGGCGACAACGAGCCGTTCGCGGTTGCGGGCGAACTCGGCATAGGCCTCGGCGAGCTTGATGCCGAAGGTGGTCGGTTCCGCGTGGATGCCGTGGCTGCGGCCGATGGTGATGGAATACTTGTGCTCGCGGGCGCGCTTTTCGAGCGCGGCGAGCAAGGCATCGACATCGGCGATGAGGAGGTCCGCGGCGCGGCTCATCTGCACCGAGAGGCAGGTGTCGAGCACGTCGGACGAGGTCATGCCCTGGTGGACGAACCGGGCCTCGGGGCCGACGATCTCGGCGAGGTGCGTGAGGAAGGCGATGACGTCGTGCTTGGTGGTGCGCTCGATCTCATCGATGCGGGCGACGTCGAACTGCGCATCCTTGCCCTTGGCCCAGATGACCTCGGCCGCTTCCTTCGGGATGGTGCCGAGCTCGGCCATGGCGCTCGCGGCATGCGCCTCGATCTCGAACCAGATGCGGAAGCGCGTCTCGGGCGACCACAGGGTGGTCATCTCAGGGCGGGAGTAGCGCGGGATCATGTGCGGGGCTCGTGGACCGGAGGAGAGGGATCAGACGTCGATGGTGGTGGCGGCGCGGCGGATCGCGTCGATGCGGGGGCCGTAGGTTTTCGCATCGTTGCCGGCGAGAACCGAGGTGCCGGCGACCAACACGTTGGCGCCGGCGGAGGCGAGCTTGCCGGCGTTCTCGGCGGTCACTCCGCCATCGACTTCGATGTCGATCGGGCGGTTGTCGACCAGCATAGCGACCTGCCGGACCTTGTTGATGCTGTCGGTGATGAACTTCTGGCCGCCGAAACCGGGGTTCACGCTCATCACGAGGATGAGGTCGACATCGTCGATGACGTGGGCGATGGCGGAGACCGGGGTTGCGGGGTTGAGGGCGACGCCGGCACGCTTGCCGGTGGCGCGGATGGCCTGCAGCGAGCGGTGCAGGTGCGGGCCCGCTTCGGCATGCACGGTGATGCAGTCGGCGCCGGCCTTGGCAAAGTCCGCGATGTAGGGATCGACCGGGGAGATCATCAGGTGGACGTCGAGGAACTTCTTCGTCAGCGGCCGGATGGCGGCGACGACGAGCGCGCCAAAGGTGATGTTGGGCACGAAGTGGCCGTCCATCACGTCGATGTGAATGTAGTCGGCGCCGGCGGCGTCGAGTGCACGGACTTCCTCGCCCAGCCGCGCAAAATCGGCAGAAAGGATAGAGGGCGCAATCCGCACGGGCTGGCCTGACATATGAACCTCGAGTGGGAAAATTCTCGCGTCCCTTAACCCCCGCCCGCCCCAAGCCGCAAGGGGAAACGGGCCGGTGGCTGTGGAAGCCCGCTGGACGGATAGTCGCTCCGTTCGCGCATTGGGGGGATAAGTCGCGGCGTTCGCGCGCATTGCCCCGGCCGGGGACGTGAGGGTAGAAGGCGCTGACGCTGGAGATGCGGGTTGGAAGGTTTTTCGTTCTTCGTGGTGTTCGGGGCCGGGGTGCTGAGCTTTCTCAGCCCCTGCGTGCTGCCGCTGGTGCCGCCTTACCTGACCTACATGGGCGGGGCGTCGTTCGACCAGTTGCGCGCCGACGGCACCACTGCCGGGGTCGTCTGGCAGAAGAGCGTCTTCACCTCGCTGTTCTTCATCCTCGGGTTTTCGCTGGTCTTCATCACCTTCGGCGCGACGGCGACGGCCTTCGGGCAGGCGTTCCGGCAGGCGCTGCCGATCATCACCCCGATCGCGGGACTGATGATCATCGCGATGGGGCTGCATTTCATGGGCGTGTTCCGCATCGCCTTCCTTGACCGGCAGTTGCGGCATCAGGGACCGGGCGTGGCGAGCGGGCCGGTGGGCGGGTTCCTGCTGGGGCTGGCGTTTGCCGTCGGCTGGACGCCGTGCATCGGGCCGGTGCTGGGCACTATTCTGGCGGTCGCGGCGTCCGAGAAGACGGCGTGGGACGGGGCCGGGTTGCTGGCGGTCTATTCGCTCGGGCTGGGTGTGCCGTTCCTGCTCGCTGGCATTGCGATCGGGCCGTTCCTCACGTTCTTCCAGGGCTTCCGCAAGCACCTTGGGACGGTCGAGAAGATCATGGGCGGCATTCTGGTGCTGACCGGCGTGCTGTTCCTCACCGGCCAGTTCGGCAACATCGCCTACTGGTTCCAGGACACGTTCCCGGTGCTGCAGACGATCGGCTAGCTAGAACAGCTTCAGACCCTTGAGGGTGGCGTGGCCGCTCTTGCCGATGATGATGTGGTCGTGGACGGCTATGCCGAGCGGCCGGGCAATGTCGTTGATCTGCTTTGTCATCTGCACGTCGGCGGCCGAGGGGGCCGGATCACCCGAGGGGTGGTTGTGAATCATCCGTTTCATCTTTTTATCTAGTTGATTTACAAGCAGAAAATCAAAAGATTTGCGGAGGTGGGGGCGGCCTCCGGGGGCGTGCGCAAACTCAATTCGTAAGGGTCACGCTTGCTCATCCTACTTCCCGTTGAGTCGATTTGTCGCACGGCACTTAACGGTCTGCTCATTTGCCCATTCGTTGAGGTCGGACACAGGATAGACGATAGACTTCCCAATCTTCACGAAGGCTGGCCCGACGCGCATTGCTCGCCAGTTGGCAAGCGTCCCGGTGGATACGGCGCCTCGAAATCGCTCAGTCACTTCTTCTGGCGTCAGATACAGTGGTTCAGTCATCTTGCAC
>DAORUH010000208.1:0-3120 GCA_035433065.1 Devosia sp. | reverse complement strand
CCGCTTCCGAGGCCAAGCCTCGCCCGCGCCGCGATCACCGGCGCAACGCACGACCAGCAACCCCCGGAGGCCCACGGCCAACCGGCGCTTCCGCACGCCTCGCTTTGCAAAGCTTGAGGCCCGGGTCTATCGTCTCCCCATTGGCGATAGACGGAAATCCATTCCGCTGGCCATGAGAGGAGGACACTCCGATGCGTAAGGCGTCATTGCTACACGTTGCCATTGCGGCCTCGGTGCTCGCGCTCAGTGCGGGCACGTCACTCGCGCAGGAGAAGATCAAGATCGGCTTCCTGCCGGGCGTGGTCGATCCGTTCTATCAGGTGATGCAGAAGGGCGTTGAGAAGGCCGCGGCCGATCTCGGCGTCGAAGTCGTCACCCAGGTTCCGCCGACCTGGGGCGTCGAGGCGCAGACCCCGCTGCTCGACGCGATGATCGCCCGCGGCGACCTCGACTACATCATCACCGCGCCGGTGGAGAAGGACCAGATGGTCACCCCGCTCCAGCATGCGCTGGATGCCGGCATCAAGATCATCACCGTGGATACCTTCCTCGGCGATGGCGACTATGCCAATGGCCCGGTCAAATTCCCGATCAGCTACATCGGCTCCGACAACGTCGAGGGCGGCCGTATCTCGGCCCGCGGTCTCGCCAAGGCGATCGGCGGCGAGGGCACGGTCTATATCAACTCCACCAACCCCAACGTCTCTTCGGTCGAAGGCCGCGAGCAGGGGTTCAAGGAAGTGATGGCCGCCGAGTTCCCCAAGATCAAGGTGCTCGGCCCCGACTACAACCTCGATGACCAGAACAAGGCGGCGCAGCAGACCGCCGCCGTCATCGAGCAGAACCCCGATCTCAAGGGCGTGTTCGGCACCAACGTGTTCTCGGCCGGTGGCGCGGGCAATGCGGTGGTGAATGCCGGGCTTGGCGGCGCGGTGCAGGTCGTCGCCTATGACGCCACCGCCGAAGCCATCGAGCTGATGGGCAAGGACGTGGTGACCCTCGTCCTCGCCCAGAAGCCGTTCGACATGGGCTACATGGCCGTGCAGTTCGCGGTTGCCGACAAGGCGGGCGTCACCAGCCTGCCCAAGCGCGTCGAGACCGGCTTTGCCATCATTGACAAGGCCAACGTCGCCGATCCCGAATACGCACGCTTCATCTACAAGGTCGACTGACCGTCTGCCAAACCCCCGCCGGGAGCGCCTCCAGCGCCCCCGGCTTTTCATTGACCGGAGGCATCGAGCGTGGCGGAAACGGTAGCGTCGACCGGCGAGACCCTGACAGCGGGCAAGCGCTTCGTCGTGCTCGCCAGCAAGCTCTGGGCCTGGGCCTTCCTCCTGGCGATGATCGTCTTCTTCATCATCGCGGTTCCGCTCGCCGGCGGCGCCACCTTCCTCACCGTCCGCAACAGCCAGAACATCCTCATGGCCATCGTCCCCGTGCTGCTGCTCGGACTCGGCCAGACCTTCGTCATCATCGCCGCCGGCATCGATCTCAGCGTCGGCTGGGTGATGAGCCTTGCCTCCGTACTCTCGGCCCACGCCATCCGCGCCTCGTTCAACGCCGGCGTGGCGCTGCCCTTCGCGGTGTTCCTCGGCTTCCTCGCCGCTGTCGGCGGCGCGGCGGCGGTGGGCCTCGTTAACGGCCTCATCATCGCCAAGCTGAAAGTCCCGGCCTTCATCGTCACACTCGGCTCGAGCTTCATCGTGCGCGGCATGGCCCTGCTGTTTTCCGAAAACACCGTTGTCATCGGCCTGCCCGAAGGGGTGCGCGACTACGGCAACGAGTCGATGTTCTATCTGGTGCGCGGCGAGGGCGGCGGTTTCTACTTCTTCGACAAACCCGAGGTGACGGGCGAGCTGCTGCGCGCCATGGACCGCATCCTCGCCTGGCCGGTGGTCATCACCTTCGTCGTCGTCGCCATCGCCATGTTCATGCTGCACAAGACGCAGTTCGGGCGGCACACCTACGCCATCGGCGGCAACGTGCAAGCGGCGCTGCGCACTGGCATCCCGGTCGACCGGCATCTCATCAAGCTCTACATGCTGTCCTCGGCGACCGCCGGCATAGCGGGCTTTCTCTCCACCCTGCGCTTTACCGCCGGCTCCGCCGTGATCGGCGACGCATTGCTGCTGAGTTCGATCGCTGCGGTGATCATCGGCGGCGTCAGCCTCTTCGGCGGTGCGGGCACGGTCATCGGCACGGTGATCGGCGCGCTCATCATCGCGGTGCTGACGACGGGGCTGGTGATGCTCAACGTGCCCGCCTTCTGGCAGTTCATCGTCGTCGGCATCGTCGTCATCGTCGCGGTGCTGATCGACCAGTCCCGCGATCTCATCATCGGACGAGGGCGGGGCAGGGGAGGCGCAGCATGAGCGAGCCGGTCCTTTCGCTGCGCAACATCGTCAAGCGCTTCGGCGGCCTGACGGCGGTCGACAATGTCAGCCTCGACGTGCACCGCGGCGAGGTCGTGGCGCTGCTCGGCGACAACGGCGCCGGCAAGTCGACGCTGATCAAATGCGTGTCGGGCGTCCACCAGCAGGATTCCGGCGAGATCTGGTTCGAGGGCAAGAAGCACAGCTTCGCCAAACCCATCGCCGCGCAGCGCGAAGGCATCGAGACGATCTACCAGGACCTTGCGCTGGCCAACAATCTCGATGTCGCCGCGAACATCTTCCTCGGCCGTGAGGCCAAGCACAGCTATCTCGGCGGGCTCATCAAGACGCTCGACGAAAAGTACATGCGTAGCGAGGCCGCCGCGGGCCTCGCGGCGCTGGACATCCATTTCCCCACGCTGACGCAGCCGATCGAGAGCCTGTCGGGCGGCCAGCGGCAGGCCGTTGCCATTGCCCGCGCCATCTACTGGGATGCCCGGCTGATGATCATGGACGAGCCCACCAACAACCTCGGCGTTCCCGAGCAGCAGAAGGTGCTCGAACTGATCCGCCGGCTGCGCGATCAGGGCGTGCCGGTGATCCTCATCACCCACACCATGCCCGACGTCTTCGCCGTTGCCGACCGCATCGTCGTCATGCATCGTGGCCGGAAAGTCACCGAAAAGAAGACCGCCGACACCAGCGCCTCCGAGCTCGTCCAGTACATGGTCGGCGCACTGGACGACAC
>DAORUH010000207.1:0-3155 GCA_035433065.1 Devosia sp. | reverse complement strand
TCGCAGCTCGTCTCGATTCCCAAAACCTGCATGCGGCTTGCCCGGTCACCTGGAACGGTCTAAGCCGTCCCGCGAATTGAGGGTTTGGCCTACAATAGGAAGCCACCGCATTGCAATCGGCACCGTTTCTCCGCATCGGCACGCGCGGCTCACCGCTCGCCCTGGCACAGGCACACCTCGTCCGTCGGCTGGTGGCCGAAGCCAATGGCGTGCCCGAAGCTGACATCGCCATCGAGGTCATCCAGACCAGCGGCGACCGGCTGAAGGAGGCCCCGCTCTCCGAGGTCGGTGGCAAGGGCCTGTTCTCGAAGGAAATCGAGGCGGCGCTGGAAGCCGGGACGGTCGATATCGGCGTCCATTCCAGCAAGGACATGGCCACCACCCTGCCCGATGGCCTGTTCATGCCGGTGTTCCTCGAACGCGAGGATATCCGCGACGCCTTCGTGTCGCTGACCGCGGGATCGCTCGATGAGCTGCCGGTGGGTTCGAAGCTCGGGACGTCGTCGATCCGGCGCGCCGCGCAGCAGCGCCGCCAGCGCCCCGATCTCGTGGTCGTGCCGTTCCGTGGCAATGTCGATACCCGGCTGACCAAGCTCCGGAACGGGGTGGCCGACGCCACGCTTCTGGCCGTCGCCGGGCTAAACCGGCTGGGCCGGCAGGCTGAAATAACCGGTTATCTCGATCCGCGCGTGTTCATGCCCGCCCCGGCGCAGGGCGCCATCGGCATTGAGGCGCGGACCGGCGACACGCGCACCGTCGGTATCGTTTCGTCGCTGAACCACGCCCCGACCTTCACCGCAGTCACCGCCGAGCGGGCGCTGCTGCGCGTGCTGGACGGCTCGTGCCGCACCGCCATCGGTGTGTTCACTGAACTCCACGGCAGCCGCATCACGCTCACCGGGGAGATTCTCGCGCCAGACGGATCGAGTTCGGTCGGAGCGTCGGAAACCGGCGAGGCGGCGAAAGCCGCCGAAGTCGGCGCGGCGCTGGGCGAAAAGCTCAAGGCGATGGCCGGGCCGCTGCTGCTCGCGCAATTCGTCGGCTGACCGGCATGCGGATGCTCGTCACCCGCCCGCAGCCTGACGCCGACGACACCGTCGCGCGCCTCCGCGCCCTCGGCATCGACGCGACGCTCTGCCCCCTGCTCGAATTCGACACGCTGTCCACCACCCTGCCCGCCGCAACGGGCTTTGCGGCCATCGCGCTGACCAGCGGCAATGCGCTGCGCGCGCTCGGCGAGCGCGGCGAGATGGCGCAGTACACAAAGCTCCGCGCCTATACGGTCGGCGACCGGACAGCCGACCGGGCGCGTGAGGCGGGGCTTGCCGACGTCGTCAGCGCCGGCGGGACGTTTGCCGATCTTGTCGAACTGCTCGCCCATGCGCGGCTGCGCGGCCCGGTGTTCTACCCCGCAGGACGCGAGCATTCGGGCGATCTCGCCAAATCGCTGGCGCCCTATGGGGTGATGGTCATCACTGCGCAAGTCTATGCCATGAACCCCGTGGCCAGCCTGCCGCCGGGGGTTCGCGAGGACCTGGCGGACGGCACGATCGGGGCGGCGCTGTTCTATTCACGCCGCACCGCCGAGGCCTTCGTCCGGCTTGCCGACGACGGGCTCGAGCGTGCCGCGCGCGCCCGGCTGGGCGTGCTTTGCCTGTCCGAAGGTGTTGCGGAGCCGCTGGTCAATGCCCATTTCGTGCGTGTCGGGCTCGCCGACCACCCGAGCGAGGAGGCAATGATGGGGCTTGCCTTGTCTTTTGCCCGCGATCAAAACGGGGCATGATGTCAGCGGCAGCAAGGAACGAGCATTCATGGCGGAACGCAAGGCAGGGCCGGTGAAACCACCGGTTATCGATCTTACGGCGCGCGAAGCCACAGATTCCGCCGCTTCCGAGACCGAAGACACGACCACGCCTGCCGCCGCCGCCGGGCCCTCGCAGCGCCCGTCCGCCGAATCGGACACGCGCGACGACACCTACGATCCGCCGCCACCTCCGCAGCGCCCGAAAGCGACGCTGGCCATGCCGTGGAGCGCCATTTCGATTTCCGCCGTGGTGGGCGCCGTGCTGGGCTCGGCGCTGACCTATGGCCTCGCCAACTGGATCCCGCTGCCCGACAAACGTCCGGAAATCGCCGACCCCGCCGCGGCGCTCGCCACGCTCACCTCGCGCAACGAGACGATGGAAAGCCGCCTCGCGGCGGTCGAGACGGGGACGCGGAACACCCAGGTGAGCCTCGACGCCACCCTTTCCCAGTTCGACCAGCTCGGCACCGAGCTGCGCCAGTCTGTCGCCGATGTGCGCAACGCCATTCCCGCGGCGCAGCCGGTGGACATCGCCCCGGTGCAGCAGCAGTTGCAGACTCTCGAAGACCGGGTGGCGGCGATGGGCGCGGGCGCTTCCTCCGCCGATGCCGCGGCTCTGGCGCAGAACCTCGCCACCATCGAGCAGTCGCTCGGCGCCCTCACCACCCGCCTCGACACGGTCGAGACCGGTGCGAAAACCGACGCCACGGCGCTCGCCGCGCTGCGCAGCGATCTCGACCAGGCCAAGGCCTCGATCGCAGCGCAGAGCCAAACCCTTGGCGGCACGGAAATCGGCCCCGCCGTGCGCCTGCCGCTGCTGGTGTCGGGCCTCGAATCCGCCATCGCCAACGGCCGGCCCTATGCCGCCGAGCTGAAGAACCTAACGGCGCTGCTACCCAACCTGCAGGTGCCGGCGCCGGTGGCATCGGCTGCCGAAACCGGGCTGATGCGGCCCGACGCGCTGGCGGAACGGCTCTCCGCCGCGGTGCCCGATATTCTCGCCGGACGCGCCGCCGTGCCGACCGGCGACTGGGGGCGTGACGCGCTCGAATGGGCCAAGGCCCTGCTGGCCCTGCGGCCCGCCGCGGAGATCGAAGGCGACACGCCGGAGGCGGTCGTCTCGCGCCTCGAAGGCGCGGTGCGCCGCCATGACTTCACCACCGCCGCCACGCTGCTCGCGCAACTGCCCGAACCGATGCAGGCGGCGGCGGGCGAACTCGGCGCGGCGATTGCCAGCCACGCGGCGGCCGATGCCTTCCTGACCGGACTTCGCACACAGGCCCTCGATACGGCAGCGGTGAACGCCAATTGATCCGACTTGAGACCTGGATCATCGTCAGCCTAGCGGTGG
>DAORUH010000206.1:819-3204 GCA_035433065.1 Devosia sp. | reverse complement strand
GCTGCTCGCCGACTTCCTGCCGGTGATCGCCGCGGAAGCGCCCGCGACGGTTGCCCCGGCGCAGCTGTTTGCCGGCCAGCCGGTGGCGGAGCGCATCCATGTCGCCCAGCAGCGCAAGCGCCGCACGCTGATGGACCTGCTGTTCGGCGATGACAGCCCTCCCGAAACCGAAGCGCCGCCCGTCGAACAGCCGGTGAAGCGCAAGCCCAAGCCGCAGGCGGCGCTGCCGCCGCCGAAGCCGGAGGTCACCAAGGCCGAGGGCGCGACGCGGCTCGCCGTGTTCGGCGACTCGATGGCCGTCGATCTCACCAAGGCGCTCGAGCGGATGTTTGCCGAGGACCCCAACATCGTCGTCATCGGCCAGGGCGTCGGCTCGTCGGGGTTCGTCCGGCCCGATTTCTTCGACTGGGACAAGACCATCGGCGAGCAGATCGCCGCCAATTCGTTCGATGTCGCGGTGGTGATCCTCGGCATCAACGACCGCCAGACCATGAACTATGGCGGCAACAGCTACAAATCGCTGACCGTCGAGTGGAGCGCCGAATACTCGGCGCGCGTCTCCAGTTTCGTGACGCAGCTGCGCAATGCCGGCAAGCCCACGATCTGGGTCGGCCTGCCGCCGATGGAGGCGCCGAGCTACAACAAGGCGATCGCCGGGATCAACGAGCTGCAGAAGCTCGCGGTCTTCTCCGCTGGCGCGGAGTTCCTCGATATCACCGAGCGCTTCCTCAACGAGGAGGGCAAGTACTCCGCCTTCGGGCCCGATCTCAACGGCAACCGGGTGCGCATGCGCAAGGATGACGGCATCCACTTCTCGGCCGCCGGCGCCGACAAGCTGGCCTTCTTCCTCAACCAGACGCTGAAGCTCTACTACCGCGGCGGCGGCGTAGGCATCGAGGTCGCCGACGCGCTCGCCGGTACCGACGCCCAGTTGATGGTCCGCCCGCCCTATCAGGGCCTCGGGCAGATGACGCTGCTCGAAGTCGCCGGCGCGGTGATTTCGCTGACCCACCAGCAGCGCCGCGCCATGGACCTCGTGACCCCCGGAACCGCCTCGATCGCCCCCGTCGCCTTCGACATGAGCCAGCTCATCGACGCCCCCGCCGGCCGCGTCGATGCCTTCGGCGTCGGCCGCCAGGCGCACGGCGGCGTTCACAACCCGGGTGGCCGATAGGTGGGGCTGCTTGCAGCCCTGCTTGTCGCGTTCTTCACGATGACGCCCGTCCTCGCCCAATCGGATGACGCCTTCCTCGCCGCCGCCCGCGCCAACGACGTGGCCGCGCTGACGAGCCTGCTCGATGCCGGGCAGGACATCGAGGTGCGCGATGCGGACAAGCGCACCGCGCTGCTCATCGCCACGCGGGAGCGAGCAACCGAAGCGGCGCTGCTGCTGATCGCGCGCGGCGCCGACGTCAACGCCAAGGATGGGATCGACGACACCCCCTTCCTCTATGCCGGAGCGGAGGGGCGCACCGAAATCCTGACCGCGATCCTCGCAGCCGGCGCGAAGCTTGATGACACCAACCGCTATGGCGGCACGGCTCTGATCCCGGCGGCGGAGAAGGGGCACCCCGAGAACGTGCGCCTGCTGATCGCGGCAGGTGTCGATCCCGACCACATCAACCGGCTCGGCTGGACAGCGCTGCTCGAGGCGATCGTCCTCTCGGATGGCGGGCCAGTGCACCAGCAGATCGTCGCAGCACTGATCGAGGGCGGCGCGGACCTGAATATCGCCGACGGGCAGGGCGTCACGCCGCTCGCCCATGCGCGCGAGCGAGGCTACCGCGAGATCGCCGAAATGCTCGAAGCCGCCGGAGCCAGATAGCGCAGTCGGCGTCCTCCCCTGCGAAGCGGGGGAGGGGGACCGCCGTCAGGCGGTGGAGGGGGCGGCCACTCCCCACCGGGTCCAGACCCTCCCCCGTACGCTTCGCTACGGGCGAGGAACCCGACTGCGTCAGCCGATCTCCACCCCCGGATAGCTCCGCAGCGCCTCACGCACGCTGTCGTTGCCAAACGTGATAACCAGCGTGTCCGTCCCGAACACCTCGTAGACGAACTCCACCGCATCGCGGCTTTGCTCAAGCCAGTCCTTGTTGAGCAGGTGAATCCCGAACACGCATTTCGCCTCGATGCCGAACTCGCGCGCAATCTGTGCGCCGAAGGGGCCGAGATCGCTCGCGTCGGTGAGCCTGTGCATGTCGATGAACCAGTCCGGCCGCGCCCGGCGCAGGTGGTCGATACGATACTGCGCCTCTCCTTTCGGAAAGGCGCAGTGTCCGGTGTAGCTGATCGACATGCGCGGATCGCTCAGCGCGGCAAGTCCGTCCTGCCCAGCATCTGCAGGTCGACGGCCAGCATCAGGTAGGTGTCCCAGGCTTTCCCCGG
>DAORUH010000206.1:0-809 GCA_035433065.1 Devosia sp. | reverse complement strand
CTGCAGGTCGACGGCGCGGGCGCATTGCCTGCCCTCGCGGATCGCCCACACCACCAGCGACTGGCCGCGGCGCATATCGCCGCAGGAGAAGATCTTGTCCTTGGTCGAGCGGTACTTGACCATGTCGGCCAAGACGTTCCCGCGCTTGTCGAGCTCGACGCCGGAGTCCTTCACCATCCCGTCCTGCACCGGGCCGACAAAGCCCATGGCAAGCAGCACGAGATCGGCCTTGAGCACGAACTCGGTGCCGGGGATCGGCTGGAACTTTTCGTCGGCGCGGGCGCAGTGGAGCGCCGTCACCTTGCCGTTCTCGCCCTCGAAGCGAACCGTCGCGACGGCGAAGTCGCGGGCCACGCCTTCCTCCTGCGAGGACGAAGTGCGCATCTTCATCGGGTAGTTCGGCCAGACGAGCGGCTTGTTCTCCTTCTCGGGCGGCGCGGGCATGATCTCGATCTGGGTGACCGAAAGCGCGCCCTGGCGGTTCGACGTGCCCACGCAGTCGGAGCCCGTGTCGCCGCCGCCGATGACGACGACGTGCTTGCCCTCGGCGAGGATGGGTTTTGCGTTCTTCAGTTCCTCGTTGCCGTTGCGGCGGTTCTGCTGGGGCAAAAACTCCATGGCGAAGTGGATGCCATCGAGCTCGCGGCCGGGGATCGGCAGGTCGCGCGGCTTTTCGGCACCGCCGGAGAGGACGACCGCGTCATGCTTCGCCGTCAGCTCATCGATGGTCACGTCGTAGCCGACATGGACATTGGCGTGGGCGGTGACGCCCTCGGCCTCCATGTGCTCGACACGGCGGGCGATGTGCC
>DAORUH010000205.1:0-3247 GCA_035433065.1 Devosia sp. | reverse complement strand
GAAGGCCACCGTCAACGGCACCCAGATCACCGACGTTCAGGTTTCCCAGCGGCTGAAACTCTTCGCGATCGAGGGGCGCAGCGGCTCCAAGGCCGCGCTGCAGGAGCTGATCGACGAGGCGCTGATGCTGGCGGAAGCCAAGCGCCTCAACATCACCATTTCCGACAAGCAGGTCGATGACGCTTTCCTCAATGTCGCCCGCAACATCAAGGTCAGCTCCGACAAGCTGAAAGACATCCTCCGCCAGAGCGGCGTCAACGTCGACACGCTGCGCGACCGCCTGCGCGCCGCTCTCGCCTGGAACCAGATCACCCAGAACGTGATCATGCCGCAGGTGCAGATTTCCGACGTCGATCTCGAAAAGAAGGCCGAAGCCAAGCTCGATGCCTCGATGAGCTACGACTACATCCTCAAGGAAGTGCTGTTCGTCGGTAAGGGCGCCTCGGGCCGCACGGCGCAGGCCAACCGCTACAAGCAGAGCTTCAAGGGCTGCGATACCGCCGTGCAGCTCTCGACGAGCTACACAGACGCCGCCGTGATCGACGTTGGCCGCCGCCACGCCACCCAGTTGCCGGAGCCGATCGCCAAGGAACTGGCGCGTCTCAACGTCGGCGGCATCACCAAGCCGCGCGTCGTCGAGAACGGTGTCTCGATGCTGGCCGTGTGCTCGAAGTCCGTCGCCGAAGACACGACCTTCATCAAGGGCGCGCTGCGGTCCGAAGCCGGCAATGCCCAGTTGAAGGGCGAGCAGGACAAGTACCTCGCGGACCTGCGCAAGAAGGGCCGCATCGTCATGAACTGACGGACGGCCACTGGCCGATCCATCACCGGCCTTGGAATTGGGGCGGCTGGCGGGTTACACCGCCACCGCCCTTTTCGTTGGGCTGAGGGGGATGTTCGATGCCTGCAACAGCGCCGCTTGCCGTCAGCATGGGAGAACCTGCGGGTATCGGGCCCGACCTGATCCTGCGCCTCTATGCCGAGCGCGCCGCACACAGCCTGCCCGCCTTTGCGGTCTACGGCAACGCCGAGTTCCTCGCCGCCCGTGCCCACCGGCTCGGCCTCGATATCCCGCTCGCCACTGTCTCCCCGGCCGAGGCAGGCGCTCGCTTCGCCACCGCCCTGCCCGTCGTCCAGATCGATGGCGAGGTGGCGGACATGCCGGGCCGGATCAGCGCCCCAGCCGCCGCCGTGGTGATCGACGCCATCCGCCGCGCCACGACCGACACGCTCAGCGGCGCCTGCCGCGCCATCGTCACCGCCCCGATCAACAAGGCCGCGCTCTACAGCGTGGGCTTTTCGCACCCGGGGCACACCGAGTTCCTCGCCGCGCTCTGCGCCCGCGACGGGGTTGAGCCGCTGCCGGTGATGATGCTTGCCCACGAGGGCCTGCGCGCCGTGCCGCTGACCATCCATGTGCCGCTGCGCGATGTGCCCGATCTCATCACCGGCGACCTTGTGCAGCGCACCGCGTGGGTGATCGACCACGACCTGCGCACCCGCTTCGGCATCGCCCGCCCGCGCATCGGCATCGCCGGACTCAATCCGCATGCGGGTGAAGGCGGCACCATCGGGCTCGAGGATCGCGACATCATCGCGCCTGCCATCGCCAAGCTTCGCGCCGAGGGCATCGACGCCGTGGGCCCCGCCCCGGCCGACACGCTGTTCCACCTGCCGCACTGGCGGCAATACGACGCGGTGATCGCCATGTATCACGACCAGGCGCTGATCCCGATCAAGACCGTCGCCTTCGACGAGGCAGTGAACGTCACGTTGGGGCTGCCGATCGTCCGCACCTCGCCCGACCACGGCACGGCGTTCGACATCGCCGGCAGCGGCAAGGGCTCGGCGGCCAGCCTGCTGGCCGCCATCCGCCTCGCCGACCGGATGACCGCCTAGCGCCTACTTCGCCGGCTGCTTTTCGAGCCAGGCGAGCATATCGGCGATTTCCTGCTCCTGCGCGTCGATCACCTTCTGCGCCATCTCCTTGGCCCACGCGTCGTCGCCGTACTGAAGCTCGGCCCTGGCCATGTCGATGGCGCCCTGATGATGCGGAATCATCGAGCAGACGAAGGCCACGTCGATATCGGTGGCCGTGCCGCCGGTCATCATGTCGGAATTCATCTTGTCCATGCCGGCCATCAGCGCCTTGTGCGCCTCATCGCCGCCCATGTCGTGGCCTGCCGGCACCGCCGCCATCGCGTTGGCGTTCTCGAGGCAGGTGGCCGGAAGCCCGCCTGCATCGGCGGGCGCGGTGTGGTGCTCGTGCTGGGCCAGCGCCGGGACGCCCAGCGCCAGCACGGCGGCGGCGGTGAAGAGAACGCGTTTCATGACTCACTCCTGTCGTTATGCACCCATTGTCCCCCTTCCAACGATTGGAAGGTCAAGACCGTTTCACCTTTCCGGCGGATCGGCTAAGCGAAGGCATGCAGATCGACAAGCTCCCCCCGCTCCGCGAGGTCATTGCCGCGCACGGGCTCGCCGCCAAGAAGCAGCTCGGGCAGAATTTCCTGCTCGACCTGAATCTCACGTCGCGCATCGCCCGCACCGCCGGATCGCTGAGCGATCACACGATCATCGAGGTCGGCCCCGGCCCCGGCGGGCTGACGCGTGCGCTGCTGGCCGAGGGCGCGAAGAAGGTCATCGCCATCGAGCGCGACGAGCGCACCCTGCCCGCGCTAGCCGAGATTGCTGCCGCCTATCCGGGCCGGCTGGAGGTCATTTCCGGCGATGCGCTGGAGATCGACTACCGGTCGCTGGTCGATGGCCCGGCACGCATCGTCGCGAACCTGCCCTACAATATCGCAACGCCGCTGCTGATCGGCTGGGTGGCGAGCGATCCGTGGCCGCCGTGGTTCGATAGCCTGACGCTGATGTTCCAGCGCGAAGTGGCCGAGCGCATCGTCGCGACCCCCGCCGACAAGCAGTACGGCCGGCTCGGCGTGCTGTGCGGCTGGCGGACCAATGCGCGCATCGCCTTCAATGTCGATCGCAACGCCTTCGTGCCGCCGCCCAACGTCACCTCCAGCGTCGTCCACCTGACGCCGAAGCCGGTGAGCGGCGATGTCGCCGTGCGCGACCTCGAAGCCATCACCAAGGCCGCCTTCGGGCAGCGCCGCAAGATGATCCGCCAGAGCCTCAAGGCCACGGGTGTCCCGGTCGACAAGCTGCTGGCGGCCGCCGGGCTCAGCGGGCAGGAACGCGCCGAGGAACTGCCGGTCGAGGCGTTTCTCGCGATGGCGAAGGC
>DAORUH010000204.1:0-3280 GCA_035433065.1 Devosia sp. | reverse complement strand
CCTCCACGTAATATTGCTGCAGGTTCACGAAGGCCGGGAACTTGTGCCCGGGCTCGGGCTGCAGGTTGAACCGGAAGACCGGCTTGTCGTGGAGATAGAGCTCACCCTGCTCCCACGTAATGCCCTTCTCGACCATGCGGCTCGCGACACCGAACCGATCCCAGGTTTCGAGACTATGCTTGGCTTGGCAGATCGAGCGACTGCCGAGGCTCACCGTGTCGTCCTCGTCCAGCACCACCGAGGGAACGCCGCGTTGCGCCAGTGCAAGCGCCAGGGTCGGCCCCGCCATGCCGGCGCCGACGATCACGACCGGTCGGCGCCCGCCCCCGCCGTCGAGTTCGGGCGGTTTGACATACGGGTAG
The DNA here is from genome assembly GCA_035433065.1 of Devosia sp. Classification (GTDB taxonomy): domain Bacteria; phylum Pseudomonadota; class Alphaproteobacteria; order Rhizobiales; family Devosiaceae; genus Devosia_A. The sequence continues at coordinate 2,918 of DAORUH010000204.1, read as the reverse complement.
TGGCGGTAAGTGTAAGAACTCATAGGAGCGCGCCACTCCAGTGGCGCTCATGATGCGCCACTGGAGTGGCGCGCTCCAACGCCGGCATCGTCACTCGGCCTTTTCCAGCGCCGCCCACATCTCGATGTCGCGCTCGGCCGTCCAGATGCGCGGATGATCGAGGCCCTTGGCCTCGTCATAGGCGCGGGTCACATCGAACGGCATGCAGTGCTCGAAGATGACCCAGTTGCCATAGCGCGGCTGCAGCGCGGCCATCGCCTTGTCGTAGGCCTGCTTCAGCGAATCGCCGGTCTCGGCGCTCTTCTCCACGACCCTGTAGAGGTCGCTCAGGAAGGCCTGTGTCCCGGCAATGCCTTCCTCGACCGGCCCTTCTCCGATCAGCGCGTCGCCGCGGCCGGGCACCAGCGCCTCGGCCTTGAGGTCGCGCAGCTTCTGCAGCGTCTCGGGCCAGTCCTTGTAGTGAGCGTCGCCGCAATAAGGCGTGGCGCCGTATTCGACGAGATCGCCGCTGAACAGGGTGCGTTCCTCGGGCAGCCAGACGATCGTGTCGCCCTTGGTGTGGCCGCGCCCGGCATGGATGATGTCGACCTGCAGCTTGCCCAGCCACAGGGTCATGCGATCCGTGAAGGTGATGGTGGGCCAGGTCAGGCCGGGGATGGTTTCGGCCGCCTGAAACAGGCGCGGGAAGCGCTGCAGCTCGGACTTGTAGTCCTGCGCGCCGCGCTCGACGATCATCTCGCGCGTGGCCTCGCTGCAGATGATGTGCTCGGGGCTGTAACCGCTGGCACCCAGCACGCGCACGGCATGATAGTGAGTCAGCACCACGTACTTGATCGGCTTGTCGGTGACGGTGCGGATGCGCTCGATCACCTGCTCGGCCATCCTGGGCGTCGCCTGCGCGTCGATCACCATCACCGCGTCGTCGCCGATCACGATACCGGTATTGGGATCGCCTTCCGCAGTGAAGGCGTAGGCATGTTCGGACAGGCGGCTGAAGGTAATCTTCTTGTCCGTCATATCCGCCTGCGAGGCGAACGCCTTGGCCATCGATGTCTCCCCGTTATCGCTCGACCGGAACCTATGCAGCGCTCGGCGCTTGAGTCAAAGCGTGGCTATGCACAGGCGGGTCAGTCGTTCCCGTACTTGTGATAGGCGGCGCGATCGCCGGTGCGCACGCTGACGTCGAACGCGTCGCCGTCGCGCTCCAGCCGCAGCTTCACCACCGAGCCCGCCGGGCCGATCGCCCAGAGCTTGCGATAGAAGTCCCCGACATCGTCGAGCACCTCGCCGTTCAGCGCCTGCAGGATGTCGCCGCGTTGCAGGCCGGCGCGGTCGGCGGGCCCGCCGTCGGAAATGCCGCCAACCACGAGCTGGCCCATATGCTCGACCGTGTAGACACCGAGCCAAGGGCGCGGTGGTGTCGACAGGCGTCCGGTGGAAACCAGCTCTCCGAAGATCGGCTTGAGCCGGTTGATCGGCACATACATGTTGCCGGGGAAGGCTGGAGAGCCCGGACCCAGCGCTTCCTGCACCAGCAGCGAGCCGACGCCGAGGAGTTCGCCGCGCTGGCTGATCAGGGCCGAGCCACCCCACAGCGGATAGGCCGGCACCGTGAAGATGGCGCTGTCGAGCAGATACTCCCAGTAGCCGGCGAACTCGCGCCGGCCGGCGATCTTGACCTTGAGGGCCGCCTTTTCGCCGCCCAGGCCCGCGACATAGGCCTCGCCACGCAGGGCGAGGGAATCGGAATCGCCGAACGGCATCGGCTTCAGCGGGACCGGAGTTTCCGTCCGCACGAGGCCGAAGCCGCTTTCATAGTCGTAGCCGACGATGCGGGCGGCCGTCTCGTTGCCCTCGATGTCGGTGATCGTGACCGTGTCGGCTTCCATGATCAGATAGCCGATGGTGAGGACCAGGCCCTCGTCGTCGATTAGGATGCCGTGTCCTTCACGCTCCGTGCCCAAAGTCTGGGCCGAGCGGCGGCTCTCTGGAATGGTGGTCTTGACGCCGACCACGGCGGGCAGCGCCGCCGCGACCGCAGGCGGCAGGTTGGAGCCACCGCCGGGGGTGCGGGCGACCACGCCCTCGTCGCCGGGCGGAGGCCAATGGCCCGACCCGTTCGCGGAACCGTTCAACCCTCGGGCCATCCGCTCACCTCCGCCGCGCACCACGCGCGTCCACACTCTCAAAGATAGGCGTCCGCCATCGCGATTGCTATATGACGGTGCATGGCGCCCCCCGCCGATCCGTTCGAAATCACCGATGACCCCGTTCCGGCCGATCCCGTGCCGGCGCGGCGCGCCCTCACGTCCACCACCCATCTCGAGGGCCTGAACGACGAGCAGCGTCAGGCCGTCACCCATGCCGGCGGCCCGCTGCTGGTGCTGGCGGGCGCCGGCACCGGCAAGACCCGGGTGCTGACTACCCGCATCGCCCATATGCTGCTCACCGGCCAGGCCCGCCCCTCGCAGATCCTCGCGGTCACCTTCACCAACAAGGCAGCCCGCGAAATGCTCGACCGCGTGGCGAGCCTGATCGGCGGCGCGGCGGACGGGATGTTCCTCGGCACCTTCCATGCGATCGGCGTGCGGGTGCTGCGCCGGCATGCCGAGTTGATCGGCCTCAAGAGCAACTTCACCATCCTCGACACCGACGACCAGACCCGGCTGATCAAGCAGCTGCTGCAAGCCGAGGGCATCGACGACAAGAAATGGCCGGCCAGGATCCTGTCCGGCATCATCCAGCGCTGGAAGGATCGCGCGCTGACGCCGGAGAAAGTCTCGGGCGACGAGGCTGGCGAATTCGCCGGCGGCCGCGCGGCCGACATCTACCGTCAGTACCAGGAGCGGCTCGCGGAGGTTAATGCCGTCGATTTCGGCGACCTGGTGATGCACTGCGTCACGCTCTGGCAGAAGCAT
>DAORUH010000203.1:0-3454 GCA_035433065.1 Devosia sp. | reverse complement strand
CCGTGCAGATGTTGGACGTGGCCTTTTCGCGACGGATGTGCTGTTCGCGCGTCTGCAGCGCCAGGCGAAACGCGGGCTTGCCGCGACTGTCGAGTGACACGCCGATCAAGCGACCCGGCATCGAACGCTTGAGGTCGTCGCGCACCGCCATGTAGGCCGCGTGCGGGCCGCCATAGCCCATCGGCACGCCAAAACGCTGGGTCGATCCAATCGCCATGTCCGCACCGAGTTCGCCCGGCGGTGTCAGCAAGGTCAATGCCAGCGGATCGGCAGCGACGATGGCAATGCCGCCGGCGGCCTTGACCGCCTTGATCGCGGCGCGGTAATCACGCACCGCGCCGAGGCTGCCGGGGTACTGGAACAGTGCGCCGAACACCAAGGTCGGATCGAGGTCGCGCTCCGGGTCGCCGACGACCACGGTCCAGCCCAGCGGCTCGGCGCGCGTGCGCAGCAGCGCGATCGTCTGCGGATGGCAGTCGGCGTCGACAAAGAAGGCGTTGAGCTTGGTCTTGACGCTGCGCTGGGCCACCGCCATCGCTTCGGCGGCGGCGGTGGCTTCATCGAGCAGCGAGGCGTTGGCGACATCCAGGCCGGTCAGTTCGCAGATCATGGTCTGGAAATTGAGCAGCGCTTCCAGGCGACCCTGGCTGATCTCCGGCTGATACGGCGTGTAGGCCGTGTACCAGGCCGGGTTCTCCAGGATATTGCGCTGGATTACCGCCGGCAGGACGGTTCCCGAATAGCCTTGGCCAATCATCGAGGTGAACAACTGGTTTTGCGCTGCCAGCTCGCGCATATGCGCCAGCGCCTCGGGCTCGCTGAGAGCCGTGCCGAGGTCGAGCGGCGCCTTCTGCCGGATCGAGGACGGCAGGGTTTCGGCCATCAGCCCTGAGAGGCTGCTGGCGCCCACGGTCTGCAGCATGGCGTTGACGTCGCGGGGCGAGGGGCCGATGTGGCGGCGCACGAAGGTGGCGGCGGGCTCGTCGGTGGGTTTAAGCGGCGCGTTCATGGAGTAGTCCTCGCTGGAAAATCAAAGCTCGGTGTCGTCGTCCGCGAAAGCGGACGATCCAGTACGCCGGGAAGCCAGCGGTTGAGCGGAGAAGTCGCGGCGTACTGGGTCGCCCGGTCGAGCCGGGCGATGACAGCGGAGGGTGTGGAGGCGATCCCTGTCATTCGCTCACATGCTCATGCGGTGTGCTTGGCGTAAGCGGCCTCGTCCATCAGGCCGCCGAGTTCGCTCTTGTCGGATATCTTCAACTTGAAAAACCACGCCTTGCCGGCGGCGTCGGAATTGACCAGCGCGGGTTCCGCGGCGAGCGCGTCGTTGACCTCGAGCACTTCCCCCGAAATCGGCGCGTAGACGTCGGAAGCCGCCTTGACCGATTCGACCACGGCGGCGGCTTCGGCCTTCTTCAGGCTGCGGCCGATTTTCGGCAGTTCGACGAACACGACGTCGCCGAGCTGCGACTGCGCATAGTCGGTGACGCCGATGGTGGCGACGTCGCCCTCGATCCGGAGCCATTCGTGGTCGGTGGTGTAGAGCGTCGTCATGACGGATCCTTCAGCGTTTTGAGATTCAACGTTTGTAAGTGTTGGGAACGAAGGGCATGGCGGCGACCCGCAGCGGCAGCCGCGCGCCACGCAGTTCGGCGAACACCAGCGAGCCTGTTGCGGCGAACGAAACCGGCAGATAGCCCATCGCCACCGGCGCATTCAGGCTTGGGCCGAAGCCGCCCGAGGTGACCTTGCCGATCTGTTCGGATGAAGTCTCATTCGCGAATAGCGGCGCGCCTTCGCGCACCGGGGCGCGGCCCTCCGGCCTCAACCCGACGCGGCGGCGCGGTGCGCCTTTTTCGAGCTGGGCAAGAATCGTGTCGGCACCGGGAAAACCGCCGGCGCGGGCGCCGCCATGGCGGCGGCTCTTCTGGATCGACCATTCGAGCGCGCCCTCGACCGGCGTCGTCGAGGTGTCGATGTCGTGGCCATAAAGGCAGAGCCCGGCCTCGAGCCGCAGGCTGTCGCGCGCGCCGAGCCCGATCGGCATCACATCGCCATTCGCCAGCAGGGTTTTCGCGAAGGCTTCCGCCTGTTCGGCCGGAACCGAAATCTCAAAGCCGTCCTCGCCGGTGTAGCCCGAGCGCGAGACGAAGGCGTCGATGCCGTCGATACGGCGCGGCCCCGTATCCATGAACCGCATCGCCGATATTTCGGGGCAAAGCCGGGCCAGTACCGAACAGGCCTTCGGCCCCTGCAGCGCGAGCAGCGCGCGGTCGGGGAGCGGCTCGATGACACAGCTGTCCTGAAGATGAGCGCGCAGATGTGCCTCGTCCTCGGCCTTGCAGGCGGCGTTGACGACGAGGAACAAATGGCTGCCGAAATTGGCCACCATCAAATCGTCTAAAATGCCGCCGGCTTCATTGGTGAACTGGGCGTAGCGCTGCCGGCCCGGCGCAACGCTGAGGATGTCCTGCGGCACCAGCCGCTCCAGCGCCAGGGCGGCGTCCTCGACCTTGCCGGATTTCGCCCGCAGCTCGAGTTGTCCCATATGCGAGACGTCGAACAGCCCGGCCGAGTTGCGGGTATGCAGGTGTTCCCTGAGCACGCCCGGCGTGAATTGTACCGGCATGTCGTAGCCGGCAAACGGCACCATTTTGCCGCCGCTGGCTGCATGCAGCGCATGCAGAGGGGTGGTTTTCAATGCGGTTTCGGTTTCGCGCGCAAGCATCATGGGGCCCTCGCGGTTCCCGAGGAGGATTCCTCGAAAACCCGTCGAAGCCCCATCTGTCGCTGTGCCTGAGAGTATTATCCCGTCGGCGGACGCATCCCGGGACCGGCCCGGCGGCGTCTCTTTCCAGATGCTAGCAAGTCACGCGGTCCGTTTGCCTGAGAGTTTCCGGGGCGGTTGCTCCTTCGGCGCCGGCGCTTAAGCCGATCTCTCCCGACGTGACAGTCTTGAACAGGGGTAGAAAACCACGGCCGCGGCAAGGCTGTCAACGCAGCCGCAGCAATTATCAACGAACCTTGCGCTGCTGCGGCAAGCCCCTGATCTCAAGCACACTTTCTGGACAGCGCCATCCCCCTTGTCTAAAAGCCATGGCTTGGTACTCGGCTTGGTACTCGGCTTGGTACTCGAGCCGGTGAGATGGCGCGTTTGCAGCGAATCCCGGGCTTTTTACGATTGGACGGACATGAGCGGCGTTAACGAGATCAGGTCGGCATTTCTCAACTACTTTGCGGCGGAGGGTCACGAGATCGTGCCGTCGTCACCGCTGGTGCCGCGCAACGACCCGACGCTGATGTTCACCAATGCCGGCATGGTGCAGTTCAAGAACGTTTTCACCGGCGTCGAGAAGCGGCCCTATCAGCGCGCCACCACCTCGCAGAAATGCGTGCGCGCCGGCGGCAAGCACAACGACCTCGACAATGTCGGCTACACCGCGCGCCATCACACCTT
>DAORUH010000202.1:0-3474 GCA_035433065.1 Devosia sp. | reverse complement strand
CGAACTATCCCTTCGGCTTCGAGGGCCCGGCCCGGCGCTTCCTCGCCGTACCGCTGGACCAGTAGGACCACGGTCGCGTTGGAAAAGCCTGTCCTTTCGAGTGAAGAGACCAAGCGCTACGCCCGCCACCTCGTGCTCAAGGGCTTTGGCGGCACCGCGCAGCAGCGGCTGAAATCGGCGCGCGTGCTGGTCGTCGGCGCAGGCGGGCTCGGCAGCCCTGCGCTCGCCTATCTCGCCGCGGCCGGGGTTGGCACGCTCGGTATCGCGGATCATGACACGGTCGGGCTCTCCAACCTCCAGCGGCAGGTGGTCCACACCACCGCTGCAGTCGGAACGCCGAAGACGCAAAGCGCCCGCGCCTTCATCGCCGCCATCAACCCCAACGTCATTGTCGAAACGCTCGAATCGCGGCTCGAAGCCGACAACGTTCGCCTCATCACCGGGGTGTTCGACATCGTGCTCGACGGCACCGACAACTTTGCTACCCGCGCCATCGTCGCCGAGGCCTGCGAGCGGAGCAAGAAACCGCTCGTTTCGGGCGCCGTGTCGATGTTCGACGGACAGGTCACGACCTTCGTGCCCGGCGGCCCCCGCTTCGCCGATCTTTACCCCGAAGCCCCGCGCGAGGAGGACCTGCCGAGTTGTGAGGTCAATGGCGTGCTGGGTCCGGTCACCGGCGTCATCGGCTCGCTGATGGCGATGGAAGCCATCAAGCTCATCACCGGCGTCGGCGAACCGCTCACCGGCCGCCTCCTGCTCTACTCCGGCCACTCCTCAACCTTCACCGAACTCACCTACGAGCGCGGCGCGGAAGAGGACTGAGACGGAGTCTCTTTTTGCTCTGTCCCTCGCGCCCGTCGGGCACGAGGTCCAACCGCTGATCAAGCGTCCGGGTGCTTGAAGACCAGCGTGGCGTTGGTGCCGCCGAAGCCGAAGCTGTTCGAGAGCGTGATGCCGACATCGACGTTGTCGCGCCGCGAGCGCAGGATCGGCACGTCGGCGAAGGCCGGATCGAGGTTCTCGATGTTGGCGCTTTCGCACAGGAACCGGTTACGCATCATCAGGATGCAGTAGATCGATTCCTGCACGCCCGTGGCGCCCAGCGAATGCCCGGTGAGCGACTTGGTGGCGCTGATCGGCGGGCAGTTGTCGCCCGTGCCGAAGACGGCGCGGATGGCTTCCATTTCTTTGAGATCCCCGACCGGCGTCGAGGTGGCGTGCGGGTTGATGTAGTCGACCCTGCCCTTCACCGTTTCGAGCGCCATGCGCATGCAGCGCTCGGCGCCTTCGCCCGACGGCGCGACCATGTCGTAGCCGTCCGAGGTCGCGCCATAGCCGACGATCTCGGCGAGGATGTTCGCGCCGCGGGCCTTTGCGTGTTCGAGTTCTTCGACCACCAGCACGCCCGCGCCGCCGGCGATGACGAAGCCGTCGCGATCGCGGTCATAGGCGCGCGAGGCGCGCTCGGGCGTGGCGTTGAAATCGGACGACATGGCGCCCATCGCGTCGAACAGATTGCTGAGTGTCCAGTCGAGATCCTCGTGGCCACCGGCAAAGACGATGTCCTGCTTGCCCATCTGGATCTGCTCGTACGCATTGCCGATGCAGTGCTTGCTCGTCGCGCAGGCGGACGAGATCGTATAGTTGACGCCCTTGATGCCGAACGGCGTGGCGAGCGTCGCCGAAGCGGTCGAGCTCATCGCCTTGGGCACGGCCAGCGGCCCGATGCGCTTGGGGCCCTTTTCGCGCGTGATGTCGGCGGCTTCGACCACGGTGCGGGTCGAGGGGCCGCCCGAACCCATGATGATGCCGGTACGCGGATTCTTGATGTCGGACTCTTCAAGCCCGGCCATCGCAATCGCCTCCTGCATGGCGATGTAGTTCCACGCCGCGCCCTTGCCCATGAAGCGCGTAGTGCGCCGGTCGAGCACCGCGAAGGGATCGAGTTGCGGCGCTCCGTGCACCTGGCAGCGGAAACCGAGTTCAGTGTATTCGGGTGCCGCCACAATGCCCGGACGGGCATCCTTTAGCGATTGCAGCACGGCCGGAATGTCGTTGCCGATGGACGCGACAATGCCCATCCCGGTTACGACGACTCGTCTCATCAGCCCAACTCCCCATGGGGCGCGCCGTCCCGGCGCACCGGTGCGGCTTAGATTTCGGTGAACAGGCCGACGCGCAGGTCTTTGGCCTCATAGATGATCTTGCCATCGGCCTTGACCCAGCCGTCCGCAATTCCCAGCGCGACGCGCGAACGCATCACCCGCCTCAGGTCGATACCGTACTCGACGAGCTTGATGTCGTTGGTGACCTGGCCCGACAGCTTGATTTCGCCGCCCAGCGCCCGGCCCTTGCCCTTGGACCCACCCCAGCAGAGGAAGAAGCCGAGCATCTGCCACAGCGCATCGAGGCCGAGGCACCCGGGCATGACCGGATCGCCTTCGAAATGGCACTTGAAGAACCACAGGTCCGGATGGACATCGAGTTCGGCGCGGACCTCACCCTTGCCATTGGCCCCGCCCTCGAGGTCGATCCGCGTGATGCGGTCGAACATGAGCATGGGCGGCAATGGCAGCTGCGCCATGCCGGGACCGAAAAGCGTACCTTTGCCGGACGCGATGAGATCGTCGTACGCATACGCGCTCTTGCGATCCTCAGGTATCAAGCGGAAGTCCTCCAAGTTTGTCTCGTACGTAGCGACGAGGGGGATGAGGGTCAATGGCTGGCGGCCGCTTCCCGGGTCCGCATTTGGACGCATGCGCCGTCCGTGCGGGGCGGAACGCTTGTGCCGCGGGCCCGCGAAAGTTATAAAGCGCCCCACAAACGCGCATATTTTCCAGGATCCGATGCCCGACCGCAGCCTTCCCGTACGCATCATTCCGTCCCGGCGCCCGTGCCTGACGGCAGTATTGCGGATGGCGGGCCTCCGGCCGACGCGCCAGCGCATCGCGCTGGCCGAGATTCTGTTCGCCGGCTCGCATCGCCATGTGAGCGCCGAACAGCTCCACGCCGAAGCGGGTGCCGCGAACGTGAACGTCTCGCTGGCGACGATCTACAACAGCCTGCACCAGTTCCGTCAGGCGGGCCTCTTGCGCGAAGTGGCGGTGGACGCGTCGCGTTCGTACTTCGACACCGACACCTCCGATCACCACCACTTCTACCACGAGGACGAGCAGCGGGTGACCGATATCCCGGCCTCCTCGATCGTGATCCAGAACCTCCCCGAGCCCCCCAAGGGGATGACCATCACGCATGTCGATGTGGTGGTACGGGTTCGCCGCCAGGCTGGTTGAACCAGCCGGGTAAGGGTTGGGCGCTGAGCGGCCCACCCCCATTCGTCCGCCGCGCGCGAAAAAGACCATCCCCACCCACAACGTCACCCGCAGGCTCGACCCGCGGGTCCACTCGATTCCGCAGCACCACCGCAACATCGAGTGGATGGCCGGGTCACGCCCTGCCATGACGATTGAGGGA
>DAORUH010000201.1:0-3505 GCA_035433065.1 Devosia sp. | reverse complement strand
CTTCGGCGCGTGGGCCGGTGACGGTCGCGTCGAACTCGCGCTTGAGCTGCGGGATGCCCTCGACATGGTCGGAGTGGTGATGGGTCACGAGAATGTCGGTGAGCTGCCAGCCGCGCTTTTCCAGCACCGCCTTGATCGCCTTGGCGTCGGGCGCGTCGATGGCCGCGGTGCGGCGCGAGGCGACATCATGCACGAGGTAGCCGTAGTTATCGCTGCGGCAGAGGAAGGTCTCGATCAGGAGTGCCAATTCGGAAGGCTCCGGCGAAGGGCTGGGCGCGCTGGTGACATTCGGCGCGGGGCAGGGCAGACTCATAGTGTCCTACGAACCAAAGCCGAATGACCCCTGACGTCAAGCGCCTGATTGATTTCTACAAATCGCCGCTCGGCAAGCGGGCGCGGACGCTTGTTCGCGAACAGGTGGTCCGGTTCTCCGGCGATGTGCGCGGCCGGCGCATCCTCGGCCTCGGTTTTGCCACGCCATACCTGCGGTTCTCCCTCGAAAAGGCCGAGCGGGTGGTGGCGGTCATGCCGGCGCGGCAGGGTTCGTCTGCCTGGCCGCGCGAGGGGCCGTCGCACACAGTGCTGGCCGATCCGCTCGAAATGCCGCTGACCGACGCGGCGGTCGATCTCATCGTCGCGGTCCACATGTTCGAGCATGCCTCGGATGCCGAGGAGCTGATGCGCGAACTGTGGCGGGTGGCGGCGCCGAACGCGCGGCTGATCATCGTCGTGCCGAAGCGCCGGGGGCTGTGGGCCTCGTGGGACAACACGCCATTCGGAGCGGGCAATCCGTTCAGCCGCGGCCAGCTCGACCGGCTGCTGCGTGACCATTCCTTCGTGCCCGAACAGTGGCGCGAGGCGCTCTATATGCCGCCCACGCAGATGAAGCTGGTGCTGAAATCGGCGCGGTTGTTCGAGCGCACCGGCCGGTTGTTCGGACCGGCGCTGGCGGGGGTGCTGTGCGTCGTGGCGCGGAAGGAGTTGTTCCCGGCCGTGCCGCGTCGCCGCAAGGCCGAGCGCTATGTGCGCGTGCCGGCGCTGTCACCGCAGGCCGCGATGGAACTGCCGCCCGAAGCGACCTAGCGGCCGATCTCGACAGTGACTTCGCCCGAATAGGGCTCGGTCACGCCGCGGCCGCCGCCAAGGTCCTCGAGCATGTCGCGCATGCCGTCGAGGCTCTTGACGACCCAGGCCCGCCGGATGCCAGGCATGTCGAACTGCGCCGCATTCCTGTGGTTGGCGATGTAGTCGGCCTCGCGTCCAGGCTTCACCCGCATATGCACGATATTCATCGCTGTCATTGCGACCTCCTGAAAAGTACCGCAACCGGGGCCGTACTTGCACGGCGGCGGTCGTCGCGTTGCGTTCGCTTGGGCCTTTCACTATGGTCCGCCCGCGTTTAACCCCCCGATTGCCCGATGACCACCTCGCCAGACCGCCCGCAACCACAGCCCGGCATCCTGAGGATCGCCCCCTACCAGCCCGGAAAATCCCAGGCTGCGCCGGGCGTTACGCCGATCAAGCTGAGCGCCAACGAATCTCCGCTGGGCGCGTCGCCGGCGGCTGTCGCGGCGCTGCTCGAAGTTGACCGGCAGCCCGAAATCTATCCCGAGGGCACGTCGCGCATCCTCCGCGAGGCGCTGGGCGAGGTGCACGGCATCGATGCCAACAAGATCGTCTGCGGCAACGGCTCGGACGACATCCTGCACCTGCTCGCGCAATGCTATCTCGGCGAAGGCGACGAGGCGATCATTTCGCGGCACGGATTCTCGGTCTATCCGATCGTGACGCTGGCCGCGTCGGCGACGCCGGTGATCGCGCCCGAGACCGACTACTGCGCAGATGTCGACGCGCTGCTCGCTGCGGTGACGCCGCAGACGAAAATGCTGTTTCTCGCCAACCCGAACAACCCGACGGGCACCTATCTTTCGTCCGGCGAGGTGGCGCGGCTGCATGCGGGGCTCAGGCCCGACATTCTTTTCGTCCTCGATTGTGCCTACGCCGAATATGTCACCGCCGAGGACTACGACGTCGGCATCGAGCTGGTGAACGGCGCGAAAAATGCCGTGATGGTGCGCACCTTCTCGAAGATGGGGCTCGCGGCGGCGCGTATCGGCTGGATGTATGCGCCCGAGCACATCGTCGATGTGGTCAACCGCATCCGCGGGCCGTTCAACGTCAACCGCGCGGCGCAGTTCGCCGGTGCGGCGGCGGCGCGCGACACGGCGTTCACCGCAAGACTGCGCGATTACAATGCGCAGTGGCGCAGCTGGCTTACGGCGGCGCTCAACGGCAATGCGATTCGCGTGGTGCCCAGCGAGGGCAACTTCATCCTCGCGCTGTTCGAGAATGCCGAGACCAGCCGCGCGGCGTTCAACGCGCTGATGGACGAGGGTCTCATCGTGCGCGAGATCGGCGTCTATGACATTTCGAACGGGCTCCGGATTTCCATCGGGCCGGAAGCGGCGATGCGCCGGCTGGTCGAGGTGCTCAAAGCGTTCGGCGCGCCAGGGGGGCGCTAGCATGTTCAACAAACTCGCACTGATCGGCATCGGCCTCATCGGTTCATCCATCGCCCGCGCCGCCCGCGAAAAGGGGCTGGTGAAGTCCATCGCGATTTCGACCCGGAAGCAGGCGACGCTCGATGAAGCGCGCGCGCTGGGGCTCGGCGACAGCTACACGCTCGATGCGGCGGAAGCGGTGCGCGGCGCGGACCTCGTGATCCTCTGCACCCCGGTCGGCGCCTATGGCGGGGTCATGGCGCATATCGCGCCGGCGCTCGAGAAGGGCGCGATCCTCTCCGATGTTGGGTCGGTCAAGCAGCATGTCGTCGATGTGCTGCGGCCGCTCCTGCCCGAGGGCGTGCATCTCATTCCGGCGCACCCGATTGCCGGCACCGAGCATTCGGGTCCGTCGGCGGGCTTTCCGGAGCTGTTCGTCAACCGCTGGTGCGTGCTGACGCCGGGGCCGGAGGCCGATCCCGCGGCGGTCGAGCGGCTCACCGCGTTCTGGCGCGGCATGGGCTCCAAGGTCGAGGCGATGGACGTGAGCCATCATGACCTGGTGCTGGCGATCACCAGCCACATCCCGCACCTCGTTGCCTACAACATCGTGGGCACGGTGGCCGATCTCGAACAGCATACGAAATCCGAGGTCATCAAATTCTCGGCCTCGGGCTTCCGCGATTTCACGCGCATTGCGGCGAGCGATCCGGTGATGTGGCGCGACATCTTCCTCACCAACCGCGACGCGGTGCTCGAAATGCTCGGGCGGTTCCTCGAAGACCTCAGCCAGTTGCAGCGCGCGGTGCGCATCGGCGACGGGCCGGGGCTCGAGGACATGTTCACCCGCACCCGCGCCATCCGCCGCTCGATCATCGATGCCGGGCAGGAGACTGCGGCGGTAGATTTCGGCCGGCCGCATCCCAAGGATGGCGAGGATGAGCCGAAGCCGGCTGCCGCCGGCCTCGTGCGCGAGCATGGCGGCGGCGACGACGCCTAGTTGG
>DAORUH010000200.1:0-3625 GCA_035433065.1 Devosia sp. | reverse complement strand
TGGGAATTCCCAGAAGGCGTGGAACAGGTAAGCCGCGAGCAGCAGGAAGGCGATGAGCGCCAGTGCCCCGAGCCAGGGCAGGAAGTTGAGCGCGACCATCGCGCCGCCGACGATCTGGATGCCGACGCCGAGTATCATCCAGTAGCGGGGCTGGGGCAAAAGCCCTTTCTTTTCCATGGCTTCGGTGAGGCGGGGGATGTTCTTGAGGTTGCGCAGGCCGAAGACGACGAAGGCGCCGCCGAGGAGGAAACGGCCGAGGTAGATGACGAACAGACCGAACGACATGGGGAGACCTTTCGTGAACCGCTGGCTTCGCGCATAGGGGATTTTGGCTGCGGACAGAAGCGGTTGGAGGAGTTGTCCCCCGCTGATCAGGCGTAGAGGGCCGCGGTGCGGCGGGCGATGGTGGCGACGGCGGTGCGCAATTCGGGGGGTGAGAGGACTTCGACTTCGGGGCCCATGCGGGTCATTTCTCGGGTGGTCCAGCCGATCTCTTCGATGGGAATTGTGAGTTCGGCCCAGCCGGTTTCGTCGAATATGATTGCCGCAGCCGCTATGGAAGACCGGACCGTGGCGCTCATATCTTCAAGCCGGCGCAAGCCTGTCTCCGTACAGCGCACGCGGGCGGTCGAGACGTAGATATCGCGCTCGAATTTTCGCGCGGCCTCGGCCCAATAGGACGGCAGATCGAAATCGCGCGGCCGGGCGAAGGTTTCATCGAGCACGATGAGGGCCTGGATGCCGGACAGCCGGTAGGTGCGGACCTGCCCGTCGGTCGCCGCGACGACGTACCAGATGCCGCCCTTGAGGACGAGGCCGTAGGGCTCGAGTACCCGATCGGAGACTTTGGTCCAGCTCTCGTAGCGCACCGATATCCGCCGTTCCGCCCAGACGCAATCGGCGATGGATTTGAGGTGGGCGTGGACGTAGCCGGGCTGGAACCAGCCGGCAGGATCGAGGTGAAAGCGGGTCGAGATGCGCCGCGCCTCCTGCTGCCAGTCGGCGGGGAGGGCCGCGAGCAGTTTCAGCTCTGCCTGCTGTACCTCGGCCCCAAGCCCCATTTCGGCGGCGGGACCGGGCAGGCCGGACAGGAACAGCGCCTGCGCCTCGGGGGCGGTGAGGCCGGTGAGCTTGGTCTTCCAGCCATCCAGAAGCGCGAACCCGCCGTTGCGGCCGATATCGGCATAGACCGGGACGCCCGAAGCCGAGAGCTGGTCGATGTCGCGGTAGATGGTGCGGACCGAGACCTCGAGTTCCTGGGACAGCGCCTCGGCGCTCATCCGGCCCCGGGTCTGCAGCATCATCATGATCGACAAAAGGCGGCTCGCACGCATTTTTCGACCCTAGCACAGAACCCTGACAATCGGTGTCAGCCTTCATGGCGCAAACTCTATTCCATCGAAAAATCGATGTGCCGAGGAGGAAGAGATGACCTTTCAGTGGATCGCCAGCGACGTCGAGACGCCGATCGTCGAGTTGCGCCGATACAGCTTCCAGCCGGGCCGCCGCGACGACTTCATCGAGCTGTTCGAAACCCGCTTCATCGAGGCGCAGGAGGCGGTGGGCGCGCGCATTCCCGGCATGTTCTCTATCGAGGGGGCCCCCGACAGCCTGATCTGGCTGCGCGCTTTCGCGCATCAGGATGCCCGCCGGCCGGCGCTCGAACAGTTTTACGGCGGGCCGACCTGGCAGTTTCACCGCGATGCGGCCAACGCCACGCTCGCGGACAATGACGATGTGCACCTGCTGCGCGCCATTGCGCCGGCCGGCGGCATTGCGTTGAGCCGCCGGCGGCCCAGCCCCGGTGAGGCCGTGCCGGCGCGCCCGTACCGGCTGCTGATTTCCGAGCTGCGCTACCCCGAGGCGCTCGGCGACTATCACCTGTGGCTGCGGCTGTTCCTGCGCAAGGCCGGCTGCGACCTGCTGGCGAGTTTTGGCACGCTCGCCGCCGAAAACACCTATCCGCGGCTCGTGGTGTGGGAGAACCGGCCCGTACATGTGGCGCTGCTGGCCGGAGAGGGCGGCGCGGTGCCGCCGCTGCCGCCCGAACTGCGCAACGCGCTGCGCACGGAGCCCGAACTGCTGGTGCTGCACCCGACCGCCCGCTCACACCTGCGCTGAGAGAAATGATGAACCACATGCCGAGTGCCCAAGCGTCGCTGCCGACCGGCGACATCCACGATTTCGATTTTCTCCACGGCAACTGGAGCGTCACCAACCGGCGGCTCAGAAAGCGCTTTGCCGGGAGTGACGACTGGGACGTGTTTGCCGGCGTGCAGCGCTGCGAGCCGCGGCTCGGTGGGGCCGCCAATGTCGATGAGATCAACTGCCCGACCCGCGACCTGTCCGGCCTCACGATTCGCCTGTTCGACCGCGCTGCGCGCCTGTGGTCGATATACTGGGTCAATGCGAAGGGGGCGGTGCTGTTTCCGCCGGTGCTGGGCGGCTTTTCGGGCGACGCCGGGGCGTTCTACGGGACCGATGACGACGACGGGATTGCGGTGCAGGTTCGCTTCGACTGGTTGAAGCAGGGCTCGCTCCATGCCCGCTGGAGCCAGGCCTTTTCCCGCGATGGCGCGGCGTGGGAAACCAACTGGATCATGGAGTTCACACGCACCGTCTGACCCCGGCGTGACAAATTCCTGCCGCCCGACCATTATGCCCGCTCCTGAATCGGCGGGCAGGATCGTGCATGAGTGATGACCCAAATATCGACGCATACTTTGAACGTATTGGCTTTGCCGGATCGATAGCGCCATCACTGGCGACGCTGGAAGCGCTGCAGGCGCTGCACCCGGCGGCGATCCCGTTCGAGAACCTCGATCCGCTGATGGGCGTGCCGGTGCGGCTCGACCTGCGCAACCTCGAACAAAAGCTGATCTTCGAGAAGCGCGGCGGCTATTGCTTCGAGCAGAACCTCCTGTTCCGGGCGGTGCTCGAAGACCTCGGCTATGAGGTGAAGGCATTTGCCGCGCGGGTGCATTGGGGGCACCCGGCGGGCGAGGAGCGGCCGCTCAGCCACATGGTGCTGGGCGTCGAGGTGAACGGTTCGGACTATCTCGCAGACGTGGGTTTCGGCGTGCTGTCGCTGACCGCGCCGCTGCGGCTGAAGCCCGATGTGGAACAGCCCACCCCGCACGGCAATTTCCGGCTGGTGGGCGCCAACCCCGGCTGGCTGCTTGAAGCGCAGATCGGGGACGAGTGGCGGCCGGTCTATTCGTTCGAGGAGATCGACCGGACGTTCGAGGATTTTGTCGCCATCAACGACTTCACCCAGTCCGACACCAATTTCCGCGACAACGTGATTGCGGCGCGCTCCGAGAAGGGGCGGCGGCTGGCGCTGCGCAACACGCGGCTGCGCATCCACAACCTCGGCGGCGAGACCGAAGAGCGGACGCTCACCGGCATTGCCGAGGTGAAGGATGTGCTGACCGGCCTGTTCGGCATCAACCTGCCGGCGGGCGAAAAGCTCGATGCGGCGCTGCACCGGGTGATCGGGGATCACTCGGGCTGATGGCACCGGTCACCGTCGATCCCGGCAAGATGCGCGAGTTCAAGGACGCAGCGAGCTTTTACGCCTGGCTCGGCAAGCACCACGACACCGAAACCGAAGGCAACGCCTATC
>DAORUH010000199.1:0-3633 GCA_035433065.1 Devosia sp. | reverse complement strand
TGCTGGTGCGGCCGATCCGCCTCTCGATCGAGGCGGTCGACCGCCGGCTGGAACAGGCGGCAGGCACGCTCGGCGCGGCGCCCTGGCGGGTATTCGCCACCCTGACCCTGCCGCTGGCGCTGCCGGGCGTGCTGGCCGGCATGGTGCTCGGCTTTGCCAAGGCGATCGGCGAATTCGGCGCCACCATCACCTTCGTGTCCAACATCCCGGGCGAAACCCAGACCATTTCCTCGGCGATCTATTCGCTGATCCAGACGCCCGACGGCGACACCGCGGCGCTGCGACTGGTGGTGGTATCGATCGTCATCGCGCTTGCCGCATTGGTCGGCTCCGAATGGTTCGCCCGGCGCGCCACCAAACGCCTGCACGGGAATTGATCATGCTGCGCGTTGAGGTTTCGAGACAACTCGGCGAATTTTCCATCGAGGCTTGCTTCGCCAACGAGGGACGCGTGACCGGGTTGTTCGGCGCCTCCGGCGCCGGCAAGACCTCGCTGATCAACATGATCGCCGGCTTGCTGCGGCCGGACCGCGGCATCATCGCCATCGATGGCGAGGTGCTCGACGATACCGCGGCGGGACTTCACATTCCGCCGCATCGCCGCCGCATCGGCTATGTGTTCCAGGACGCGCGGCTGTTTCCGCATCTCGATATCCGGCAGAATCTCGACTACGGGCGGCGCATGAACCGGCTGGCCGAGGATCCCGCCCTCGAGGCCCGCGTCACCGATCTGCTGGATATCGGCGGCCTGCTCGACCGCCGCCCCGGCCGGCTGTCCGGCGGCGAGCGTCAGCGCGTGGCGCTGGGGCGCGCGCTACTGGCGCAGCCGCGGCTGCTGCTGCTCGACGAGCCCATGGGATCGCTGGACGAGGAGCGCAAGGTGGAGATCCTGCCCTATCTGGTGCGGCTGCGCGACGAGGCCAATGTGCCGATGGTCTATGTCAGCCACGACGCCGGCGAAATGCGCCAGCTGGCGACGCAGGTGGTGATGCTCCGGCGCGGGCGCGTGGTTGCGTTCGGGGGCACCGAGGTGCTGCCGGGGACGTAGAGAACGCTTTAATCGCCCGAGCCAGCTGCGCTTCTTCTCCCCTCCTCCCGCGAAGCGGTGAGGAGGGGTCGGAGGTGGAAATCGCTCTAATCCGGCAACGTCTCGCCGGAGCCGCCGAGTTCGGCGGGAAGATCGCGAAACTTCGGCAACCCGTCCTTCACCGAAACCATCTTGCTTCCGTAATTGGCGTGCAGCGTCGGCTGATGCGTGAAATCCCGCAGCAGATTGGCATAGACGTCGATCAGCCGCATGCGCGGATGCTCGGTCATGAGATGCCCGCCGCAGATCTTGCAGAACTTGCGGTAGGAATTTTCGGTCTTGTGGAAGGTGCCGATATCGGCTTCGCCCCTGGTGATCCGCACGCTGCCCGAAGGCCACAGGCTGAAGGCGTTGATCGGCGCGGCGGACCAGGCCTGGCAGTCACTGCAGTGACAATAGCCTTCGAAGGTGGGCTTGCCCGTCACCTCGACCTCCACGGCACCGCAAAAGCAGCCGGCCTTGTGGACGGCGGCTTCCTGTTGGCCTTCCTCCCCGGGCGCCAGCAGGTCGCGGTATTCTGGATGCTTGCCGATGTACGACCGGATGAAGTCGCATTCGACGGAGAGAAGCCGCCCCTGCGCCCGCACCGCGTCGAGCGTGGCGCGCCCGAGCTTCGAGCCAATTCCCCGTCCGCCCAGCTCCGGCGGCACCTCGGTATGGACCAGCGTGATCGCGCCCGGTGATTTGCGCCAGGTGAGGAAGGCGATGTGGCCCTCGACATCGAGTTCGAAGCGCTGGCGTTCCTCGTTGTCGTGAAAATTCTCGGCCATGCGCACTCCCTGTTTCGGCACCGGGTGTTGACGATTTTCCCCTCTTATATCATTGCAGATGCCCTGTTGCATCAGAACTGCGCCGGGGATCGCCGCCCGGCCATTGATCTGCGTCAAGACGGAGCGGCTCCCCGGAGCACAAGAACTCCTGCGACGATTGATCCGACTTCCACGCAAGAACTTCCTCGCAAGAACTTCCACGCAAGACATGGGCTGAAGGATTCACGGGAATGTCGGACCAGATCACCTACCGCATGGCTCGTTCCGACGAGAGCGGCGAGCTGGCACGCTACATGTGCATCGCCGGTGGCGGCGTCTACGAATTCCTGTTCGACGACTTGATCCCGTTCGTGACCGCCATCGATCTGTTGTCGGCCGGCATCGGCGGCGAACGCTATCCGGTTTCCTACCGCAATTGTTGCGTTGCCGCCCTCGGCAGCGAGATCGTCGCCGTCGCGAACGCCTTTCCCGCCGATATGCTGAAGGAAGACAATTACGTGCTGCTTGGCTCCGAGCGCCATAATCACGTCCGGCCGATGCTGGAGCTTCAGGACTGGGGCAGCATGTTCCTGAACAGCCTCGCCGTTGGCGATGCGCACCGTGGTTCCGGCATCGGTGCAAGACTGCTCGATTGGGCCGAAGCCCGGACGAGGGAAGCCGGTTACGACCGCTTGAGCCTGCACGTATGGGCGGACAATGTCTCCGCCGTGAATTTCTACAAGGCCCGGCGCTTCGTCCAGGTCAGCGTCGCCGAGATTCCGCCGCACCCGAGGCTGCCGCACAATGGCGGCAGTATCCTGATGAGCAAGGCGGTGCTGCCCGCGGCATGACCGCTTGACGCAAATAATATCGGGCAGAATCTCGACGACGGGCGGCGCGTGAACCGGCTTGCCGAGGATCCCGCCCCTTTGGGCGCGCGTCACCTCTTCTCCCCTCCCTCCACGCGCCCTTGCGCGTGGCGGGGAGGGGAGAAGTAAAGCGGCTCAAACCCCCGCCGCCTGCGACCATACCTCCGACAGCTTGCGCTTGAAGCGCGCCAGTCCCGTCGACGGCGCGGCATCTTCCTCCTCCTCTTCCGGCAGCCGCAGGCCGACGACATTGACCCGGCCGCCGCCGATGCTGCGCGCCACCAGAACGATGGGGTCGAGAACGAGCTCCGCGCCTTCCTTCGGCGCGTGATCGAGGTGGATGTCGAAATAATCCGCCAGCGTCAGTTTCCCCTGCTCCTCATCCACCGACACGCCATAGATTTCGGCAAGCTCGCCCAACGTGTGCTCCCCCGACACCATGAAGTCGCCGAGCAGATGCGGATCGGGCGCCGAGCTCGGCGCCATGTCGACGAAGAACCGGTCCAGCGCCTCGGCCTTTTCCGGCGGCGCCAGCAGATAGATGTAATCGCCCGGCGCCACCGGATCGGCCTCGGCGGGCGACAGGATTTTCTGGTCGCGGATCACCAGCGTCGGCTTCGACCAGGATGGAATGAGGCCGCGCCGGAAATACAGGCTCTTCGGGCGGACGGAATAGCCGACCAGCTGCTGCTCGAGCTGGCCGGGCAGATCGAGTTCGACGCGGCGCGGGCCGCGATCGGCACGTGGCAGCGCGACGTGGAGCTTTCGTGCCGCGGGTCCCAGCGTCCAGCCCTGCAGCAGCAGCGAGATGATGACGACGACGAAGGCGACATCGAAATAGAGATAGGCCTTGGACAGCCCGACCAGCATCGGGATCGAGGCCAGGAAGATCGCGACCGCGCCGCGCAGACCGGTCCAGGCGATGAAG
>DAORUH010000198.1:0-3723 GCA_035433065.1 Devosia sp. | reverse complement strand
CACCGATTTCATCACCTGCGGCAGTCCGCTGACCTATGCGCAGCTGCTGATGGCGCTGAGCGAGGACGACCTTAAGCGCCAGAAGGAGGGCAGGGAGCTCGTCACCTGTCCGCCGACGCCGGACATCAAGTTCGGGATGACGCGCGACCTGCGCGCCACGACGCCGGACGGCAAGCTGCGGCGGGTGCGCACGCCCGACCATGCGGGTGTGTTCGCCTTCACGCGCTGGACCAATCTCTACGCGCCCTCAAAGTTCGTGTTCGACGGCGATTTCCTGTCGGGGCCGCTGGGCGAGGTGTTCGGGTCGGGCATCCGCGATGTCGAGGTGACGGCGACGCACACCAGCTACTGGGTGGCGCGGCCGGAAGCGGGGGCGAAGAACCCGCTGAAAGCACTGGTGGATGCCATGGACCTGACGGGCCGCGACGACCCGCACATTCCCGCGCCGGGCGTCGAGGTCACGCCAGAGGACGAACCTGACCCTTGAGGTAGGCGGCTTCGACCAGCGCGAAGGTGCGCGCGTTGTCTTCGGCCGAGGTGGCGGCGGGGCGGCCCTGCTGCACCGCCTGCAGCATTTCGCGGTTGGTGCGGAGCACGCTGTCCTGCGCGACGTGCCAGGGGCGTTCGGCCCACGGCAGCACGGCCGGGTCGGCGTCGATCTCTTCCATTCTGCCGTTGCTGGTCACCTCGAGCCTTGAGCCGATGCGGGTGATGATGGCGCCTTTGTCGCCCTCGATTTCCACCAGCGTTTCGGGGAAGGAGTCGGGGATGCGGCGCGAGCCATAGGTGCATTCGACCATCGACACCGCGCCGCTCGTGTGGCGCAGCAGCATGGTGGCCGTGTCCTCGCCGATGGCGTCGGGGTTGCGGCGCTGCAACTCGGCGGTGAGGTGCTCGACCTCGCCGAGATGGAAGCGCGCCACATCGAGGACATGCACACCGAGGTCGATCAGCACGAAGCGCGCCTGCCGTGCGAGGTAGGGCTGGCCGGTGTAAATGTCGTAGCCGGTGCGAAAGCTGATGCGGGCCCATGTCGGGGTGCCGATGGCGCCGGAGCGGATGATCTCGTTGATCTTCAGCTGCGGCAGCTGGAAGCGGAAGTTTTCGTGCACGGCGAGGAAGGTGCCGGTCGCGCGCGACAGCTCGACCATGCGGCGCACCTCGGCCATGTCCTGACCGAACGGCTTCTGCACGATGGTGGGCACACGGTGCGAGAGCGCCAGTTCAACCATCGGCAGGTGGGTGGCCTGTCCGGTGGCGATATCGACGAGGCCGAGCTTTTCGCGTCCCAGCATCTCGCTGGCGTCGGTGTAGGCGCGGGCACCGAATTTTTCGGCGGCGGCATTCGCCTTTGCCGGATCGATGTCGCAGACGGCGACGAGGTCCGCGCCCTCGGGAGCGAGATCCGTCCACGCATGCATATGGTTCTGCGCGAAGAAACCGCAGCCGATGAGGCCGATCGCAATCCGCTCTGCCATGATGATCCCTCCGCCGGCCAGTTCAGCCGATTGGCGGCGGTCTGTCGAGGGTCAGCCCGCCTTCTTTGGCGGCAGCCACTTCTTCGCGACGCGGCAGGACATGGTGTAGGCCGGATCGAAGACGTTGCCGACATCGTAGCGCACGACCTGCCCGAGCAGGTGGCTAGCCGCTTCGAGGCTGAGGCCATAGTCCTCACCCAGCCAGCGCAGCATTTCGGTGGTCGCGTGCTGCAGCGCCTGATCGAGCGGGCGGGCATTGCCGATGGTGAAGATGTCGTCGTCGGTCTCGCCGCGCGGCCAGGTGATGCGGCGGTGCTTTTCGAGCGTCAGCCGCAGTTCGAGTTCGAAGCAGGTCTCGATGCCGGTGCCGACGATTTCGCCGTCGCCCTGCGTCGCGTGGCAATCGCCCACGAAGAACAGCGCGCCGGGAGCGGATATGGGGAACCACACGGTCGTGCCGGTGGTGAACAGGCGATAGTCCATGTTGCCGCCATGCTCGCCACTGGTAGCGGTGGAGATGGCCTGCCCGAGCGAGGGTGCGACGCCGAAGCAGCCGATCATCGGTTCGAGCGGCAGCACGAGATGTTCGATCCCGGGGACGGGGTTTTCGAGACGGGCGGTGAGGCCCTGCCTGTCGATCAGCCAGTTGACCCGGTTGCGGGCGGGCAGGAGGCGCACGAACTCGGGTTCGACGGCGTTGCCGGCAACCGCGGATATGGTCCAGCCGAGCGGGCTGACCGGGGTCATGCGCAGGATCTCGACTTTCAGCGTATCGCCCGGCTCGGCGTACTCGACCGCGATCGGGCCGTTCATCGGGTTGGGGCCGTGGGTGCGGCTGATGCCGTTCCGGTCGCCGCCGCCCGCATCGATCGTCTCGGTGATGACAATGTCGCCGGAGGCAATCGTCAGCCGCGGCGGCTGCGTGCCCAGCACGTTGGACCAGGTCGTCGGTTCGAAGCGATGCGTCGTCATTGGTTGTCCCCCATCCGGCTCAAGTCGTAGCGGCAGGGCATGGTGCGGGCAAGGCGGCTTGCGGCATCGGCGGCTGCGTGAGAGCCTGCCGGGGAAGGGGAGTGAGGCGGATGGCGAAGGCGAAGCCGCAACGGATGCAGGTCAGCCGCAAGGCTGGGTTCAACCTGCACGAGGAGTCGCTGCGGCTCAACGGGTTGCCGGTGAAGCTGGTGACGCGGCCGGGGCCGTGGGGCAATCCGTTCGCGATCGACGATGTGGCGAAAACCTACGGGCTTGGTCGTGCCGCCGCGCAGGCCAAGGCCGTCGCCATGGCGGGCGAATGGCTGCGCGGGACGCTCGACAGGAAGCTGTCGCCGGGCGAGCCGCCATCGCGGGAAAAAATCCGCGCGGAGCTTGCCGGATACAACCTCGCCTGCTGGTGCAAACCGGGCACGCCGTGCCACGCGGACGTGCTCATCGAACTCGCAAACGGAAAGTAACAATGGCGCGCATCAACTACGTCACGGGCATCGAGTTCGGAGCGGGTGTCATTTCGACGCTGACCGAGGCGGTCGCCGAACTCGGCATGACGCGGCCGCTGCTCGTGACCGACAAGGGCATCGTTGCAGCTGGTCTGGCTGAGCGAGTACTGGGGTATTTGCCTGCCGGGACGCCGGTCTATGACGGCACGAAAACCAACCCCACCGAGAGTGCGGTCAACGAGGCGCTGGCGATCTATCGCGCCTCGGGATGCGACGGCATTGTCGCGGTGGGCGGCGGCTCGCCGATCGATCTCGCCAAGGGCGTGGCGCTGCTCGCGACGCACGAGGGCAATCTCGAACGCTACGCGATGATCTATGGCGGGCTCGACCGCATCACGGCG
This sequence comes from Devosia sp., assembly GCA_035433065.1. GTDB lineage: Bacteria > Pseudomonadota > Alphaproteobacteria > Rhizobiales > Devosiaceae > Devosia_A. Next base: position 411 of record DAORUH010000198.1, on the reverse strand, counting down.
CGGGTCGCGCCGGTGATCTCGGTGCCGACGACGGCGGGCACCGGCGCGGAAGTCGGGCGGGCGGCGCTGTTGACGCTCGATGACGGCCGCAAGCTCGGCGTGCTGTCGCCGCATCTCATCCCCAAGCGCGCCATCTGCGACCCGGAACTGACCCTCGGCCTGCCGGCGCACCTGACGGCGGCGACCGGGCTCGATGCGCTCAGCCATTGCATCGAGTCCTACTGCTCGCCCCGCTTCAATCCGCCGTGCGACGCCATTTCACTTGATGGGGCGGGGCGCATCTGGCGCAACCTGCCGGTTGCCTTTGAGGATGGCAAAAACCTCGCAGCGCGCGGTGAAATGCTGATGGGTTCGGTGATGGGCGGGCTGAGCCTGCAGAAGGGGCTGGGCGCGGTGCATTCGCTGAGCCAC
>DAORUH010000197.1:0-3749 GCA_035433065.1 Devosia sp. | reverse complement strand
TTCCGCCCGGATCGCCGGGCCGGAAATTTCCACTTCCTTGAGCAGTTCGATGGCGCGGGCCGGCGCATCGCCCTTGGGCAGGAGGCCGTGGAAGACCTGCGCTTCGGTCAACTGCTCGCCGACCTTGAGAACCGGGTTCAGCGTGGTCGAGGGGTCCTGGAAGATGAAGCCGATTTCGCGGCCGCGGATGCGGCGCATCTCTTCGGCGGACGCGCCGATCAATTCCTTGCCGTGCAGCTTGATCGAGCCGCTGATCTTCGCCGTTGGCGGCAAGAGGCCCGCAATGGCGAGCGCGGTGACGCTCTTGCCGGAGCCGGACTCGCCGACGATGCAGAGGACCTCGTCCTCCATGATTTCGAAGCTGACGCCACGCACCACCGGAACCCTGTTGGGGGAGCCGGGGAAGGTGACTTCGAGGTTCGTGACGCTCAGTATCGCTTGTTTCATTTCCACCTGATGGTACGCGCCACGAAGTTGTTGTCGATATCCATAGTCATCCCGTCGAGATTATCGGCGGGGGCCGTCGATAGAACCTGTCGTATGATCGGTGCAGGTGGGTGCATTTCCGTCTCCTGTCTGTGGACACCGCATCTCGATGCGGCTGGTGTGTGGCGTCGCGAGAAGTCTCCGCAGTTGCAGGCGATGGGCTCAGCCGCACGCCCCGGGGGCCGCCGTCCGGTGACGGCGCGCGGCCCTTGGGCGGCGGGTAGACTCTGCTACTGGCCCGGACAAATGGTCCGGGTCATCAGTCCAGACCGAGTGGGTCCGGATCGAGTGGCCAGATCGGACGCTGCAGCCGCTTGAACGGCAGCGCGTGCCAGTCGGGATTGCTGCATCCGGGCGAAGCCACGAACATCTGTTCGTGCACGACGGGGACGAACAGGTCCTTGTGCTTGTAGAGGTTCTTGATCGCCAGCACCTGCTTGTCGGCGAACTTGATCCCGTGGCGCTCGAACAGATCGAGCGAGAAGAGGTTGGTGCGCACCGTGTTCAGCAGCACCTCGATGGTGCCGATGCGAACGACTGCGACGTCGCCGGCGTTGACCCTGGTGCCGCCGACATGGTTCTGGAACGAGTTGCGCGCGAGGTGGAGCACTTCCACATCCACGTCGACCGCGGGGCCGGAATTGGGGTCGAGCTTGCCGCCGATGCGCAGCCGCGCCCGGCCGCCGACGCCGACCTGGAAGCAGTAGTTGACCGCCAGCGGATCGTAGAACGGCGCAATGGCGGCGCTCCTGACGCCCGCATCGAGCAGCGCCGTCAGCACGTAGGTGGTGTCGCCCGGCGCGCCGCTGCCGATCTGGTCGGACGTGTCGGCGAGCAGGACCGGCTTGCTGGACGTGTTGGCCACGGCCCGCTTGATTGCCTCGTCGAAGGGCGTGAAGGGCAGCATTGCCTCATTGCGGAAGCCATAGAACTTGCGCCCGTACTTTTCGGCAGCGGCCTTGGCTATGGCCACGTCGCGATCGGCGACGGCCAGCATCTTGGCGCCCGCGATCGGCACATCGGCCCACGGAAAGCCGTGGTTCAGCGTCAACGACAGGATGCCGTCCTTGCCTTCGGCGGCCGCCAACTCTTCCATGAAGCCCGGCATCGGGCCTTCCATGGTGGTGGGGAAGAGGCCGATGGTGCGACAATCCCAGATCGCCATGACGGGATCGATCTCGCCTGCCAGCGTGCGCTTCATCAGATCGAAGCATTCGATGGCGCGGTCGCGCATGTCGATATGCGGGTAGGTCTTGTAGAAGACGATGAAATCGGCGGCCTCGATGAGCACGTCATCGAGATTGGCATGCAGGTCGAGTTCGATGCCGATTCGGGCCTTCGGGCCGACGATGGCGCGGACACGCGTGGCGAGATCGCCTTCGCAGTCGTCGTAGCCTTCGGCAACCATGGCGCCGTGCATGTAGAGCAGGACCGCATCGACCTGCCCGGCCGCCTTGAGGTCGGCCAGGATGCGGTCGCGCATTTCCTCATAGGCTGCCTTGGCTGTCACGCCGGCGGGCGAGGCGAAGGCGTGCAAGCCCTGCGAAACCTTCCAGCCAAGCGCAAGAGCCGAGTCGCGCCAGTATTGCCCGGCGGCAGCGGTCGACACGTTGCCGGCGTTCTCGATGTCGCCTTCGCGCCAGAACTTGTTTCGAAAACTGTCGAGGCCGGTGGGCAAATACGAAAACGTATTTGTCTCGGTGCCAAGCGTGGCGATGAACAGATGCATTCCAATGCTCCCCTAAGCATGGTGAGTTTCCAGCCACTTGTCCCTCCGATCAACGGGAGAAAGTTTCGTCAGATGAAACGCGCGGGTTCAGCAGGGGACACCCACGAGAGTGCCGAAGGACGCCCGGTTCTGACGAGGAAGTGATCGGCGGGCCAATGGCATAGCTGCCTGCCGGGCGCTCCGGCGAGCCGGGTTTTCCCCAGAATCAGGGGGTGTGCGTGGCGCCTTTCGCCGCACCGGCTGCCGGGGCCGGCATCGACTTATGCGGCTGCTTGGCTATAGTCTCGGTCATATTGCCTGAGGGCCGGTGTCATTTCCCGGCCAAATTCCATTGCCCAGCAGGAGGAGCCACCCGATGAGCTTTGAGATCCACCGTTCCGCGGCGCGAAACGCACTGGCGCTATCCGTCATCGCCGGGTCATGGCTTGCCCTGTCCGCCTTCGCGCCGGTGGGCATCGAAAAGCCTGCAGCCGCCGTCGACGCGGGCCGAATGCACGTCGCCCAGGCCGCCACCGCGGCGGCGCAAAAAGTTCACTTCTCCGCCGAGCAGGCGGCCCGCGGCGAAACAGCCTTCGAAAAGAACTGCGTGGAGTGCCACGGCGAGGATCTCAAGGGTGGGCTCCTCGGCGGCGCGCCGCTGCGCGGGCTGAGCTTTGAAGGCAAGTATGTCGGCGATACGCCCGCAAGCGCGCTCTACGACGTGATGAGCACGACGATGCCGCCGGACTCGCCGGGACGCTATTCGCCGGCCGTCTATGCCGACCTGATGGCCTACATTCTCAAGCGGAACGGCTTCAAGCCCGGCGCGGATCTGCCCTCCGACCTCGACGCGCTCGACAGCCTGACGATGCAGAAGTGACGGCGCCGGGGAAGCTCCCCGGTTCACTGGGGCGAGCGTGACCTTTTCCGACCTGACGATCCAGCTCATGGTGATGCGGCTCCTTTCGGGCCTGATCATCGCCATGGTGCAGGGGTTCGCCATCGCCGGGGTGGCCGTCATGCTCCGCGATCCGGGGCCGCGCTATGACGGCCGGCTCACGCCCGTGCCGTTCCCGCATGTCGATCTCATCGGCCTCGTTTCGCTCATCCTCTCCGGCTTCGGCTGGAGCCGGTTCGTCGCCGTCGAGGCCGAAAAGCTCCGGTTCGGGCGCTGGGGGCTGGTCATTGTGGTGCTGGCAGGCAGCGCGGTGCTGCTCGCCGCCGCTGCCCTGCTGCTCCTTTTGGTCGTCCCCTCGCTGACGCTGCTGCCCTACACGGCCGGACTGGCCGCTGCGGCCTTCTTTCGTGTCGCGGCGCGGCTTTGCGTCTGGACGGCGCTGTTCGCGCTGCTGCCGGTGCCGCCGCTCGCCGGCGCGCACTTCCTTGCGGCGCTGGGGATTCGCCTGCCGGCTTCGGCCGGCACGGTGGGCGCCATCGTGCTGCTTGTCGCGTCCGTCCTCGGCGTGACCCGCATGGTGCTGACCCCGGTCTACGCCGTCGTTGCCCCCATCGTGCTGGGGCCGGAATTTGCCTACTAGTTGATCGGCCGGGCGTC
>DAORUH010000196.1:0-3785 GCA_035433065.1 Devosia sp. | reverse complement strand
CACCCGCATCAACATCGTCGACACCCCCGGCCACGCCGATTTCGGCGGCGAGGTGGAGCGCATCCTCTCGATGGTCGACGGCGTGGTGATCCTCGTCGATGCCGCCGAAGGCCCGATGCCGCAGACCAAGTTCGTGCTCGGCAAGGCGCTGGCGCAGGGCCTCCGCCCGATCGTCGCCATCAACAAGATCGACCGGCCGGACGAGCGCCATCTCGAAGTGCTCGAGGAAATCTTCGATCTGTTCATCGCCCTCGACGCGACCCCCGAGCAGCTCGATTTCCCGGTCCTCTACGGCGCCGCCAAGCACGGCTGGATGTCCGCGAAGCCCGAAGGCCCGAAGGAATCCCTTGGCCCGTTGCTCGACAAGGTGATCGAATACGTGCCGGAGCCGAAGGTCGAAGAAGGCCCGTTCCGCATGCTGGTCACCACCATCGAGCGCAACCCGTTCCTTGGCCGCATCCTGACCGGCCGCATCTTCTCCGGCTCGGTCAAGGCGGGCGATGCCATCCATGCGCTCAGCCGCGACGGCAAGGTTGCCGAAAAGGGCCGCGTCTCCAAGGTGCTCGCCTTCCGTGGGCTTGAGCGCACCCCGATCGACTTCGCCGACGCCGGCGACATCGTCGCCATCGCGGGTCTCGAAGAGGCCACCGTCGCCGACACCCTGACCATTCCCTCGATCACCACCCCGCTGCCCTCGCTGCCGATCGACCCGCCGACCCTGTCGGTCACCTTCCGCATCAATGACGGCCCGCTGGCCGGCCGCGAAGGCGACAAGGTGCAGAGCCGCGTCATCCGCGAGCGCCTGATGCGCGAAGCCGAAGGCAACGTCGCCATCCGGGTCACCGAAGGCAGCGACAACGACTCGTTCGATGTCGCCGGCCGCGGCGAACTGCAGCTCGCGGTGCTGATCGAAAACATGCGCCGCGAGGGTTTTGAGCTGACGATCGGCCGCCCGCGTGTCGTGATGCGCGAAGAGAATGGCGAGCGGCTGGAGCCGATCGAGGAAGTCATCATCGACGTCGATGACGAACATTCCGGCGTCGTCGTGCAGAAGCTGACCGAGCGCAAGGGCGACCTCGTCGACATGCGTCCCTCGGGCGTCGGGCGCACCCGGCTGCGCTTCTACGTGCCGACCCGCTCGCTCATCGGCTACCAGCCGGAGCTCCTGTCGGACACCCGCGGCACGGCGATCTTCAACCGCCTGTTCCATGCCTATGAGCCCTACAAGGGCAACCTGCCGGGCCGCCGCACCGGCGTGCTGATCTCCAATGGCACCGGCCAGTCCGTGGCCTTCGCGCTGTGGAATCTCGAAGACCGCGGCCCGATCATGATCGACGCCGGCGTCGACATCTACGAAGGCATGATCATCGGCGAGCACGTCCGCGACAACGACCTCGAGGTCAATGCGCTGAAGGGCAAGCAGCTCACCAACATCCGCACCACGAGTAAGGATGAAGCGGTGCGGCTGACGACGCCGAAGAAGCTGACCCTCGAACAGTCGCTCGGCTATATCGCCGACGACGAATATGTCGAGGTGACGCCCAAGAGCATCCGTCTGCGCAAGATCGCCCTCGATCCCAACGAGCGCAAGAAGATGATGCGCGCCTCCAAGGCGTCATAGCGGTTGGACCTCGCGCCCAAAGGGCGCGAGGGACAGAGCAGAATCAGGACGCCTTTGCCGCCACCCACTCGCCGACGAGCCGGAGAACCTCCGGCTCGACCGGCTGCCTGATCAGCTTCAGGTAGCTGAGAAACGTGGGGGGGCCGGAATCCTTGCGCAGCACATGCGTCAGGTCCTCGACAACCACGCCCGTTGCCGCCGGCCCGATTGCCGCGACGATCCTGCCGACATCTGCCGGATCGCACTGGATGTCCTTGCTGCCGCCAATCACCAGCGCCGGCGTCCGCACCTGCGCGTAGATGGCGGCAAGATCGAGCGCCATGATTTCGCGCAAGGACTTTGCGTCGATGCGCTGCAGCCCCCTGCGGATCACCGCTTCGTCGCTGCCCTTCACCAGTTCGATCAGCTTTTTCTGCTGCACCAGCGGCCCACCCGAGGGCCGCGACAGCAGCCGCGCCAAAAAGCCGCCGACACCCGGCATGTTGCGCAACGCCTCGTCGAGCATTGCGGCCTGCTTCATCAGGCTCGTTTCGGCATCCTCGATGAACGGGGCGAGCAGCACCAGCCCGTCGACAATCCGTTCGAGGCTGAGCCGCGCCGCCTGCACCGTGCCTTCGCTATGGCCCAGCACGAAACGCCTGCCGAAGCGCGGGTCCTCGGCAAAGTGGTCGAGCGCCGCGACCGCGTCGGCGAGAAACTCGGTCTGGCCGGCGGAAAAGAAATCTCCGGTGCTCTTGCCCGCCCCGCGCTTGTCGTAGCGAAAGCTGGCGATGCCGCGCGCCGCCAGATCGGCGGCGAACGGCGGGAAGGCGTTAAGTCTCTGCCCCCGCATATTGGTGTCGCGGTCGAGCGGCCCGCTGCCGCCGAGGAACAGCACCAGCGGCACCGCGCCCGCCGGTCCGTCGGGTTCGGCCAGCGTTCCGCTGAGCCGCACATCGCCGCTGGCGACCGTCACGTCCGTGGTCCGCATCTGCACCCTCCGGTCACTGCAAGGTGGGTGGCCTCTGTGGCCAAGGCAAGGTAACAAGCGCGACGTCACCATAACTCTGCGAACGAGGCGGCATGTCCGGCTGGATTACCGAAGTCATCACCCAGGCCGGGTATCTCGGCATCTTCCTTCTGATGCTGCTCGAATCGATCTTCCCGCCGATCCCCTCGGAGCTGATCATCCCGTTCGCCGGCTTTTCGGCGGCGCAGGGCAACCTCAACGTGTTCGGCGTTATCCTCGCCGCGACGGTGGGTTCGCTGGTTGGGGCGGCGCCCTGGTACATCGTTGCGCGCCTGTTCGGGCTTGAGCGCGTGCGCTGGCTGGCCGACCGGTTCGGCCGCTGGTTCACCCTCAATGCCGACGAGATCGACACCGCGGCGCGGTGGTTCACCCGCTGGGGCAAGCCGATCGTGCTGTTCGGGCGCCTCTTTCCGATCATCCGCACGCTGATTTCGGTGCCTTCCGGCCTTGCGAAGATGCCGGCGCTCACCTTCATCGGCTTTTCGGCGCTGGGCATGCTGATCTGGAACACGGTGCTGGTGATGGCCGGCTTCGTGCTGCATCAGCACTATCACCTGGTCGAAGCCTGGCTGGATCCGCTGACCTATATCGTGCTCGGCGCCGTGGTTGCGGTTTACCTGTACCGCCTTGTCACCTGGCGCCCGAGCAAGGCGCGGTAACAGCGGTTGGCCCTCATTGCCGAAGGGCGTGAGGGACAGAGCGTGAGAGGGCGCGCGGGGCAAACAGCTTTGGCTGAGGCGGGATCGAGTGGGTGGCCGGGTCAAGCCCGGCCATGACGACTGAGGGGATTGTGCGCGGTGGGGTGGTGCGCGGGTGAGGGCGCGCCGGTGGGCGGCGCACCCCCGCTTGAGCGCTACTGCTTCATTGCGTTGCGGCGGGCCGCGTAGGTCTTGAGCCGCAGGCCGTTGAGGCGGATGAAGCCCTCGGCGTCGTGGTGGTCGTAGGCGACGGCGCCTTCCTCGAAGGTCACGAGGTCCATGTTGTAGAGCGAATAGGGCGAGGAGCGCGCGATGACGTTGGCGCTGCCCTTGTAGAGCTTTACCTGCACGTCGCCGGTGACGAATTCCTGGCTCTTGTCGATCAGCGCCTGCAGCATCTCGCGCTCGGGCGAGTACCAGAAGCCGTTGTAGATCAGCTCGGCATATTTCGGCATCA
>DAORUH010000195.1:0-3812 GCA_035433065.1 Devosia sp. | reverse complement strand
CTGCTCGACGGCGCATCGGCGGTCTACGGTTCCGACGCGGTCGGCGGCGTGGTCAATGTCATCCTCAAGCGGCGCGGTGACGGCGCGGCCACGAGCCTGCGCTTCGGCAGCACCACACAGGGCGGCGGCCAGCAGCTGCAGCTCGGGCAGACCTGGGGCACCTCGTGGCGCAGCGGCGGCCTGCTGCTCGGCTACGAGTTCAATCGCCAGGAGCGCGTCGAGGCCTCGGAACGCGAGATCGGAGAGCAACGGGGCCCGCGCGAAGCGGTGTTCGCCAACCCGCAGCACGCCTATACGCGCACGCTGTTCGCCGCGACGCCGCGGGCCGATGTCGAGAGCATCCGCACCCGGCTCGCCCGCAAGGAAGGCGACGCCAACAAGGTTAACGCGTGATCGCGCCGGAAACCGGCGAGTAACCCAGAATCAACGATACGGGGAAAATTCGCCCCAACGTGAGCGGCCTGCTCCACTCGCGCCACAATTGCCGGGTTTTGTCGCGGCCTGCGAAGGGTCGTCGCAATGGGGGGGAGGCAATCGAACCTCCAGACGGCGCGCTGAGCGTATCCGGCCGCAGAGCCATCAGCTAGTCACACTCGGCCGGGGCAGGGGTGGGAGTTTACTCCCGCCCTTTCGCCATTCCGGGGGTGGTCAGGCGGTGCCGCACTCGCGGCAGCGGCCACGCAGCTCGATGGTGGTGCGGGTCGGGGTGAAGCCGTGCTCGCGGGCCCAGTCGGCAAGGCGGGCCTCCACCACTTCATCGGCAAATTCATCGACGCGGCGGCAGTTTTCGCAGATGGCGAAGGCCGCGGTGCCGCCGGTGCGGGCGTGCTGCTCGGCATTGGCGCAGCAGACGAAGGCGTTGAGCGATTCGAGCCGGTGCGCGAGGCCGGCATCCACCAGCTTTTCCAGCGCCCGGTAGACCTGCAGCGGGGCGCGAAGGCCCTCGGCGCGCAGCCGGTCGAGGATATCATAGGCCGACAGCGGCGCGTCGGCGGCGTTCAGCGTTTCGAGCACCAGGCCCTGATTGCGCGTCAGGTCCTCGCGGTGTTCGTGGTTGTGGTCGGCGTGGTTATGGGCCATTGGCGGCCTCCAGTCTGCGCTTTCGCATCCGCTGCACCGGGATAACGATCGAAAGCACGAAAAGCAGCAGCGCCGCAACGACGATCGATGGTCCGGACGGCGTGTCATAGTGCAGCGAGCCGAACAGCCCGCCGGTCACCGCGACGGCGCCGATCAGTGCCGACAGCACCGCCATCTGTTCGGGCGACATCGACAGGCGGCGGGCGGTGGCGGCGGGGATGATGAGGAGCGAGGTGATCAGCAGCACGCCCACCAGCTTCATGGCGATGGCGATCACCACCGCGAGCAGCAGCATGTAGACGAAGCGGCTGACCTCTGGGCGCAGGCCCTCGGCCTCGGCGACCTCGTCGTTGACGGTCGAGGCGAGGAGGGGCCGCCACATGGCGATCAGCACCACCAGTACGGCCGCACCGCCCGCCCAGATCACCGCGATATCGGTGACCGAGACGGAGAGGATGTCGCCGAAGAGGAAGCCCATGAGGTCGATGCGCACCCAGGTCATGAAGGCGACGAGGACGAGGCCGATGGCGAGGGTGGAATGGCTGAGGATGCCGAGCAGCGCGTCGGTCGAGAGCGTGTTCCAGCGCTGCAGGACGAGGAGGGCCACGGAGACCATCGCAGCGACGAGGAAGACGCCGAGGGTCAGGTTGATGTTGAGCAGGAACGCGAGCGCCACGCCGAGCAGGGCCGAGTGGGCCATGGTGTCGCCAAAATAGGCCATCCGCCGCCAGACGATGAAGCAGCCGAGCGGCCCGGCCACCAGCGCGAGGCCGATACCGGCGACCAATGCGCGGGAGAAGAAATCATCAAGCATGGTCGTGGCCTGCGTGGTCGTGGTGATCGTGCCCGTGGTGATGGTCGTGGGCGGCGACTACGGTACCGTCGGATTCCATGACGCGGCCATCGGGCAGGTGCGTGTGGTCGTGGTGGTGCTGGTAGATGGCGAGCGTCGCGGCGGCGCGGGCGCCGAACAGTTCGAGATATTCGGGGCTGCGGGCGACGGACGAGGGCGAGCCCTGGCAGCAGACATGGCCGTTGAGGCAGATGACGGTGTCGGTTTCGGCCATCACCACGTGCAGGTCGTGGCTGATCAGCAGGACGCCGCACTGCGTCTCGTCGCGGATCTTTTTTATGAGGTCGTAGAGCGCCACCTCGCCGTTGAAATCGACGCCCTGCACGGGTTCGTCGAGCACCAGCAGGTCGGGACGCCGGATCATGGCGCGGGCCAGCAGCGCGCGCTGGAACTCGCCGCCCGACAGATGCTGCACCTCGTCATTGGCGAGGTGGGAAATGCCGGTGGCGTCGAGCGCTGCGGCGACGGCGGAGACTGGGTACCGGCCGGTCAGCGTCATCAGGCGCTTGACGGTGAGGGGCAGCGTCCAGTCGATGTTGAGCTTTTGCGGCACGTAGCCGACGGTGAGCGAAGGGGCCCGCTCAACCGTGCCGGTGCTGGGCTTCAGCACGCCGGTCACTATCTTGGCGGTGGTCGACTTGCCCGAGCCGTTGGGCCCGATGAGGGTGACGATCTCGCCGCGCCGGATCGTCAGGTCGACGCCCTCGACGAGCCAGCGGTCGCCGCGCTTCACGCCGGCGCCGCTGACCTTCACCACGGTTTCGCGGGGATTTCGCGCGTCCAATCGATGTGACTCCAGAGGGGTTGACCGAGCATTACGTTATAGCATAACACCATGCCAAGTGTAATAACATAACAATGGCAAGCCAGAAATGCGATCCCTGCTCACGGCCCTCGTTATCGTTGCCTCCACTGTGCCGGCGCTGGCCGAAGTGCCGAGGGTGGTTGCGACTGTCAAGCCGCTCCACTCGCTGGTGGCGGCGGTGATGGGCGATCTCGGTTCGCCCGATCTCATCGTCAAGGGCGGGGCGTCGCCGCACACCTACAGCCTGAGGCCCTCGGACGCCGCCAACCTCGAGGATGCGAACGTGGTGTTCTGGACCGGGCACGGGCTGGAACTGTTCCTCGAGGACTCGATCGAAACGCTCGCGCCGAAGGCGAAGATTGTCGAGCTGTCGGAAACCCCGGGCATCGAGCTCCTGCCGGTGCGCGAAGGCGGCGCGTTCGAGGCGCATTCCGATGAGGGCCACGATCAAGATCATGCCGGGCTTGACCACGAGCATGGCGAAATGGACATGCATTTCTGGCTCGACCCGGTGAATGCCGAGGCGATGGTGTCGGAAATCGCCGCAACGCTGGCGGCGGCTGATCCCGAGCATGCGGCGACCTACAAGGCCAATGCGGACGCCGAGCGGGCGCGGCTTGCAACGCTGGTCACTGACATTGAGGCGAAGCTCGCGCCGGTGAAGGGCGTGCCGTTCATCGTGTTCCACGACGCCTATCAGTATTTTGAGCGCCGGTTTGGTCTCGCGGTCGCGGGGTCGATCACCGTGACGCCGGATACGCTGCCGGGCGCGCAGCGCATCAAGGAACTGCACGAGAAGGTGGCCGGGGCAGGCGCGGCGTGTGTGTTTGCCGAGCCGCAGTTCGAGCCGGCGGTGGTTGGGACGATCATTGAAGGTACTTCCGCGAAGGCCGGGACGCTTGACCCGGAAGGGGCGGGGCTGACCGAGGGGCCCGGGCTTTATGGCGAGCTGATCACCGGGCTGGCGGACGGGCTGGTGGATTGTTTGGGGCGGTGAGGCGAGACGGCGCGGTTGGCGTGCCCGTTCTTCGTGGTTCCCCCGCCTTCGCGGGGGCAGGCTGGCTCACCATGAAG
>DAORUH010000194.1:0-3942 GCA_035433065.1 Devosia sp. | reverse complement strand
CTATTCACTACCTCAGGGCACACGCGTCCCGGGGGCCGCCTACTGGCGGACGACACGAGAAAACCCGGAAGCCACGCGGCTGTCCGGCGCTTCCCGCTACCCGAAATACCGCTTGCCTCTCCCGCCGCCCATCCCGTTATATCCCAATGAACATAACGGAGCCGATCATGCGCCTGAACCACTGGATCCTTGCCCTCGCGCTCACGCTCCCCGCCGCACCGGCGCTGGCTGCCGAAACCCCGGTCGCCGTCGCGGCGAACTTCACCAAGCCCGCCGAGGAAATCGCCGCCGCCTTCACCGCCAAGACCGGCGACACCGTGGCGCTGAGCTTTGGCGCCACCGGCCAGTTCTACACCCAGATCACCCAGGGCGCGCCGTTCACCGTGTTCCTCGCCGCCGACGACAAGCGTCCGGCGCAGGCTGTCACCGAGGGTTTTGGCGTCGGTGGCACCGTCTTCACCTACGCGGTCGGCAAATCCGTGCTCTACAGCCCCGGCATCGACCTGACGGATGGCGAGGCCGTGCTCAAATCCGGCAATTTCCATCACATCGCCATCGCTGACCCGAACGCCGCGCCCTATGGTGCCGCGGCAATGGAGGTGCTGGAAAAACTCGGACTTACCGACGCCCTCACGCCAAAGATCGTGACCGGGGAGAACATCACCCAGACCCAGCAGTTCATCGACACCGGCAATGCCGAGCTGGGCTTCGTCGCCCTCAGCCAGGTGATCGGCAAGCCGGCGGCGCAGGTCTGGCGCGTGCCCGAGGCGGATTACATCCCGATCCGGCAGGATGCGGTCTTGCTGAAGACCGGCGAGACCGATCCGGTTGCCCGTGCCTTCATGGAGTTCCTGAAATCCGATGACGCCAGAGCCATCATCGAAAAGTACAGCTATGGCCCCGGCAACTGAGGGCAGGGCGCCATGCTGAGCGGGGCGGACATTCTCGGGCCGGTCTGGCTGACGCTCGGCCTTGCACTCATCGTCACCGCGCTGCTGCTGGTCATCGCCACGCCCATCGCGTGGTGGCTGGCGCAGTCAAAGGCGGCATGGAAGGAAGCAGTGGCGGCGGTGGTCGCGCTGCCGCTGGTCCTGCCGCCGACGGTGCTCGGCTTCTACCTGCTGCTCGCCTTCGGACCGCTCGGGCCGGGCGGCGCGCTCGCGGGCCTGTGGGGCGCGCGCACGCTCGCCTTCTCGTTCGAGGGGCTGGTCATCGCCTCGGTGATCTACTCGCTGCCCTTCATGGTGCAGCCGCTGCGCAACGCCTTCGAAGCCTTCGGCGAAGAGCCGCTGGAAGCGGCGGCGACGCTCGGCGCCAGTGCGTGGCAGACGTTTCGCCGCGTCGCGGTGCCACTGGCGCGCCCGGGCTATCTCACCGGCGCGGTGCTGACCTTCGCGCACACGATGGGCGAGTTTGGCGTGGTGCTGATGATCGGCGGCAACATCCCGGGCGAGACGCGGGTGCTCTCGGTCGCCATCTTCAATTTCGTCGAACGCGGCCTGTGGGGCGATGCCCACGTCCTCGCCGCCGGCATGGTGGTGTTTGCCTTCGTCACCATCACGGCGACCATGCTGGTCGACCGCCGCATCGGCCGCGTCGTGCCGGGCTAGGGATGGAGGCTGCGCACAAACCGGCCGAGGCGCTTGCGCAGGCTTTTGCGCTCCGCCTTGCCGAGCCCCTCAAGCAGCGCCGCCTCAAGCGCCGCCCAGCTTTCGGCCAGCGCGGCGCACAGCTGGCCGCCGCACAGCGTGAGGGTGAGCGCCGGCGCCGCCGGTCCGCGCTCGACAAATCCGCGGCCGAGCAGCCGGTTCACCCGCGCCCCGACGGCCGCCGCATCCATCCCGAGCGCCTCGGACAGCTCGCTCTCCGTCGCCTGCCGCAGTTCCATGAGCAGCAGCAGCACCGCGTCGTCGCCAGCCTCCAGACCGTGCTCGAGCAGCGGCACCAGCAGCGCCCTGCGCGTCAGCTGTCCGGCTTCGATCAGTCGATAGAGGGCGGAACTCGCCCGCGGCTTTCCCATGCGCCGACCCTAGTCGGCCCGGGCCGCGATGGCGACAGGCGAGCGGGCCTATCGTTAATCGAACGGCGACCAGCGGCGCGCATTGTTCACCCAACGCGGATGAGTTATGCGTCGGCAATGACTCAGGATCTCGCCCGCATCCGCGCCTTCGTGCAGGTTTTCGACGCCGGGGGGTTCTCCGCGGCCGCCCGCCAGCACGGCCGCTCCAAGGCGCTGCTGTCAAAGTACGTCACCGACCTCGAGGACTATCTCGGCGTCCGGCTGATGAACCGCACCACCCGCAAGCTGAGCCTCACCGAGGCGGGCGAGTCCTACTACCGCGAGGCGAGCCTGCTGCTGCAGCAGCTCGATGACCTCGACGCGACCATCTCCGATCACACCGCGGAACCTCGCGGCCTGATCCGCGTCTCGGGGCCTCGCAATCTCGGCGAGTCGGCGCTGGCCCCCGCCATCTTCGCCTTCATGGCCGATCACCCCTTGGTGTCGGTGGATCTGCGGCTCGAAGACCGCTTCGTCGATCTCGTCGAGGAGGGGATCGACGTGGCGCTGCGCATCTCGGTGATCCCCGATTCCTCGCTGATCGCCCGCAAGATCGCCGACATCAGGCACGGGGTCTATGGCGGTCCGTCGCTGATCCAGCGCGTTGGCAAGCCCGAGTCGAGCGATGCGCTGCGCAGCCTGCCGTGCATCATCGACACCAACATGCCCTCGCACACGAGCTGGAAGTACCAGAAGCACGGCAAGCAGATGACCGTCCACGTCAGCGGCCCGGTGCGGGTCAATTCGCCGGTGGCCGCCATGCAGGCCGCCATGGCCGGCCTCGGCTTTGCCGTTTTGCCGACGTATCTGGCGGACACGTACGTCAAGTCCGGTCAGCTGATCGAAGTGCTTGCCGATGAGGTTGTGCTGGATGGTCCGAGCCTGCGCGCCGTCTATCCGCACCGGCGGCATCTCGCCGGCAAGGTCCGTGCGCTGATCGATCACCTGATCGAGTGGTTCGCGGCCAATCCGGTGCGCTGAAGGGAAACGCTGTGCTGCTGCGTCGCTGGTTGCTTCCGATGCTTGCGGGCGGGCTGTGCTTGGCGCAGCCGGCGCTCGCGCATCCGCACATCTTCATCGATGCCCGGGCGGTCATCAGCTTTGACGACAGCGGCGCGGTCAAGTCGATCCACAATGCGTGGACCTTCGATGACGCGTTCTCCGCCTGGCAGGTGCAGGGGCTCGATACCAACGGCGACGGCACAACCTCGAGCGAGGAGATGCAGGAGCTCGCCGACGAGACCATGGGCGGTCTCGCCGACTACGAGTACTACACGTTTGCAGGTGAAGGCACCGACGCCAACCTCGCCTTCACCAACGGACGCAACGCGCGCTTCGTCCATGCGAACGGCAAGTCGACGCTCGATTTCGACGTCGACCTCGAAACGCCCTACCGCATTCGCGACACGCTCGAGATCGCAATCAACGATCCCGAATACTACGTCGCCATCACCTATGCCGATGCATCCGCCGTCACGCTGATCAACGCCCCCGCCGGGTGCGCCGTGACCATGGATCCGCCCAAGACGATGAGCGACAAGCTGGCTGAGCAGCTCTATTCGCTGCCGCCCGATATGCTGGAACTGCCGAAGGACCTGAGCGCGGCGCTGCGCGGCGTGCAGGGCGCCATCCTCGTCAAGTGCCCGCCGGCAGCCGGGCAGGGCGCCGCCACACCGGCCGCGGCAACCGCCACTGAAGCGGCCGCCGCCGTCGCCGCCGCGCCAAATGCCATGCCGTTCGGTGGGCCGCCCGCCGAGCCGGGCTTTGCCATGCCGAGGACCGGCTTTTTCGGCTGGGTCGCCGAGCAGCAGCGCAATTTCTACCAGGCGCTCACCGCGGCGCTCGGGGCGCTTAAGCGTGACGGCAACGCCTTCTGGGTTCTC
>DAORUH010000193.1:0-4210 GCA_035433065.1 Devosia sp. | reverse complement strand
GAGCGGCTTCTATGCGGGGATGTTTGAGTATCTGCTTCCCGATTGGGAAGGCGCGGCGACCTGGTACACCGACTCGCTTCGTGAGGCATGGGAGGCAACGTTCCGCGCCATGAGCGACCCGAGCGTCAGCCACAACCAGACGATCGCACGGCATGCGGAGGGCGACGTCCACCTCGCTACCTTCGGCGTGCCGCCCGACATCATTTTCTATCGCATCACCAGCCGGCCCGAGTGTGAAAAGGTGTCGCCCTTCCTCCTCGCGTCACCGCGAGAGGTCCCGAAGGGCCAAGCGCAGCGACAGACGACACAGGAACTGGGTCAGTTACTCTTGAACTACGTGCACCCCATGCCTGTCGACGTGTCGGCTACGCCGATACTGCTCGGCACGGCGTATGCGAACAACAGATACGGCGAGCGCAGGCCAACGCTCCGATTCGACCCGCCGGGGGTCGAGGCTGACATGCGCGACTGGATCAACCAGCAGGTGGCGACCGATCGTTATGCGACGACGCTTGAGGCAATCAGCGCCGACTGGGGATACACGAGCCATTTCATCCATCTTATCGAACAACCCCGCCTGCCGGTCGAGGCGGCTGGCAAAGCCCACCTTCTTGTCGTCGAGAAACTCTCCTCAGAGGTTCTAGGGCCGTTGGCCAACGGCCTCTCCTTCGCGCCGATGAACGCCGAAGCACTTGTGTTCGCCGCCGAGATGCCGCCCCTCCTGCCGGAGACGCCGGTTCCCAGCGATACCTTTTTTGCAGGTTCCGACATCGTCGACTACGGCAACTGGCTCCCTGAACTGCCTGAGGCCACCAAGTCCTGTGGCATCGAGATTCCGTGTGGCCAGCGGCCGTTCTACCTCGCAACCGATGTTTCGGATACGCCAGTCCACCTCGGCGGTCTCTACCTTTACCTCGGCGGCCACAGTGGCGACCGCCCCGGCTACTACGAGTTGCGGGTCGAGGGGATGACTGTCGTCGCGACCGACCGGGAGAGCGGTGAGGAGGCCGTGCTGGATCTCGCCGCGTGGGCCAGGGCGCAGGGCAATTTCGATGGTCCAGCCGGAGGGCGTGTCTTTAAGTCGCCAAAGCTCGCGTTCGAGCTTGGTGGCAAACGGCACGTCCTCATCATCCAGGGGACAACGCTGAATCGCGAGAAGGGCAAGGTAGAGTCGCTCCGCGGCCAGCTCTTCACGACGCATTAGGCGGGGCAGGAATCGCGCACTTTCGGCCGGACAACGACCGCACTTGGCGCTCTCCGGCCCCTCCCGACAAACCCCTACCGCTCCAGCTTCTTGTAGCTCACCCGGTGCGGGTTGATGGAATCCGCGCCCAGCCGGCGGACCTTGTCGGCTTCATAGTCCTGGAAGTTGCCCTCGAACCATTCGACGTGGCTGTCGCCTTCGAAGGCGAGCATGTGGGTGGCGAGGCGGTCGAGGAACATGCGGTCGTGGCTGATGATCACGGCGCAGCCGGCGAATTCCTCCAGCGCCTCTTCCAGCGCGGCGAGGGTTTCGGTGTCGAGGTCGTTGGTCGGTTCGTCAAGCAGCAGGACGTTCGAGCCGGACTTCAGCATCTTGGCGAGGTGCACGCGGTTGCGCTGGCCGCCCGAGAGGTTGCCGACCTTGTTCTGCTGGTCGGTGCCCTTGAAATTGAACGCCGAGGTGTAGGCGCGCGAGTTCATTTCGCGTTTGCCCAGCATCAGGATTTCATTGCCGCCCGAGATTTCTTCCCACACGGTCTTGTTCGGGTTGAGCGTGTCGCGGCTCTGGTCGACATAGCCGAGCTTCACGTTCTCGGCGACGGTGATCGAGCCGCCGTCGGGCTGCTCCTGCCCGGTCAGCATGCGGAACAGCGTGGTCTTGCCCGCGCCGTTCGGGCCGATGATGCCGACGATGCCGCCCGGCGGCAGCTTGAAGCTCAGGTTGTCGATAAGCAGCCGGTCGCCATAGGACTTTGACAGCCCCTCGACATCGATGACGTTGTGGCCGAGCCGCTCGCCCGGCGGAATGATGATCTGCGCAGTGTTGGACTGGGTGCGCGCCTCGTTGATCTTGACCAACTCGTCATAGGCCTTGATACGCGCCTTGGACTTGGCCTGCCGCGCCTGCGGCGACTGGCCCATCCATTCCTTTTCCTTCTGCAGCACCTTCATGCGGGCAGCGTCTTCGCTCTTTTCCTGTGCGAAGCGCTTGGCCTTGGCATCGAGATAGGCCGAGTAGTTGCCCTCGTAGGGCACGCCGCGGCCGCGATCGAGTTCGAGAATCCAGCCGGTGACGTTGTCGAGGAAGTAGCGATCGTGGGTGATGATCAGCACCGCGCCGGCGAATTCGCGCAGGTGCCGCTCCAGCCACGCCGTGGTCTCGGCGTCGAGATGGTTGGTCGGTTCGTCGAGGAGGATGAGGTCGGGCTTCGACAGCAGGAGCGCGCAGAGCGCCACGCGGCGCTTCTCGCCGCCCGAGAGCTTGGTGACATCGGCATCGCCCGGCGGGCAGCCGAGGGCTTCCATCGCGACTTCGACCTGGGATTCGAGATCCCACAGGTTCTGGCTATCGATGACGTCCTGGAGCTTGGTCGCCTCGTCGGCGGTCTCGTCGGAATAGTTCATCATCAACTCGTTGTAGCGGTCGATGATGTCCTTCTTTTCCTTGACGCCGGTCATGACGTTGCCGAGCACGTCGAGCGCCTCGTCGAGCTGCGGCTCCTGCGGCAGGTAGCCGATCTTGGCGCCCTCGGCGACCCAGCCCTCGCCCACGAAATCGGTGTCGATGCCGGCCATGATGCGCAGCAGCGTCGATTTACCCGAGCCGTTGGGGCCCAGAACGCCGATCTTGGCGTCCGGGTAAAAGCTCAGGTTGATGTTGTCGAGAACCTTCTTGCCGCCCGAATAGGCCTTCGACAAACCGTGCATGTGGTAGATGAACTGGCGGGCCATCGGCGGCAGACTCTCTGGTTTTATGAGATTTTCGAGCGGCCTATGTAGGTCATGATTCCCCGCGGGGCAACGGGCGAGCCGTCGCAACCCCGGCCCGGCCTCTCAGGAACCAACCCTCCGCCGACGCGTTCTCTGCCGAACTCAGCGGGGACACGATGCCGGATAGCCAGATCGCCTACGTAGAGCCTCCCCGCCGCACGGCCTTCGAGGGCCTCGCCACCTTCGCCATCGTCGCAGCGCTGTTATACTTCGGCGCCGGCATCCTGGTGCCGCTGGTTCTCGCCATTCTCCTCGCCTTTGCGCTGACCCCGCTGGTCACCTGGTTCAGCCGGCGCCTGCACCTGCCCGATCCGGTGGCGGTGATCCTCTCGGTGCTGCTCGCCATCGGTGCGCTCGGCGGCTTCGCCTATCTCGCGGGAACGCAGGTCATCAAGCTGGCCGAAGAGATGCCGGCTTATCAGCAGACCATCTCGACCAAGCTCGAGGGGCTGCAGTCGCAGTTCGGCGGCGGGCTGTTCGAACAGATCAACAATACGGTCTCAAGCCTAGGCGAGCGGTTGAGCGGTGCGGCCAAGGACGGGGCGGTCCGCGATCCCAACGCCCCCATCCCGGTGACCATCTCCAATGATGTCGGCCCGCTCGGCCTGCTGAGTTCGCTGCTCGGCTCGATCATCGGCCCGGTGGCGACGGTCGCCATCGTGACGGTGGTGCTCATTTTCCTGCTGCTGGGGCGGGCCGATCTGCAGGACCGGTTCATCCGGCTGGTCAGTGCCGGGCGCTACTCCAAGACCAATATCGCCATCGCCGACGCCAGCAAGCGCGTCGGCCGGTACCTGCTTATCCAGCTGGCGGTGAACACCGCCTATGGCGTGCTGTTCGGCCTCGGCCTGTGGCTGATCGGCGTGCCGAGCGCCGTGCTCTGGGGCCTCCTGATCATCCTCTTCCGCTACATCCCGTTCGTCGGCGCCCTGATCATCGCGGTGGTGCCCTTCATGCTGGCCTTCGCGGTCGATCCGGGCTGGAATATGCTGCTGATGACGGTCGGCCTCTATCTCGTCATCGACCTGACAACCGCCAACGTCATCGAACCGCGCCTCTACGGATCGAGCACCGGCGTATCGCCGCTGGCAATCCTGCTCTCGGCTATGTTCTGGGCGACGCTGTGGGGACCGATCGGGCTGATCCTCGCGACGCCGATGACGGTGTGCCTCGTGGTGATCGGCCGGCACCTGCCGCAGTTCCAGTTCCTCGAAATGCTGCTCGGCAGCGAGCCGGT
>DAORUH010000192.1:0-4221 GCA_035433065.1 Devosia sp. | reverse complement strand
CAGCACCGGCACGGTGATCGCCCGCACCTCGGCCTCGCTCATCGGCTCGCGCGAATTCACCATGCAGGCCGCGAGCGCCGCCCGGTCCGCCTTGTTGTGATCTGCAAAGATACGGAACTGCCGCCCGATCCGCCCGCTCACCTCAGCCAGCGACTCCGCCGTCAGCGCCGAGATGATTTCCTCGGAATCCTCGAGCCCGCTGATGAGGTTCATCCCCATCCCGCCCCACACTTCGCAACTCACGCGCTCCGGATGCCTGAGCGCCAGGAACGCCGCGATCCGCGCCCCCATCGAGTACCCCATCACCGGGCACCGCTCGATGCCCAGATGGTCCATCAGCCGCAGCGCGTCCCCGGCCATGTCATGGGCAAAATACAGCTTCGCATCGTAGAGTTTTCGCGATCCCCCGTGCCCGCGATTGTCGAACGTGACCGGCTGATACCCCGCCCCCTGCAGCGTCTCGACCCACCCCGTATCGATCCAGTTGACCTTCCCCGATGACCCGAACCCATGGATCAACAGGATCGGCCTGCCCTCCCCATGCACCTCATAGGCAATGGAAATTCCGTCATTGGCAAAGCTGGGCACGGCTGATCCTCGACACGCTCGCGGCCGAAATACCCCACCCCCACCCAAGTGTCATCCCCAAGCACCAGCCCCCCTTCACCCTCCCCCGTCGCGGGGAGGGTAGCGCCGCTAGGAGCGCAGCGACGTAGCAGAGCTAGGGTTGGGGGTGACACCACCACCCGAGCCCGCGCCCCGCACCGAACCCGGCCGCTCCCGCGCGAACGCGTGACGGGTGGGGGGAGCAGTCAACCCCACCGCTTCCCTTCGCTCCCCCCCTTCGATATGTTCCGGCGCAAATCACCCGGATCCACGAGCGCTCGACCATGGCCCACGGCACAACTCCGCACTTCCACAATACCGAGGGGCTGACCCGCATCGAGGTTGGGTCGAAGGAATTCATGTGCATCGGCGCCCTGCCGCCGTTCGATCACCCGCACATCTTCATCGACATGGGCAAGGACAACGAGACCGTCTGCTCGTACTGCTCCACCCACTACGTCTTCAATCCGCAGCTCGCGGCCGGCACGTCCGACCCGCTGTCGGCGGTCTATCAGTCCGAAGCCGCCTGATCCGGTCATGGCCGGAGCCGGCCGCACCATCTACATCGCCGGGGCCGGCATTGCCGGCCTGACGCTGGCGCTTGCGCTGGCGAAGTTCGGCGCGACGGCTGTCGTGCTCGAGCGCAACCAGCAGATCCAGGAAGTCGGCGCGGGGCTCCAGATCAGCCCCAATGCCCGGCGCGTCCTCAACCAGCTCGGCCTCGACCGCGCCGTGGCCGAACGCGCCTTCGAGCCCGCCGGCATCGACGTCTATCCCTACCGCGCCGAAAAGCCGCTGGTCACCATGACGCTGGGCCGGCCGTTCGCCGAGCGGTTCGGCGCGCCCTATGCCGTGATGCACCGCGCCGATCTCGCCGATGTCCTCTACCGGGCCTGCAAGCGCTTCGCGAACATCGACATCCTGTTCGGCGTCCGCTCGTTCGACGCAACCACCCACCCGCGCGGCATTTCGGTCATCATCGACGAGGCCAGCGGCTCGGCGCGCTCGACCACCGGCTTTGCCCTCGTCGGCGCCGATGGGGTGCACTCGCGCACCCGCACCGAACTCATCGGCGGCCCGGACGCGGCCTATAGCGGCGCCGTCGCCTGGCGCACCACGCTGCCGATGGCGGCGCTCGATGGCGTTGTCGCCGCCGACCGGGTGAGCGTGCTGTTCGCGCCCGGCTACCACGCGGTCTGCTATCCCCTGCACCATCGCGGCCAATTCAACATCGCGCTGTTCGCAAAGGTAAAGGCCGAGGAGGCCTTCTCCGAGAACCCGCCGCGCGCCCCAAAACTCCCGTGGTCGATGCTGCGCAGTCCGCAGTTCGACGCCATCATGGCAGCGGCCGAGGGCAGCTGGAACTTCTGGCCCCTGTCGGCCGTCACCACGGACACGTGGCACGAGGGCGGCATCGGGCTCGTCGGCGACGCCGCCCATGCCATGCTGCCGTTCCAGGCGCAGGGCGCGGCGATGGCCATCGAGGATGCCGCGATCCTCGCGCCGCTGCTGATGACCGAGCCGAACGCCGAATCCGCCTTCGCCCGCTATCAGGCGCTGCGCCGCCCGCGCGTCGATCGCGTGCGGAAAATTTCGCAGTCCAACGGCTTTGCCTTCCACATGGAATGGCCGTTCAGCATCGCCCGCAACGCGGTGATCCGCCTGCAGGGCGACACCGGTCATTTCAAGCGGCTCGCCTGGCTCTACGACTACGATCCCGCCCCCGAACCCAGCCTGCCGCCCGCCCCCGGGGGCGCGCGCGGAACCCGATCACAGTAGTGGTGCCCCCGCTTGCCTAGGCGGGGTCCCATGTGTCAACTGCCCGCAAAACAGAGGCCTGCTCTTTCCGCATGCGCGTAGCCCCCCAGTCGAACCTCACCCTCGCCTGCATCCTGCTGACGATCTTCCTCGACATGATCGGGCTCGGGATCACCCTGCCGGTGCTGCCTGAACTCATCAAGCAGCTCAACGGCGGCACGGTCGCCGATGCGGCCGTCATCGGCGGCTACCTGACGTTCATGTATTCGCTGATGCAGTTCGCCTTCGGCCTCGTGCTCGGCAACCTGTCCGACCAGTTCGGCCGCCGCCCGATCCTCCTCATCGCGCTCGCCGGCCTCACCATCGACTACGCGCTGATGAGCTTTGCGCCGTCGGTGCTGTTCCTCTTCATCGGCCACACCATCGCCGGCATTTCCGGCGCCTCGGTCGCCACCGCCACCGCCTACATCGCCGACATCACGCCGCCCGAAAAGCGCGCCCAGCGCTTCGGCCTGATCGGCGCCGCCTTCGGTCTCGGCTTCATCGTCGGCCCGGTCGTCGGGGGCCTGCTCGGCGAATTCGGCCCGCGCTGGCCGTTCTACGCGGCCGCCTTCTTTGCCGGCGCGAATTTCCTCTTCGGCCTGTTCGTCCTGCCCGAAAGCCTGCCGCTCGAACGCCGCCGCAAGTTCAACATCCGCCGCGCCAATCCGTTCGGCGCGCTGATGTCGCTGGGCAAGAATCCGGTGGTGATCTGGCTGCTCGCCGCGCTCGGGCTGTTCACCCTCGCCAGCCAGTCGTTCCCGTCGGTCTGGAACTACTTCACCATCGAAGTGCTGAACTTCTCCAGCGCCCAGATCGGTCTCGCGCTCGGCGCCTTCGGCATCGGCTTCGCCATCAGCCAGGCCTTCCTCATCGGCCCGGTGACCAAGAAGGTCGGCGAGTGGTTCACCGTCATTCTCGGCATGCTGGCGGCGTCAGTCGCCATGATCGGCACGTCGTTCATCCACACCCCGTTCGGGCTCTACGGCTTCCTGCTCGTCGGCTCGCTCGCCGGCCTTGCGGGTCCCGCCATCAACTCGCTGATGTCCCGGCAGGTGTCCGACGATGCGCAGGGCGAGTTGCAGGGCGCCATCAACGCCACCAACGCGCTGACCGCCATCCTTGGCCCGCTGTTCGCCACCCAGCTGTTCAACTTCTTCACCCGCGCCCCCAAGGGCACGTCGATGTACTTCCCCGGCGCCCCCTTCCTTGGCGCCGGTATCCTGGTCGTGGCCGCGGCAGCCGTCTTCGCCTTCACCGCCTGGCGCTTCGATCTGATGCACCGCCCGCGCGTCAGCAAGCGCGAACACCACCCCGACCTCGCGCCGCCCGGCCAGCAGGCGACCCCGCCGCATGAGGACGACGAGCCAAACGACTTCTCCTCCCCCCGGATGCACTGAGGCGGCCCATGCCGCTCCCCGTCGACGCCGCCCTTCCCGAGCTGCTGAAAGCCCTCGAATCCGGCACCCGAGCCGTCCTCGTCGCGCCCCCCGGCGCCGGCAAGACGACGCGGGTTCCGCTCGCGCTGCTTGACGCGCCATGGCGCGGCGACGGCCGTATCATCGTCCTCGAACCGCGCCGCCCCGCCGCCCGCGCCGCCGCCGCCTTCATGGCGAAATCGCGCGGCGAGCCCGTCGGCGCCACCGTCGGCTACCGCGTCCGAATGGACAGCAGGGTCAGCCGCGACACCCGCGTCGAAGTCGTCACCGAGGGCGTCTTCACCCGCATGATCCTCGATGATCCGGAACTGAGCGGCATCGCCGCCGTGATCTTCGACGAGTTCCACGAGCGCAGCCTCGACGCCGATCTCGGCCTCGC
>DAORUH010000191.1:0-4319 GCA_035433065.1 Devosia sp. | reverse complement strand
GCGCCTTCTGCCGCCACACGTCGTAGGCCGACTTGTAGTTGGGATAGACGCCGACGATCTCGACCTTGCTCAGGTCCTTGAAGGTCACGTCCTCGATGTTCTCCAGTTCGCCGCCGATGACGAGGTGGAGCAACTGCTTCTCCGGGGCCTTGGTGCTGGGCTTTTTCACGGCGTGTTGACCTCGAACGCTTCCTGTTCAACCGGCGGGCAGCCATAGATCTTGACCAGCGCCGCGTGCAGGACGGGATTTAGCGACTCCTCGGCCGAGGCCGCAAGCGCGCCATGACGGGTATCCGCGCGATTGAAGCGCAGGGCACCCATGCACACATCGGCGAACGCGATGCCGGCTTCCGCGAGGATCACCGAAGCCGCCGCGATATCCCAATCCTGCGAGCCGCGCCGGGCTACGGCGGCGTCGATCCTGCCGGTTGCGACCTGCACCAGCCGGTAGGCGAGCGAGGGATAGGCCGGGCCACGGATGTAGTCGAGGCCGGCGGCCTGCAATTCCTGATGCACCGCGCCGGGGGCAGGGATCATCGGCGCGTGGCGGCCGGGGGTCGTTTGCCGGATCAGCGGCTTGCCGTTGCAGCGGGCCCCGCCGCGCCGGTGGGCTTCGTACATTTCGTCGCGCGCCGGGGCGTAGACGACGCCGGCGATGGCGACGCCATCCTCGACCACGGCGAGGCAGACGGTCCAGTTGTCCTCGCCCTTGATGAAGCCGCGCGTGCCATCGATGGGATCGACGACAAAGCAGCGGCGGCGAGTGAGGCGGTGCGGGCTGTCCGCGGATTCCTCGCTGAGCCAGCCGTAATCGGGCCGGGCAGTGGTCAGCGCGGAGTGCAGGAACTTGTCGAGGACGATGTCGGCCTCGGAAACGGGAGAGTCGAACTCCTTGGTCCAGGTCTTGATGTCCTTGCGGAAGTAGCCGCTGGCTATGATGCCTGCCGTCACCGCCGCTGAACGGAGGAGCTGCAGGTCTTCGGCTGCGGTGGTGTCGAAATCCATGAAAAGGCCCGGAGTATGGTGGCGCCGTAATAGGACTATGGTGGGGGGGACACAAGGCTGCGGGCGGGGCGGCAGGGTTTCGGAAAACGGCGCGCGCGGCACGCCGCGGGAGCCGGTTAACGACTCGCAGACGGGCGTGCTTAACCGGAGCTTGCACCCTGTCAGAAGCTGCTAACCTATTTCAAAACAACATAAACTTAACCGCTTTTCTTAAGCGCTGCAGCAAGGGGCTCGCGTACATTTGGGCTCATAACGAGGGCGCGAATAAACAGCTCTCGAAGTTGACAGTGAGGCAGTTGAAAATGGTGCATGGGGTCGGGATCGAGGGCGCGTCGGTCGTTCTGTTGTTCGGGGCACGAAGCACGGCGAAGACCGCTGCCGAGCCTTTCCGGGCGCGCAAGTTCGGTGCGGCGAACGACAACGGCCCGCGTGAGCCGGTGAAGACCGTGGCGCTGCGCCGCCAGCTCGAAAAGAGCGGCGTGTCGATCAAGATCAAGGTGCCGGTGGACGAGTATATCGGGGTGGCGGTGAGCACCAGCATCACCGAGGACGGTGTGCTGTCTAGCGCCATCGAACTGGTGCATGGCGACCCGGAACTGAACTACCGGGTGTACGAAGAAGTCGGCAACGCCAACATCGTCGCCGAATGGCAGAACTGGGGCAAGAAGCTCCGCCTGCCGCTCTATATCAAGGCCGGCGACGGCGAACTGCTGCCGTACAGCCAGCATGTCGACGGGCTGAATGTCGGAGCGACTTCGGTGCGCCGCAAGCTCGCCGCCGAGGCCGGCCGCCGGCCGCGCTTCCTCAATCGCCGCAAGCCCGGCGAGACCAACAGCTGATTCAGCGACTTACGCTCCTCCAAAGCGCAGTCGGGCCGGCCCTTGAGGCCGGCCCAAATATTTTCTGAATTCGGCGCAACCTTCCGGCGCGCCGCCCGTTTTCTTCTCGCCCTCCGGCGTCGATGTTTCGTCGACCCGGCTCCGCGCGGCCTTCCCCCAGGCTGCGCATTTCAAAGCGACCTCCAAGCGCTTTGTGCAAGGCCGATGTCCCCCAACATCGGCCTTGCGGCACTTTCGGGTGTCCGAACCGTCAGCTGCCGTGCCTGAGATTGTCGTGGGCGCGGTGGTGATGGTGGGTCGCGGGCAGGGGCGCGAGGCCCTCGAGGCCCTTGATGATCGGGCAATCGGGCCGGTGATCGCCGTCGCAGCACCCGGCGAGGTGGCTGAGTGTGTCGCGCATGTCCTTGAGGGCGGCGATTTTCTGCTCGAGATCGGCGATGTGGGCCAGCGTCAGGCGCTTGACGTCGGCGCTGGAACGGTCGCGGTCCCCCCACAGGCGCAGCAGATCGCGGATTTCCTCGATGGAAAAGCCGAGGTCGCGCGCGCGGCGGATGAAACCCAGCCGGTGCACGTCGCTCGGGCCGTAGTCGCGATAGTTGCTCTCTCGCCGGTCGGCCGAGGGGACGAGCCCGATGGCTTCGTAGTGCCGGATCATCTTGGCGGAAACACCGGTGACTTTGGCGGCGGCGCCGATCTGCATGAGACTCTCCTGTCGATGCCCGGATGTGGGTAAACCTTGACATGATGGCAAGGTCAACAGCCGAAAGGGCCGTGCGGTTGCCACGCTGCGCGGGGCGGGCCAGAGTGCAGTCCATCGGCCCGCGTCAGGTCGCCCTGTTTGCTTTTGTGGGCCGCATGAAATACCTCGCCATTCTCATCATCGCCGCTACCGCGCTGTCCGGTGGCGCTTTCGCGCGGGATACAGGTCCACTGCTTCGTTACCAGCTTGCCAACGGCCTCGACGTCATTCTCGTGCCCGACCACCGGGTGCCAAAGGTCGTGGTGGACATCGGCTACAAGGTCGGCGCGGTGAACGAGCCGCCGGGGCGCTCGGGCTTTGCGCACCTGTTCGAGCACCTGATGTTCATGGGCACGCCCGCCTATCCGGACATCGATGCCGCCTATGGCACGGTCGGGGCCGATATCAACGCCTCCACCTGGAACGACTACACGGTCTACTACACGCGCGGCCTCGCCTCGGCGCTGCCCTACATGTTGGCCATCGAGGCCGATCGCATGGCCAACCAGGGCGCGGCGATCACGGCGGAAGACCTCGACACCCAGCGCGAGGTGGTGCTGAACGAGATGCGCCAGAACACCCTCGATACGCTGGGCGGCTCGGCCCTGCTGGTGGCGCAGGCGCAGCTCTATCCCAAGGGGCACCCCTATAGCCGCAGCATCATTGGTTCGATGGCCGACCTGAAGATGGCGACCATCGCTGACGTGCACGGCTTCTTCGACACGTTCTACGTGCCCAACAATGCGGTGCTGGCCCTCGTCGGCGATTTCGAGCCGGAGACGGCGAAAGCGCTGATTGAGGATACGTTCGGTAGGATCGCGCGGGGCGCCGTGCCGCCAACCTTCAACATCCCCGAGGTCACGCCGCAACGCGCGCGGACCGAACTGGTGGACCGGGTGCCGACGCCGCGGCTGTTCTTCTCATGGGCCACCGCGCCGCTGCGCGATGCCGACAACAGCCTGCTGCGGCTCAGCGAGCAGTTGCTCGGCAATGACGAATACGGCGTGCTGCGGGATGCGCTGGTCGACAAGGGCATTGCCGACAATGCCTGGGCATACCTGTGGGGCGGCAATCTCGGCGGGCAGTTCGTTGTCGAAGTCAGCGTTGCCGAGGGGGTTGATGTGGCGGCAGCGGAGGCGGCGACCCGCGCCGCCATCGCCAGCTATCTCGCCGCGCCGCAGAGCGAGGCGGAGGTTGCCAGCGAGCGCCGCAAGATCATCCTCGGCGACCGCGTCGCCAACGAGGATCAGCTGACCTTCGCCGACAACATCATCACCTACACGATCGCCGCGGACGAGCCGGGTTATGCGGCCGAGGACGACCCGTACATCGCGGCGGCGACTCCGGCCGAAGTGCTCGATGCGGCGCGGAAAAACCTGCAGCCGGAGGATGCCTCGCTGGCCATCGTGCGGCCGGGCGAGCGCGGCAGCTATCCGCCGATGCTGACCGAGGCGACGGGCACGGCAGAGCCGTTCACCGCCCCCGAGCGCCCGCATGTCGACATGCCTGAGCTCGAGGCGGCCGAGCCGGCTGTGGCGGCCCCGCCGGTGGCAGAGACCGCGACACTGAGCAACGGCATCGAGGTGGTCCACTACGACATGCCCGATGCGCCGATGGCGTTCCTCGCGGCGCGCTCGGCGGCCGGGACGCTCAGCGATCCGGAGGGCAGGGAAGGAACGATCGAACTCGCCGCCGTGATGGGCACCAACGGCGCGGGCGATCTCGGGCCCGCCGCC
>DAORUH010000190.1:0-4328 GCA_035433065.1 Devosia sp. | reverse complement strand
CATCAGGTCCTTGAGGTACTCGTCCTCGCCATAGGCGTCGGTCAGCACCGACATCGGCCCCTGATGCATGCAGCGGAAATTGCGCGTGTGCCGGGAATTGCCGCCACGATAGGGCTTCGGCGCCCCTTCGAGCAGCAGCACGCGGGCGCCGGCCTCGGCGGCTTCGATCGAGGCGCACAGGGCCGCGTTGCCGCCGCCGACCACGATCAGGTCCCAGACCGTTGCGGAGATGTCGGAGGATTGGGTTTTCGCCATGAACTTCTCGCCAGCAAACGGCGAACGCCGTCCAACTCGTTTGTATGCAGTTGTATGCAAAAATGCGGCGCGAGCACAAGTGCACGTCCGCATTAGATGCGCCGTTCAGGTGGCCTGCATGAGCGAGAGGCGGGTCTTCAGGGCGTTGGAGATGTGTTCGCGGCTAGCCTTCCAGGCCGTATCCGCGTCGCGCCGGCGGATCGCATCGATGATCGTCTCGTGCTCTGCCGTGGCATCGGCGACGCGGCCTTCCTTGTGGAATGTCGTGGTCGGCAGCAGGGCGATGCTGTCGTGAAGCTCTTCGACGGCCACCTGCAGGTATCGGTTGCGGGCGGCATCGTGCAGCCGATCATGGAACAACCGGTTGAGCCGGGAGGCTTCAAGCGGCTCGGTTGCCCGTGAAAAGCTTTCGTTCAGCTGGGTGAGGTTTTCGATCTCGACCTGCGTGGCGTGCTGGGCGGCGAATCGGGCCACCACGCCCTCCATCTCCTCGCGCAGGGCGTAGAGCTCGAAGATCTGCTGCATGTCGAGTACGGTGACCGAAAGGCCGCGGCCCGATCCGGCCTCGATCAGGCCCTTGTCCTGCAGCCGCGCCAGCGCCTCGCGCACCGGGGTCCGGCTGATGCCGAAGCGCTTCGCCACCTCGTCTTCGCGCAGGCGCTCGCCGGGCCGGTAAATGCCCTCGCGAATCGCGGTCTTGATCGCGTGGTAGGCGTCGCGACCCAGTGTGGAACGGTTGTTTTCCATCGGCGCCTCCCCCGGGTTTGCGCAATCGGCGCGCCTGCCAAAGGCAGCGCGCCGTTCGGGGGACACTACACTGGACCGCGTGATTTGCGAGGGGCGTCGCGCCGGCGGCGCGTCCCGCTCAACAGGCGCCTCTAGACGTAGCCCAGCGCGCTGATCTTGAGTTCGATCCGGTCGATCTCGCCGCGCAGGCTGCCCAGGACTTCATGAGCGCGTTCCGGCGTCATGCGGCTGGCGATCGCCGTCACGCTCATGGCGCCGAACGGATGATCAGTCTTGCCCTTGATCGGGAGAGCCAGGGCTTTCACGTCGCTCGAAGTGACAGCGTCCTGATGGACGAACCCCTCGGCGCGCACGCGGGCGATACCGTTGCGGATGGCTTCCGCGCTGGTCCCGAAGGCCGGGTAGCGTTCGGCATTCTGCTCGAGCACCGTGCTGATTTCCATGTCCCGCAGGGCGGCAAGCAGGGCTAGGCTGCCGGCGCCAACGCCAAGCGGCCGGCGCTGGCCGACTTCAACCGTGCAGGTGCGGATCGGATAGCTGCCCTCGCGGCGCTCTACGCAGATCCCGTCAAAACCGCTGCGCACTGTCAGATAGACCGTGTCGCCCATCAGCTCGGCCAGCGTCGTCATCGACGGCAGGCAGATCTCGCGGATGTTGAAGTGCGGGAAGGCGGTGGTGAACAGTTCGAACAGCAGCGGCCCGAGATGGTAGCGGCGGGTCTGCGCTTCACGGGCGAGGAAGCCGACGCTGGTCAGGGCGGTGACGATCCGGTGCGCGGTGGATTGCTCCAGCCCCGCGAGGCGGCCGATTTCGTTCAGCTTCATGCCGGAGGCATTGTGGGCGGCGACAATGCGCAGCAGGGCGGCGATCCGCACCGTGCCCTGTGCACCCTGTGGGGCAGCGCTATCGAGATAGCGCGCCCATCCCGCATCCGTCGTGAACGACGACTCTCCCACAGATTCTTCCGGTAGATGGAATTCTGTGCCCTTGGCTGCCATTTTCCTCACCGATCTATCCACTATGTGGAATTCGTTTGCCAAGATCGCCTGCATATCGCAGACTGACCCTGTTGCTTGACGTTCCAATATATGGACTATTTCCGGGAACATCAACGATTACAAGGGCCGCCGAGGAGAGGCGGGTCCAGTTGGCGGGCCGCACGGGTTCTCGTCAGCACCCACCGCTTGCGGGAGATACTGGTTGATCGACTACGACGGTCTCAAGGCGCACACATTCGAGCCGGTGTACCAGACGTACACGGCGCGCGACTGCATGCTTTATGCTTTGGGCCTCAATATCGGAGCCGATCCCCTCGATCCGGCAGCGCTTCAATATGTGGCGGTGGAGCCGCCGCGTCCCGTCGTGACCATGCCGATGAATCTGGCGCGGCTGGGGCCGTGGATGAAGGATCCCGCGGTCGGCATCGACTACACCCGCATCATGGTGGGCGAGGTCGCGCTGCGCCTCCATGCGCCCCAGCCGGCTGAGGGCACGGTGTGCGGCCAGCATCGGGTTACCAGCGTCACCGACAAGGGCGAAGGCCGCGGTGCGCTGGTTACCGTGCGCCGGGATCTGACCGATGCCGCATCGGGGCAGTTGCTCGCCGAGTATGAGCAGGTCACCTTCTGCCGCGCCAATGGCGGCTTTGCCGTCGATGGGCGGCACGATCCCGCGCCGCCGGCGGTGGCCTGGGACACCGCGGACCGGCCGCCTGATTGGGTCATCCCTATTCCGACCACGGTTCAGCAGGCGCTGGTCTATCGTCTGTCCGGCGACATGAATCCGCTTCACTCCGATCCGGCGGTGGCACGCAAGGCGGGGTTCGACCGCCCGATTCTGCATGGCCTCTCGATCGTCGGTATGGCCGGCCACGCGCTTCGCAACGGGGCAGGCGAGGGTGCCGGCGAGCGCCTCACCAGTCTGCGGGCGCGCTTTGTCGCGCCGGTGTTTCCGGGCGACCAACTCCGGCTGGAGGCATGGCGCGAACCGGCCAGGATGTTGTTCCGCCTCGCAAATTCCGAAGGCAAAGAGGTGGTTGGCCGTGGCGTTGCAGAGTTTCAACATGTGGGTTGACAGGCAGGCGATAGTCGCTGTCTATACCCGCCAACCGCAATTGAAGCGCCAAAGGTTCCATTATATGGATGCAGGGGCCGAATAGTGGGTGAAGGATTCCGTATCGATGGCCAAGCCATGAAGGCCGGCAAAGCCGGAAACGACGCGCCTCTGCTCGAGATTGAAAACTTCTCGGTGCGCTTCGGTCCAGTGACCGCGGTGTCGTCGGTGAGCTTCTCGGTTGCCAAGGGCGAAGTATTTGGAGTTGTCGGCGAGTCCGGAGCGGGCAAGTCCGCCACGGCCAAAGGCATCATCGGGCTGCTGCCCGCCTCCGCCAAGATCGGGGGCAGCGTTCGCTTCAAGGGCGAAGAGCTGGTCGGGGCACCGACTTCGCGGTTGCGCGAAGTCCGTGGCAGCAAGATCGGCTACGTGTTTCAGGATGCACTGAGCGCCCTCGACCCGGTGCGTACCATCGCCGATCAGCTGATCGAGGCGCGCCAGGTTCACATGCGCTCCAGCAACAAGGAGGCGCTGGACGCCGCCGAGTCGCTGCTGGCCGAACTCAAGATCGTCGATCCGGCGCGCACGCTGCGCTCCTATCCCCACCAGCTTTCGGGCGGCATGCGCCAGCGCGCCGTCATCGCGGCGGCGCTCATAGCCGATCCCGAACTCATCATCGCCGACGAAGTCACCTCGGCCCTCGACGTCACTGTCCAGCGCAAGGTGCTCGATATTCTTCTGGGCGTCTGCGAGGCCCGTGGGGCCGGTGTGGTGATGATCACCCACGACCTAGGTGTCGTCGCGCAGACCTGCGATCGCGTGGCCGTGCTCTACGGCGGTATCGTCGCCGAAGAGGCCGACGTGTTCTCGCTGTTCGACAATCCCAGGCACCCCTACACCCGCGCGCTGCTGCAATCGATGCCGCGTATGGGTGGCGATGCGCCGTTCCTGCCGATCCCCGGGTCGGCCATCCAGGTGCTCGGCACGCTTGAATCCTGTCCGTTCGCGCCGCGCTGCTCCTCTGCCAGGCCCGAGTGCGACCGGCAGTTGCCGCCGGCGATCAAACTGGAGTCCGGCTCTGTGCGTTGTCTCTATCCGCTGGAAGTTACCCAATGAGCGCGACGGATAAAGCGGCGCCGCGGACGGTCGGCGGGCGCAAGGGCGCGAAGCTTGAGGTTCGTGGCCTGTCGAAAAGCTTCAAGATCGGCTCCGAGATGTTCGGCAAGTCGACCTACGCGAAGGCCGCCGACAACATCTCCTTCACCATCGAGCCC
>DAORUH010000189.1:0-4402 GCA_035433065.1 Devosia sp. | reverse complement strand
ATCGTCGTCAATCCGTATTGGAACGTCCCGTCCTCGATCCTCACCAACGAGATCGGGCCGAAACTGGCGGCCAATCCCGGCTATCTCGCCAACCAGAACATGGAACTGCTCTACGGCGGCAAGGTCGTGAACGCGGCCTCGATCGACTGGTCGATGACCTCGATCCGCAATTTCAATGTCCGGCAGCGTCCGGGACCGGGCAACTCGCTGGGCCAGATCAAGTTCCTGTTTCCCAACCAGCACGATGTCTATCTACACGATACGCCGTCCAAGTCCTTGTTCCAGCGCTCTTTTAGGGCCTACAGCCACGGTTGCGTGCGCGTTCAGAACCCGATGGAATTCGCCTCCGCCCTGCTGGCCCGCGAACCCTCGATCAGCCGTGCTTCGCTCGAGGGCCAGTTCGGCCCGACCGAGAAGTGGAACAACCTCAAGAACCACATCCCGGTGCACATCACCTACTTCACCCTCAGGGTCGACGAAGACGGCACCATCCGCTCCTTCGGCGACGTCTACGGCGCCAACAAGCGCATGATCGGGCTGCTCGGGCTGTAGTCTGCCCCGCGAAGCGGCGCAGATCGGGGCGGCATCGAGCAGGCCGGGCGTCAAGTCCGGCCTTGCTTTGCGCACAAGCATTTACGGCTGCTTAGTGTTTCGGCCTTGGTTCAGCCGCGTTTTTTGCCTAGAATTCAGGGGTTGAACGGTCGTTCGACGACCGTGGGTCGGGGAATTAGCGTTAACAGTCTCTAAGGCTCCAGACGCTAGATTCCTCTGCAGTGTTTTTTGGAATATTGGGCTTCGGGGCGTGACGGGCAAATTCGGTCTAGTGCTGGCGCGGGGCGCACGGATGGTCCTTTCGGGCCTCGTGGCATTTACGCTGCTGCTGCCACCTTCGGTTGTGCCCGTGTCGGCGGCCGAGGGCGACCGGACGCTTTACCTGCGCCATACCCACACCGGCGAAACCGGACACTTCACCTACAAGCGCAACGGCAAGTTCGACACGCGAGTGTTGAAGGACCTCAACGTGTTCCTCGCCGACTGGCGGACCAAGGACGCGACGAAGATGGACCCCGCCCTCTTCGACCTGCTCTGGGCCGTCTATCGCGACGTGCGCGCCACCCAGCCGATCAACATCGTCTCGTCCTATCGCTCACCGAAAACCAACGCCATGCTGGCCTCCCGTTCGTCGGCCGTTGCCGACAACAGTCAGCACATGAAGGGCAAGGCGCTCGACTTCTTCATCCCCGGCGTCAACCTCACCAAGCTGCGCGAAACTGCGATGCGGCATCAGGTGGGCGGCGTCGGCTATTACCCCACCTCCGGCAGCCCCTTCGTCCATCTCGACACCGGCAGCGTCCGCGCCTGGCCGCGCATGACCCGCGCGCAGCTGAAGAAGGTGTTCCCGGACGGCCGGACGCTCCATATCCCCACCGACGGCAAGGTGCTCTCGGCCGAAGGCCGCCGCTACGCCGAAGCGCAGTGGAAAGAGTGCCGCGCCGTGCCCTGCAACGGCACGATGTCGATCCCCGAGGCCGCAATCGCCGACAGCGATATCGTCGTGGCCAGCGTTCCCGGCAAGCTCGTGGCCCCGGTCCCCGCGTCCCGCCCCGCCCGCATGGCGGGCGACGACAGCGCGGCAACCATCCAGCTGGCTTCGATCGGCGGCGATCCGACGCAGCGCATCGTGCCGGCGATCGACATCCTGGCGCCTGTTCCTGTAGTCCGCGGCAGCGAGACGCTCTCCGCTGAACTCGCTGGCGGCGCCCCGGTTCCAGCGCAGAAATCGCAGAAGATGCTGCTCGCAACCCTCACGCCGTCCCGTGGCGGCAGCGCCCTCGACGCCCTCGCCGCCCTCGGCGGAGACGCCGCCGGCGTAGGGGCGAACCTCGTCACCGCCTACGCGGTCGAGCCCGATCCCGAGGCGCAGCGCGCCCTGCGGATGATCATCGAGCGCGAAACCACGGCGTCGGTCCCCAAGGTCACCACCGTGGTGCCCAACCCGCAGCTCTCGACCACCCCGGTCACCGCTTCGCTTGGCGGCAGCACGCCAAAACTCAAGGGCATGTTCGACCTGACGTTCAGCGCCCTCGACACGGCCGCCGCGCCGAAGACCGTCGCGGTCGCCGTGGCGGGCCTCGCGCAGAGCCGGCTCGATATCGCCAGCATCGAAACGCGCGATATCGAACTGGTCGCCCCCGAACTCGACCACGTCAACGAAACGCTGGTCATGCCGGTCGCCATGTCCGGTAGGCACTTTGCAGTGCTGAGCGAGGCCGAAGGCTATCTCGACAAACAGACCGAACTCGGCCCGATGACCAGCCGCCTCGGCTTCCTGCCGGAATCGGCGACTGGCGCCGCCTACGACCGGTTCGTCGAAGCCGCACCGCTGTTGATTGCCTCCAACTGACCGGGTTGCGGCCGGACTGCACGAAATCTCCCCGAAAACTTGACCGGGCGCTCTGGCGCTTTTGATTGCATTGGCATTTGCTACTCACTAAGTCAGGGCCAAATTCTGACAAGGCTGATCCATTGGCTGACACTGTGCCCACACCCCTGCTCGACTCGATCGCGTCTCCGGCCGATCTGAAGTCGCTGAACCGCGAACAATTGCGGCAGGTGGCCGATGAGCTGCGCAGCGAAGTGATCGATGCGGTGTCGGTGACCGGTGGACATCTTGGTGCCGGCCTCGGCGTCATCGAACTGACGGTTGCCATCCACGCCGTGTTCAGCACGCCGGACGACCGGCTGATCTGGGACGTCGGCCACCAGGCCTATCCGCACAAGGTGCTGACCGGACGGCGCGACCGCATCCGCACACTGCGCCAGAAGGATGGCCTCAGCGGCTTCACCCGCCGCGCCGAAAGCGAATACGATCCGTTCGGCGCCGGCCATTCCTCGACCTCGAT
Organism: Devosia sp.; assembly: GCA_035433065.1. Classification (GTDB taxonomy): domain Bacteria; phylum Pseudomonadota; class Alphaproteobacteria; order Rhizobiales; family Devosiaceae; genus Devosia_A. The sequence continues at coordinate 1,499 of DAORUH010000189.1, read as the reverse complement.
TTCCGCCGGCCTCGGCATGGCCGTAGGCTCCGAGCTCAAGGGCGAAAGCCGCAACGTCGTGGCCGTGATCGGCGACGGCGCGATGTCGGCGGGCATGGCGTATGAGGCGATGAACAATGCCGGTGCGATGGATGCGCGGCTGATCGTCATCCTCAACGACAACGACATGTCGATCGCGCCGCCGACCGGCGCGCTGCGCTCGTACCTCGCCAAGCTCGTTTCGGGCCCGGTCTATCGCGGCGTGCGGGACACCGCCAAGTCGATCACCGAGAAGATGCCGCGCATCATCCACGAGACGGCGAGGAAGACGGAGGAATTCGCGCGCTCCTTCTTCACCGGCGGCACGCTGTTCGAGGAGCTCGGCTTCTTCTATGTGGGCCCGATCGACGGGCATAACCTGAACGACCTGATGGACGTGCTCGAGAACGCGCGCGACGCCGGCAGCGGCCCGTTCCTCGTCCACGTCGTCACCAGGAAGGGCAAGGGCTACGAGCCCGCCGAGAACTCGGCCGACAAATACCACGGCGTGTCGAAGTTCAACGTCATCACCGGCGCGCAGGCCAAGGCCCCATCGAACGCGCCGAGCTACACCTCGGTTTTCGCCTCAAGCCTCATTGACGAAGCCAGCCGCGACGACCGTATCGTCGCTGTCACCGCCGCCATGCCCACCGGCACGGGCCTCGACCGGTTCGCCGAACTCTACCCCACCCGCACCTTCGACGTCGGCATTGCCGAACAGCACGCCGTGACCTTCGCGGCGGGCCTCGCGACCGAGGGCCTCAAGCCCTTCTGCGCCATCTACTCGACCTTCCTGCAGCGCGCCTATGATCAGGTGGTGCACGACGTGGCGGTGCAGAACCTGCCGGTGCGCTTCGCCATCGACCGTGCCGGCTATGTCGGCGCCGATGGCCCGACCCATGCCGGCAACTACGACGCCGCCTATCTCGGCGCGATCCCCAACATGGTGCTGATGTCGCCCGCCGACGAGGCAGAACTGCGCCATATGGTGGCGACCGCCGCGGCCTATGACAACGGCCCGATCGCCTTCCGCTATCCGCGCGCCGATGGTTCTGGCGTCGACATGCCGGCGCACGGCTCCGTCCTGCCGATCGGCAAGGGCCGCATCGTGAAGCAGGGATCGGCAGTGGCGATCCTCTCCTACGGCACCCGCCTTGGCGAAACCCTCGCGGCGGCTGAAAAACTCGCCGCCTTCGGCCTCAACCCTACCGTCGCCGATGCGCGCTTCATGAAGCCACTCGACGAAGAACTGATCGGCCGGCTCGCAACATCGCACGATGCGCTGCTGACCATCGAGGAAGGCGGCATTGGCGGCTTTGGCAGCCACGTCGCAACCTTCCTTGCGAGCCACGGCCTGCTCGATGGCAAGCTGCGCTTCCGCCCACTGATGATCCCCGACGTGTTCACCGAACAGTCGTCGCAGAACGACATGTATGCCGAGGCCGGTCTCGACCGCGCCGGCATCGCCGCCGCCGCGCTGG
>DAORUH010000188.1:0-4458 GCA_035433065.1 Devosia sp. | reverse complement strand
TGAGCGTAGGAGAAGCGGTGATGGAACTGGATCATACTCAGTCCGAAGTGGTGATGTTCCGGCATGCTGGACATGGCGGACTAAATGTGGTCTATCGCCGCGCCGACGGGAATATTGGCTGGATCGACGCAGCCCCTCGCGCAAACTAGGGCTCTGGAGCGCGACCCCCACCGAACTCTTCGAACAGGGTAATCTTGATGGAATTGGCCGACATCCTCCCAGAGGAGTCCGTGGTGTTTTGCACGGACGAGACCAGCAAGACCAACGTGCTGAAGATGCTTGCGGCAACCGCTGCCGCACAGACCGGCCAGAGCGCCGACGACGTCTTCGAAGCCATCGACAACCGTGAGGCGCTCGGCTCGACCGGGCTCGGCAACGGCATCGCCATCCCGCATGGCAAGCTGCCGGGCCTGCGAAGCGTCAGCGCGGTGTTCGCACGCCTCACCCACCCCATCGATTTCGACTCGATCGATGACCAGCCGGTGGACCTGGTGATGATGCTGCTGGCGCCGCTCGGCTCCGGCGCCGACCACCTCAAGGCGCTGGCGATGGTGGCCCGCATCCTGCGCACCGAGGCGGTGGTCGATCAGCTGCGCGCCGCCGACACCCCGGCGCGCCTGCACGACGTGCTGACCCGCCGGATCGCCAAGGCCGCCTGACGTCTCTCGCGATGCCGGGTGAATTGGGGGCGCCGCCGCATGCGCACGCGCGGCGGCGCGGACGGGATCAGTGGAGCGCCACGATCCCGTAGTTCTTGTCGCTCAGCCAGTCAGCCGCGGCTTCCGCGCTGTCGGCAATGAGCAGGGGCGAGCCGTCCGCCGACACCACCAGATGATATTCCGGCTCCTCGGCGAGATCGTCCTGTCCCATCATCTGGGCGAGATCGGGCCCGGTGATCTGCTTGATATAGACCACCGCATTGCCGCCCAGCGCCATGAACTGCGCCGGCGTCAGATCCCTGAGCGGGTTGGGGGCCAATGTCTCTTCGGGTCTCTCTTGCATTCTTGTTCCCCTTTCTAGGCAGAACGAATTTCGATACGGCGGGCGACCTTCTCCGCCTTTGGCCGAACGACCGCGATGATCAGCATGCCGTTCCGCAATGTTGCTCCTTCGATCACAACGCCGTCGGCCAGGAGGAAGCTCCGCTGAAACTGCCGTGCGGCGATGCCCCGGTGCAGGAACTCGCGCTGTCCGTCTTCCTTCTGCCGCCCGCGCACCACCAGTTGGTGATCCTCGGCGACGACATCGAGCTCGGTTTCAGCAAATCCTGCGACTGCAATCGAAATCAGGAACCTTTCGGCGCCTGACGCATCGATTGTGCGTTCGATATTGTAGGGCGGATATCCGTCAGCGGCCTTGCTGAGCCGATCAACACGTTCCTCGAGGGCATCGAAGCCCAGCAGGAACGGCGCCGAGAAAAACGAGACGCGCGACATGTGTCCGTCCTTGAGAAGCAACACTGGCCCGGCAGCCCTCTTCTTGTGGCACCGCCGGTCCGGCTCAGATATGGGGCAGTGGCGGGGGTGCTTCAAGACCCCGAAACGGCCCGGAGACAGCGCGTGAACCCGACGATTTCCGTGATCATGCCGGCCTTCCGGGCCGAGCCCTTCATCGCCGAAGGCGTGCGCAGCGTCCTCGCCCAGACCTACCCGGACTGGCAGCTCTTCATCGTCGCCGACGACGGAGCCGACTACGAGGCGTTCCTCGCCGCGCAGGGGGTTCGCGACCCGCGCATGAAATTCCTGTCGAGCGGCACAATCGGGGGCGGCGCCTCGCGCGCGCGCAACTTCGCGCTCGACCTCATCGACACGCCCCACGTCGCGATCCTCGACGCCGACGACCGCTTCCAGCCGCAAAAACTCGAACGCGTCACCGCGGCGCTCGCCGATTACCCGATCGTCTCCTCGGCACTCGCGGTGATGGACGACCGCTACCGCCCGCTGCGCCGCGTCGGCGCCGGCCCCGACCGCGTGCTCACCCCCGGCACGCACAAGTTCACCTGCCTCTCGATGGATTCGATGATCGCCTGGGACCGCCGCCGCTGCGATGCGCGCTACGATCTCGACCTCACCAACATGACCGATCTCGAACTGCTGCTGCAGCTCTGGCGCACCGCCGGGCAAAGCTTCCACATCGGCACGCCGGTACACGACTATCTCAAGGTCTCGACCTCGATGAGCAACGGCCCCGGCTTCTCGGAGCGGATGATCCAGTCAAAATTGACGCTGCTCGCGCGCCTCAATGCCGGCCACTATCCGATGGCCGACGCCTCCGGCCCCACCGGCCTCATGCGCTTCCTCGAACTCTCGCTCCTCGCCGAAGAGTCCTACCCCGAAGCCCTAACCACCCGCCCCGGCCTCCTCTTCGAAGACCACCTCGAACCATTGCTGGCACGCCCCTCTCTACCCTCCCCCTCGCGGGGAGGGTAGCGCCGCTAGCGCCAACGGCGCGTAGCAGAGCTGGGGCGGGGGGCGAGGCAGGCACGTTGCCTACCGCACCGCCCTCGCCACCTCATCCGCCATCGGGATCGCCGGCTGCGCCCCCGGCTTCAGGCACGCGAGGCTCGCGGCCACCGCCGCCCGCCGCATCGCGTCCTGCAAATCGAGACGGCCGTCCAATCCGGCCGCCAGATACCCGCAGAACGTATCCCCCGCGCCCACCGTATCGACCGGCACAACCGCCATCGCCGGCACACTGAACGCGCCATCCGGCGTCGCCGCGCGCGCTCCGTCCGGGCCGAGCGTCACGATGATCGTGTTGCCGGTCTCCTTCACCCACGTATCCATCAGCTGTTCAAGCGGTTCGTCCCGCCCGCCGCAAAGCAACGCAAACTCGGTTTCGTTGGCAATGACAATCGCGGCCGAACGCGCCGAAGTCGGCGTCGTCGGCAGGAACGGCGCGGTGTTGAGGATGCTGATGACGCCCTTCTCCTTCGCCAGTTCCAGCGCCCGGTCGGTGCAGGCCACCGGCACTTCCTGCTGCAACATCAGGATGTCGCCGCGCTGCAACGGCGCCAGCGCCGCCTCCGCCTCGGCGACCCCCAGCGTGCCGTTGGCGCCGGGCAAAATCGCGATGACATTCTCGCCCTTCGCATCGACAAAGATCATCGCGATGCCCGTGGCCACGCCCGCAACCCGCGGCACATGCGTCAGGTCCACCCCGCCCGCTTTCAGCTCGGCCAGCGCGTCGCTGGCATAGGCGTCATCGCCCACCGCGGCGAACATCGTCACCGCCGCCCCGGCGCGCCGCGCCGCCAGCGCCTGGTTGGCGCCCTTGCCGCCGGCCGCGGTGCGGAACACGCCGCCGGGCACGGTTTCACCGGGCTTCGGCAGGCGGCTCACGGTGCCGATGAAGTCGAGGCTGGTGGAGCCGAGGACGGTGATCATTGCAGCAGTTTTCCGATCGTGTTCCAGTTGCGCATGGTGACGAGCGCGCCCTTTGGCAGAAGCTTGTCGATCTTTTCCATGCCCTCGGTATAGCGCCCATTGGGCAGCCGGTGCGCGACGAAGTAGATTTCGCGCGCATCGATCCGCGCCACGCTGATGTGGCCGGGCAGCGGGGACAGGTCCGGCTTCGGCAGGAGCTTCTCCTCGGCGAACAGCACATGCAGCGCCACATCGTCATCCGGCCCGAGCTTGGCGAAAGGCGCGCTGGCGATCATCTTTTCGATGTCATCGGCCGAACGCAAAGTCACCTTCACGGGGAAGCCGAATTGTTCGAGCATCGCGGCCTCAAGCCGGTCCTTCAGACCCTTGTCGCTCGGCGCCTCGAACCGCACATTGCCGCTCGCCAGAATGGTCTTCACCGCCGTGAGCCCGAGGCTCTCGCAGCAGGCTTTCAGCTCGGCCATCTTCATCTGGCGCTTGCCCAGGTTCACCCCGCGCAGGAACGCGACGAACGTGCTCACGGCTTCGCCGCCTTCTTCGCAACTGCCGCCTTCGCCGGGGCCTTCTTCACGCCCTGCGGATAGATCGTCTCGCCCTTTTTCAGCATCGCGACAAAGGTCTCGATCTTCTTTTTCCGGCCGGCCTCAGTCTTGAGGTTGTGCGTGCGGAAAGCGAGCGCGAACCGGTTCTGCGCGCTCAGCCCCTCATACGTCGCGAGCGCCTTCGGTTCGGCCCGGATCGCAGCCATCAACTCAGGCGGCGTTTCCAGCTTTTCGCCCGCGCCATAGGCGCGGTCCCAGCGGCCATCGGCCTTCGCCGCCTCGACATGCCTCAGGCCATGCGCCGTCATCCGGCCTTCGGCGATCAGCCGCTCGACATTGTCGACGTTGATCTTGCTCCAGATGCTCTTCTTGCCGCGCACCGTGTAGCGCTGCAGAAAGCTCGTCTCGTCAAAGCCCTTGCGGATGGCGTCGATCCAGCCCCAGCACAGCACCACGTCGATCGCTTCCTTGGCGGTGATCGACGGCAGGCCAGAGCCGGTCTTGTGCAGCTTGATCCAGACTTCGGTTTC
>DAORUH010000187.1:0-4463 GCA_035433065.1 Devosia sp. | reverse complement strand
CGACGGACTCGACATGGTGCTGGTTGCCGGCCGCCTCGGGCGTGTGCCGATCCCTCGAATGCTTCTGCCGAGGATCAGGGCAACCGAGCGCGTCGATGCCGAGGGGCGGCACGTGTTCGACGTCGAAATCGGCCTGCCGGTCCTCGGACGGTTGGTCGCCTACAACGGCTGGCTGGCGGTGTGACCGCCTACTTCGGCATGTCCGGGCAGACATAAGGCACCGCCGCCGGGGTGTAGTGTTCCTCGACCGTGTCGTTGCCCAGCTTGAGGGCGAGGGTGAGGCTGTCGGCGGAGACGGCGAGGATTTCTGCGGAGATGTCCATGCCGTCCTCGTTCCAGCTCACGGCGTTGTCGGCGGTCATCTTCCATTCGCTGAGGCGGTGGGTTTCCCAGCAGGAGTCCTGCACCAGCGTGCCGTCGGAGAGGAAAATCCGCATCACGCCCGGCAGGCCGGCCTCGTCCTCCTTGACCCAGACGCGGTTGATCAGGCTGCGCTTGGTGGGGGAGGCGTCGTCATCGTCGGCGTCGTCATCGGCCTGCGCTCCGGCGACTTTGTCTTCGGCGATGGCGGGCAGGTCGATCAGGGTGCCCACTCCCCACATGGCGAGAAGCGCGAACAGCGCGGTCCGGGTCGTCATCGATGGGGTCTCCCTCTGGATCAGGCGGACATGGGAAGGCGGATGCGGCCGCGCAAGGCTGGGCGCGGTGTTTGGCGGAAATCAGGGCAAATGGGGGATTCACTGTGGCCCGGAGGACGCATGGCTGCACTGCGGTTGACTTCGTCGTTATCGGCCCGTAGGTCGGGCGGGTCGAAAAAATTCTGAGGCTGGTGCGGTTATTCCAGCCCTCGCGCAAGCGGGATAGAGTCGCCGTAGCGCGAACCCACGGCACCAATCCAACCGGATGGTGCCTGACGGGATCTCCTGTCGGCCGCCATCCCCAATGCGAGACCGACAAATGCCCAAGAAAACCCTCCTCGTCGCCCAATTGCTCATGACCTTCATGATGGCGCTGTCCATGTCCGGCATCATGAGCCTGATCGCGCTCGGGCCGACCGAGACCTGGCTGCGCGCCTGGCCGATGCAGTTCATCATCGCCTGGCCGATCGCGTTCCTCCTGACGCAGATCAGCACGCGCATCGCCTTCCCGCTGGCCAACAGGCTGACCGCCGGACGCTGACGCCCGGCGACCAGTCCGTCAGATCTTGCCGAGCACCTTTTCCCATCCGGGCATGCGACCGCGTTCCTGGATGGGCCAGAGGTCGTGCGTGCCGATTTTCAGCGTGCGGGCGGCGCGCAAAGGCCAGCTCGGATCGTCGAGCGCGGTGCGGGCGAGGGCGACGAGATCGGCATCGCCCTCGGCGATGATCCGCTCGGCGTCCTCGGGCTCGCTGATGAGGCCGACCGCCATGGTCTTGATGCCGGCCTCGCGCACCGCGCGGGCCAGCGGCACCTGGTAGAGCGGGGCGGGCTTGATGCCATAACCCTCGAACCCGCCCGACGAGCAATCGACCACATCGACGCCGAGTTTTGCCAGTTCGCGGGCGAAAGCGACGCTGTCCTCCACGGCCCAGCCGCCGGCGCTGCCGTCGGTGGTGGAGATGCGGACGAACAGCGGCTTGCCTTGCGGCCACACGGCGCGCACCGCCGCCACGACTTCGAGCCCGAAGCGCATGCGGTTCTCGCGGCTGCCGCCATAGTGGTCGGTGCGGTGGTTGGAGATGGGCGAGAGGAACTGGTTGATGAGGTAGCCATGAGCAGCGTGGACCTCGACCATGTCGAAACCGGCCCGGTCGGAACGCACTGCGGCGGCGGCGAAGGCCGCGACCGTTGCGGCGATGTCGGCCTCAGTCATGGCGCGGGGGGTTGTAAAACCCTTGTTCTCGGCGTGGATTTCGGCGCTCGGGGCAACGGGCGTCCAAGCCTCGAAGCCGACCGCCTCCTTTTCGTCCTCGCGCTCGTCAAAACCGTTGCGCCATGGGATCGGGGTCGAGGCCTTGCGGCCCGCATGGGCGAGCTGAATGCCTGCCGCCGCGCCGTGGCGCTTGAGGAAATCGACGATGTCGGCGAGCGGCGCGATGTGGGTGTCATCCCAGATGCCGACATCGCCATAGGAGATGCGGCCCTCGGCGGTGACGCCCGTTGCCTCGACCACCACCAGCCCGAAGCCGCCGAGCGCGAAGCGCCCCAGGTGGACCTTGTGCCAGTCATTGGCGCAGCCGTGCCGTGCCGAATACTGGCACATGGGCGAGACGACAGTGCGGTTGCGAAGCGTGACGTCACGCAGGGTGAGCGGCGAGAAAAGCTTGGGCATGTGTGCTGCTGCAGTCCGGAGGGAAAGGAGCGCGAATGTGCACCAGGTGGGTTTCATCGGCAAGAGACGATGGAGCGATCTCCGGACTCCGCAATGTTTCTCAGCATCGCGTGTCCCGGGAACAGGTGCGGACGCTGACGGGCGCTGCATCGATGGCTCTCCCGGCGTCGTCCGACGCACCACGGGGGCCAATCCGGCAGCGGGCGTCGCTCCGTTGCCACTTGCTCCGGTGCGGGGCGTGCGGCTAGCATCCGGATGTCGTCGCCTTCGCGCGCCTCAAACTCCCACCAGTCTTGTTGACCACCGCTCGCGGCATCGCGCCGGGGCGCGTTTTCACCCGGAGTGAACATGGACAACTTCGTCGTCATCACCGGCGGCCCCGGCGCGGGAAAAACCACGCTCATCGATGCGCTGGCGATGCTCGGACATGGCCGGACGATCGAAGCGGGGCGCTTCATCATTGAGGCGCAGGCGGGGATCGGCGGCATGGGCGTCCACTGGGGCGACCGGCAGCTGTTCGCCGAACTGATGCTGATGCACGAAATCCGCAGCTACGAAGAAGCCCATGCGGCCCCCGGCCTCGTGTTCTTCGACCGGGGCGTACCGGAACTGATGGGTTATCTGCGCATGAGCGGGCGGCCGGTGCTGCCGCATTTCCGCAAGGCGGCCGCGACCTGCCGCTATAACCGCACGGTCTTCGCCGCGCCGCCGTGGCGCGAGATCTATGTCAACGACACCGAACGCAAGCAGGCGTTTTCCGAGGCCGTGGCCACCTACGAAGCGTGCCGGGGCAGCTATGCGGACGCGGGCTACGAGGTGATTGATCTGCCAAAGGCGAGTGTCGGCGAGCGGGTGCGTTTCGTCTTGGGAAAGCTCACCGGCGCCGTTTGATTTCGGTGAAAAGGCGGCGCTAGATCGGTCCTTGCAAGACTCGCGAAGCGGAGGCAGGGGATGATCATCGTCACCGGTGGCAGCGGCAAGGTCGGGCGCGCTGCGGTCAAGCATCTTATGGAAAAGGGCTACAAGGTCGCGTCCGTCGACCTCGCCAAGCCCCCGGGCATGAGCAATCCGCCCAAGCCCACCGACCCGGTTTTCACGCGCATCGACATCACCGATTTCGGCCAGGTGATGAGCGCGTTTTCGGGCATCGACAATCGCGTCGAGGAAAAGGTCGAGGGCATCGTGCACCTCGGCGCCATCGCCTCGCCCGGCGAGGCTGCCGACGAGGTGGAGTTCACCACCAACACCATTTCCACCTACAACGTGTTCGAGGCGGCGCGGCGGCTCGGCATCCGCAACATCGTCTGGGCCTCGAGCGAGACGGTGTACGGGGTGCCCTATGCCAAGGGCCCGGCCTATGTGCCGGTGGACGAGGACATCGAGCTGCCGCAGTGGAGCTACGCGCTATCGAAGCTCATGGGCGAAAAGCTGGCCGAGCAGTTCGCCAAGTGGGACACCCGCACCAAGATCATCGGGCTCAGGTTCTCCAACGTGCAGGAGCCGGCCGACTACGAGAATTTCCCCGGCTACGACAAGGACCCGCACGGCCGGAAGTTCAACCTGTGGACCTATATCGACGCGCGCGACGCGGCGCAGGCCATAAGGCTGGCGCTCGAAAGCAAGCTCAGGGGCGCGCATGTCTACGGCATCGCCAACACCAACTCGGTAATGACCACGCGCGACAATGACGCGCTGCTCGATGCGGTGTTTCCGAAGACCAAGCGCAAGCGGCCGCTGAAACCCTTCGAGTCGCTGATCTCGATCGAGAAGGCGCAGCGCGAACTCGGCTACCGGCCGCGCTTCAACTGGAAGCCGGTGGTGCCCGAGGGCGCAAAGCCTGCCGCGAAGTCGGCGGCGGCGAAGAAGACATAGCGCCCGGCGGGGAAAGGCCGGCGCCGCGTGCCTCGCAACAAACCGCCGACGGACTACGAGAACCCGAAAAGCCAGTGGCGACAGGTGCTTGGCTGTTGAGCGTCGGTCCAGCCGCGACGGTGGGCCCCCTTGCGCAAGTCCGGCTTGTGCGGCACGGTCGCGCCTTCGTTAGGAGACGGGCGTGTTCGGCGTGCCATTGGATGGATTGTTCTGGCTCCTGGCCGGCGTCGGGAACGGTGATCCCGATCAGCAACGCAACCTTGCAGGACGATTTCGTG
>DAORUH010000186.1:0-4506 GCA_035433065.1 Devosia sp. | reverse complement strand
CGGCCACCGGCTATTCCGGCACACCGCTGCCGAGGAAGCTCGGGCTGAAAGATGGACAGCGGGTACTGTTCATCGATCTGCCGAAGGAACTGGGCGCACTCCGCAATGCCTGCCAGTTCGCCGAGGCGAAGCAGGCCACGTGGAAGAACTGGAAGGACGGCGATCCGGGATATGACGTGGTGCATGCCTTCACCACGTCCCGCGCCGTGCTCGCCGCCAACGCCATGCCGTTGATGGACGAGATCGACCGCGATGGCGCGATCTGGATTTCGTGGCCGAAGAAGGCATCGAAGGTGCCGACCGACATCACGGAAGATGTGATCCGCGAGGTGGTGTTGCCGGTGGGTCTCGTGGATGTAAAGGTGGCCGCAGTGAACGAAGTGTGGTCCGGCCTCAAGCTCGTCATCCGCAAGGAGCTGAGGTAAGCCGCATGGCAAAGGAGACGGTGTTGAACAAGGTTCTGATCCTCGGGGCAATGCTGGCGCTGGTCGCCGCCCCTGCCCCGGCCTTCGCCGATGCGAAGGACGACTACATGGCCGCCTGCATGAAGGCGTCGGGTGACAACACCGAGTTGTGCACCTGCAAGACCACCGAGATGATGAAGGTCGCCGACGAGGAAATGCTGCCCTTCCTTATCCTCAACCTGAGCGACCCGCAGAAATTCAACGAGAAGGTCAACAAGGGCGAAGTGCCCAAGACCGTGATCGACAAGTGGCCGTTCTACGTGCGCGACACCAACAAAGTCTGCCTGCCGCCGAGCAACTGAGGAACATGGCGATGAAAAAGACCATCCTGGCGCTGCTGGCGCTCGGCATGCTGACAGGTGCGGCCAATGCCGCAACCGTCACCGAGGCGCAGAAGGCGCAGTTCTTCAAGATCTGCACCGGCAATGGCGGCGACAAGACGCTTTGCACCTGCAAGATGGAAGCAGCGGGCAAGATCGTCGATGAGGCGTTCATGGCCGTGATCCTCTCCTCCATGGCCGGCAAGACGCTCGATCCCAAGTACAACGTCGCCTACAACGACTACATCGTGGAATCGACGCGCGCCTGCGGGATGGGGATGTAGCGCCGGTGAAGCAGATCACCTTCGAAAAGCTGGAGCGGGACGCCATTGTCGCGGCCATCCAGCGCTATTTCGTCGATGAGCTCGACACCTCGATCGGCGCCATGCCGGCCGAACTCCTGCTGGCGTTTTTCACCGACAGGATCGGCGCATTCTATTACAATCAGGGCCTGACCGACGCCCAGGCAGTCGTCGCCAAGTCTGTCAACAAGATCAACGACCAGATATATGGGCTCGAACAAAGCACGAGCCGTGCCCGCTAGCGGGTGAACACTGAGGACGAAGACTGATGGTCGAGCTGCTGCTCCCCAAGAACTCGCAGGTTCAAAAAGGCAAGACCTGGCCGAAGCCCGAAGGGGCGTTGCGGCTGCGCGAGTTCAAGATCTACCGCTATGATCCAGACACCGAGGACAACCCGCGGCTCGACACCTATTTCGTCAATCTCGACGATTGCGGGCCGATGGTTCTCGATGCGCTGCTGTGGATCAAGAACAACATCGACGCCACGCTGACGCTCCGCCGCTCCTGCCGCGAGGGCATCTGCGGCTCGTGCGCCATGAACATCGACGGGCTCAATACGCTCGCCTGCACCAAGGGCATGGAAGAAATCGCGGGCGTCGTCCGCGTCTACCCGCTGCCGCATATGCCGGTGATCAAGGACCTCGTCCCCGATCTCTCGACCTTTTACGCGCAGCACCGCTCGGTCGAGCCGTGGCTGAAGACCACGACTCCGGCGCCGCGCACCGAATGGCTGCAGAGCAAGGAAGAGCGCAACAAGCTCGACGGGCTCTATGAGTGCATCCTGTGCGCCTGCTGCTCGACCTCGTGCCCGAGCTACTGGTGGAACGGCGACAAGTATCTCGGCCCCGCCGTGCTGCTGCAGGCCTATCGCTGGCTGATCGACAGCCGCGACGAGGCGACGACGGAGCGCCTCGACGGGCTCGAAGACCCGTTCAAGCTCTACCGCTGTCACACCATCATGAACTGTTCCAAGGCCTGCCCGAAGGGGCTGAACCCGGCCAAGGCCATCGCCGAGATCAAGAAGATGATGGTCACCCGCGAAGCCGCCTGATCACCGCGGGAGCCCGCATGTTCGAAACCATCGCCGAGATTGCCGATCCGTCCGCGGCCCGCGTGCTGATCGTGACGCTCAAGGCGCATGGTTTTCACCCGCTTGAGGGCGGTGACGGCGGCCTGCCGGGCTTTCCTGGCGTGTTCGGGCCGAAGGGCATCCCCATCCAGGTGCCTGAGGACGAGGCGGGGGACGCGCGCCTCCTCGCCGAGGCTGTGCTGGCTGACATGCGCGGCGACGCGCCGGATGAAGCCGGCGGGTCCTAACTTGGCCACATTGATAAAAGCAAAAAGACCCTGAAAATCGGTGCGGAGGTTGAACCTCAGGCGTTGTTTGCGATAAATGCGCCCGTTCAGTCTTTCTTAACCATACCACCCTCGGTCACGGAGCAGGCATATGACGTCCTGGAGACGCACCTGCGTTTCACTCACACTGGCAGGTGCTGCGGCGCTGGCGCTGACGGGCTGCGCGAGCAGCCGGATCACGACGAGCAATGTCGCAGCCCCGGAGCAATTGCAGCCGGTCCCGAGTTCGCAGGTTGCCTCGACCAACCTGCCCTCGATCGGCGGGGCGGTCAGCCCGCAGCAGATGCCGAGCGGTCCACTGATCGCCCCCGGTTCCGCGACAGCGCAGCAGATCAACCCGGCGCTCAGCGGCCAGCCGGTGCTCGGCGGCAACCAGCCGATGCAGACCGCCGGGGGTCGCAATCTCAGCGGCGGGCTCAGCGTCGACGGCCTCGCAGGCAACTGGACCATCATGTCCTCCGGCAACCAGTGCAGCGTGACGCTGACCACGGCGGCGCAGTCCGGCACGCGCTATGGCGCCTCGGCCCCGGGCTGCACGCTGGGCGGTCTCGGCGGCGTGTCGGCATGGCAACTGGCCGGAAGCCAGCTGCAGCTCTTCGACCAGGGCGGCAAGATGATCGCGGCGATGATCCTGTCGGGCAACCGCTTCATCGGTACGCTGGCCGGCGGCCAGGGCATCTCGATGGTCGGCTAGTTTGGCCGGCTCGCGGCGGGGGCCCGCAGCCAATCCTGTTTCCTCAGCACTGACCCGCCTCGTCGGCGGGGGAGCACTGACGCTTGACCCGCTGCAGCTTGAGGCTGCGGCGGTGCTCGACCGCATCGCAACCGGCCTTGCCTCCCCCACCTCCCGCCGCTTTCTCGGCTTCGGGGCCAAATTCCAGCCGGTGCGTGGAGCCTACATCATGGGACAGGTGGGGCGCGGCAAGACCATGCTGATGGACCTGTTCTTCCATGAGGTGGCGATCGAGCAGAAGCACCGAGCGCACTTCCATGAATTCATGGACGACGTGCACGCCGCCATCGCCGATTTCCGCAGGTCTCCCAAGGGGAAAGACGACGACGCCGACCCGGTTGCCGCCGCCGTGCGCACCGTTCTGGGCAAGGCGCGCCTGCTCTGCCTCGACGAGTTCCAGGTGCAGGACATCACCAATGCCATGTTGCTCGGCCGGCTGTTCCGGCAGCTGCTCGAGCGCGGCGTGACCATCGTCGCGACGTCCAATACCGCGCCCGACCGGCTGTACGAGAACGGCCTCAACCGCCAGCTGATCCTGCCCTTCATCGCTGACCTTAAGGCGCATGTGGATGTGGTGCGGCTCGACGGGCCGACCGACTATCGCCGGATGAAGTTCGAGGGTGAAGAAGTCTTCATTTTCGGCACCGGCGAGGCCGTCACCGCCCGCATGGAACGGCTGTGGCTGAAGCTGACGGGCGGCCAGGACGGTGAGCCCGAGGTGGTGCATTCCCTGGGCCGCAACATTGCCGTGCCGCGCGCCGCCATGGGTGCAGCCCGATTCTCCTTCGCCGAGTTGTGCGACGCCCCGCTCGGCGCGCGCGACTACCTGCGGCTGGCGCACGCGTATGACACGCTGATGATCGACGGCGTGCCGCAGTTCACCCGCATCAATTCCAACGCCTGCAAGCGCTTCATTCTGCTGGTGGATTCGCTCTACGACCGGGGCATCAGGCTGGCTGCGAGTTTTGCTGTGCCACTCGACGATCTGGCCCATGACGAACGCACCGCTGCCGACTTCGGCCGTACCGTTTCCCGCCTCATCGAAATGCAGTCGAGCGCGTATCTCGAAGCGCCGCACAAGGGCGAAGCAGCCCCGGTTGCTTAGACGTTCGGCGACCTTGCTTCACCCCCGGCACTAAGGTTATGAGAGCCGCAAATTTAACTTAACAAGGCAGGGGCTCATGGCGCGCAACAAGATCGCTCTTATCGGGGGCGGGCAGATCGGGGGCACGCTGGCCCTGCTCGCCGCGACCAAGGAACTCGGCGATGTCGTCATTTTCGACGTGGTCGATGGCCTCGGCGCGGGCAAGGCGCTGGATCTGGCGCAGACC
>DAORUH010000185.1:2828-4672 GCA_035433065.1 Devosia sp. | reverse complement strand
GGCGCGGCCGGCCACCAGGCAGAGCGCGTAGTCGGCGAAGGTCAGGATGCCGCCACCATGCACGCCGCCCATGTAGTTCCCGTGGCGCGGCAGGGTCGGCAGCACGCAGTGCACCGTGTCGGCCTTGCGGGCATCGCCCTGGATGTCGAAATAGAACGGCCCGACATGATCCTCGAACGGATCCGGCGGCACGAACACGGTGTAGCGGGAGAGGTCGATCGTATCGGGCATTGGCTCTTGTGAAGCGTCGTTGGCGGGTTCTAATAGGGGAGAATCACGCAATCACAAAGACCCACGGAGCGAAACGTCATGGCGGAGTCCGCGCACAAGATCGAGGTCCGGCGCGAGAAGCGCGATGCCGGCGTGGTGGCCCACCTCGTATTCGACAATGCGCGGCGTCTCAACGTCCTGAATCCGGCCGCTCTGCACGATCTCACGGCGACCTTCCACGCGCTGTCGGCCGAGGAAGACCTGCGCGTCGTCGTGTTCTCCGGTGCGGGTGGCCGGGCCTTCATCGGCGGTGCGGACATCAACCACATGGCGGGGATGCGCACCTCCGAGGACGGCCGCGCCTTCATCACCATGGTCCACAAGCTCTGCCAGTCGATCCGTGACTGTCCGGTGCCGGTGATCTGCCGCCTGGAAGGCTACACGCTGGGCGCCGGCCTCGAAGTGGCGGCGGCCTGCGATCTGCGCATTGCCACCGACACCGCCCATTTCGGCATGCCCGAGGTCAAGGTCGGCGTCCCCTCCGTCGTCGAGGCGGCGCTGCTGCCCCGCCTGATCGGCTGGGGTCGCACCTCCTGGATGCTGCTGACCGCCGAGAACATCGATTCGCGCAAGGCCGAGGCCTGGGGCATGGTCGAGGAAGTCGTCGAGACGGCGAAGATCGATGCCGCCGTCGAGCGTTGCGTGCATTCGATCGTCGATGCGACGCCGCTTGCCGTGCGGGCGCAGAAGCGCCTGATGCGGCGCTGGGAGCGGCTGCCGCTCGACGAGGCGGTGCAGGCCGGCATCGATTCCTTCGCCCAGTCGGTTGCCGAGGGCGAGCACATCGAGCGCATGGGTGCCTTCGTCAATCGCAAGAGGAAGTAACGTGACGAGAGGGGCTGCGCGATGAGCAAGAAGACGGTCCGCATCGGCTGCCATTCGGGATTCTGGGGCGACACCGAGACCGCCGCCGTGCAGCTCGTGCGGCATGGCAACGTCGACTATCTGGTGAGCGACTATCTCGCCGAAGTCACCATGTCGATCATGGCGGCGCAGAAGCTGCGCAACCCGCAGGCGGGCTATGCAATCGACTTCGTGTCGGTCGTCATGGCGCCGCTGGCGCGCGAGATCGCCGAGAAGAAGATCAAGGTCGTGACCAATGCCGGCGGCGTCAATCCGCTGGCCTGCCGCGATGCGGTGCTCAAGGCCTGCGAGGCCGCGGGCGTGACGCTCAAGGTCGCGGTCGTGCTGGGCGACGACATCCTGCCGCGAGTCGAGGAGTTCCGCGCCGCCGGCATCCGCGAGATGGACACCGGCGCGGAGCTGCCAACGAAGATCGCCAGCATGAATGCCTATCTCGGCGGCTTCCCGATCGCGCGGGCGCTGGCCGAAGGCGCCGACGTGGTCATCACCGGACGCTGTGTCGATTCCGCCGTTACGCTGGGCGCGTTGATCCACGCCTTCTCGTGGACACCGGAGGAGTTCGATCGTCTCGCCGCCGGCACGCTGTGCGGCCACATCATCGAATGCGGCGCGCAGTGCAACGGCGGCAACTTCACCGATTGGCGGCTGGTGCCCGGCTACGACAACATGGGCTTCCCGATCGCCGAAGTGTCGAGCGACGGCAGCTTCGT
>DAORUH010000185.1:0-2728 GCA_035433065.1 Devosia sp. | reverse complement strand
GGCAGCTTCGGCGCCGGGCGCGTCTCGCCGTCGCCGGTCATCCGCATGTTCTCCTGTCTGGTGCCGAAGTCGATGGTGCCGGTCACGGTCGATGTCGACGGTCACAAGATCGCGATGCAGGAAGGCGCCCGCAGCGGAGGCTTCACCCCGGCACAACTCCCCGCCGAGGCGCCCGCGGCGGCTCCGTTGCCGGCGGACGATACCGCCACCGTGCCGCTGATCGCGCTCGCCTACGGCCGCTCCGGCGACAAGGGTGACAACGCCAATATCGGCATCTTCGCGCGCCGTCCCGAGTACGAACCCATCCTCGACGCCGAGGTGACGGAGGAGGCGGTGGCGAGGTACTTCGCCCACCGCATCGAAGGACCGGTCACGCGCTGGCGGCTGCCGGGCATCAAGGGTTTCAACTTCCTCCTGCGCAAGGCGCTGGGCGGCGGCGGCATGGCCTCGCTAAAGGCCGATCCGCTGGCCAAGGCCTTCGCCCAGATGCTCCTCGACATGCCGGTGCGTGTGCCCCGGTCGATGGCGGCTGAACTCGACTTCTGACCGCATCGCCTCGTTGGGAAGTGGATGAAATGGGTCGGGCATCCTTTACCGATCGAATTTTCTCGGTGCGAGAGTATATCTATCGATTGACATAGTTTATCAAGTGATAGTAATTGACTTGGGCACGTACTGCTCGGGATGGCCATGATCAACAGTCAAACTACGGGACGTGGCCGTCAGGGCACCCGGGCGAGGGGTGAGGATACGCGCCGGCGCATCCTGGAAACCGCGCTCGATCTCTTCGCCGCCCATGGTTACGAAGGCGCCAGCACGCGGCAGATCGCCGAGGGCGCGGGCGTGAACCTCCCGGCCATCCAGTATTACTTCGGCAACAAGGAAGGCCTCTACCGCGCGATCATCGAGGACATCGTCGCCGACACGGAGCGGCACATGTCCGAGGTGCTGCCCCGCGTCCGCACCGCGCTCGACGATCCGGGCGCCACGCCTGCGCATCTGACCGAACTTCTGTGCCAGACGCTCGAAGCTTTCATCACCGTGGTGACGAGCGGCCCGCAGGTCGACAGCCGGCGCCTCATCTTCGCACGCTCCGAGGTCGAGGAGACACCGGGGCTCGATCGTTTGCACGAGAACGGCATGCGGCAGATCTTCAATCCCTGCCTCGCCCTGTTCGCCCGCATTCACGGCAAGTCCGAGGGCGACCCGGGGATGACGATGCGCACCATGGCGTTGATCGGGCAGGTCGTCATCTTCTGCAACAACCACAAACGACCGATCCTCAAGGCGGCCGGTCTCGACGGAGAAAACATCCATTTGATGAAACAGATCGTACGGGAGCAGACGCTCGCGATCTGCCGCGCCGTCGCGCTCTGAGAACAGCTTACGAGCAACACCATGCACAGACCGTCGCCCTTTCTGCTGGCCTTCACGGCCTTCCTGCTCGCCGGTTGCACGGCAGGTCCGGATTTCGAGAAGCCCGCCAAGCCGACCGCCACCGGTTACACGCCCGAGCCCCTGTCGCTTCAGACCAGCTCGGCAGCGGGTCCCGGCGGTGCCGCCCAGACCTTCGTGCCGGAGAAGGACATCCCGGGCGAGTGGTGGACGCTGTTCCAGTCGCCGCAGCTCGATGCTTTGGTGCGCGAGGCGCTGCAGGCCAACCCCGACGTGGAGGCCGCGCAGGCGGCGTTGCGGCAGGCACGTGAGAATTTCTTCGCCCAGCAAGGCAGCCTGTTTCCCACGCTGGGCGCCAATGCTTCGGGCCAGCAGCAGCTCGCCTCGCCCGCGGCCCAGGGACAGGTCGGTTCCGGTTTGGTGTACGGAGTGACCTCCGCGTCGGTGAACGTCGCTTATGCGCCGGACATTTTCGGTGGCGTGCGCCGCCAGGTCGAATCGGCGGAGGCTCTGGCCGAGGTACAGCGCTTCCAGCTCGAAGCGACCTATCTGACGCTCTCGTCCAACGTGGTGGTCGCCGCCATCAATCTCGCCTCGCTGCAGGCCCAGATCGACGCGACCAAGGGCATCATCGTCATCCTCAACAATTCGCTGTCCGTGGTGCGCCGCCAGTTCGACCTCGGTGGCGCTTCCCGCGCCGACGTCCTCGCGCAGGAGGCGGCGCTGACCCAGACCCAGGCGACCTTGCCGCCGCTCGAGAAGCAGCTCGCCATCCAACGCAACCAGTTGATGCGGTTGGTCGGGCGCTCGCCGGACCAGGATCGCGGCGAAAGCTTCGACCTCGCCAAGCTGAAGCTGCCGCAGGAACTGCCGCTCAGCCTTCCCTCTACTCTGGTCGAGCAGCGGCCCGACGTGAAGGCCGCGGAAGCCCAGCTCCGGTCCGCCAGCGCCGACATCGGCGTCGCCGTCTCCAACCAGATGCCGCAGTTCACCATCAGCGGACTGGTGGGTTTCACCTCGGGTGGCATCGGCGCGCTGCTCGTGCCGGGGGCGGGCGTGTGGAGCGTCGGCCTCGGCATCGCCCAGACGGTGTTCGATGGCGGCCGGCTCGACAGCCAGCGCAAGGCCGCGATCGCTGCCTACGAACGGGCGGCTGCCCAGTATCGCGGCGTCGTGCTCTCGGCCTTCCAGGATGTCGCGAACGCTCTCCGGGCGCTGCAGGCGGACGCGGACACGCTGCGGGCGCAGGTGGCAGCCGAACAGACCGCGGCGGCGAGCCTCAGGCTCTCCGAGCAGCAGTACCAGCTGGGCGCCGTGAACTATCTCATCCTGC
>DAORUH010000184.1:0-4728 GCA_035433065.1 Devosia sp. | reverse complement strand
TCGGTGATCTTCTCCGGCGCCGGCCCGCCATTGCCGATATTGTACTTGATGCCGAAATCGCCATCCGGCCCGCCCGGATTGTGGCTCGCCGAAAGAATGATCCCGCCAAACGCCTTGTAGTGGCGGATGATGTGCGAGGCGGCCGGCGTCGACAGCAGCCCGCCCTGGCCCACCAGCACGCGCCCGAACCCGTTCGCCGCGGCGATGCGAATGGCGCGCTGGATGACCACGTCGTTGAAATAGCGCCCGTCGCCGCCGATCACCAGCGTCGCGCCGTCTTTCCCCTCCAGCGCGTCGAATATCGACTGGATGAAGTTCTCGACATAGTTGGGCACCATGAACGCCGCGGTCCGCTTGCGCAGGCCCGAGGTGCCCGGCACCTGGTCGGTGAATGGCGTCGTGCTAATCGTCTTGATCGTCATCGCGCTTCTGCCCGATCAGGTTGGAATAGAGGTCCGCGTATTTTTCCGCGCTGGCTTCCCAGGACACATCCGATTTCATGCCGCGCCGCTGCATCTTGCGCCACACTTTCTCGCGCCCGTAGAGGGCGAAGGTACGGCGGATGGCTTCGCCCAGCGCCTCCTGCGTCGCCGGAGCGAACACGATGCCGGTGGCAACGCCCGCTTCCACCGCCGCTTCGTTGGCGTCGATCACCGTATCGGCCAGCCCGCCGACGCGGCTCACCAGCGGCACGCAGCCATAGCGCAGCCCATAGAGCTGCGTCAGCCCGCACGGTTCGAACCGCGAGGGGATCACCATCACATCCGCGCCGCCCTGCACCAGGTGGCTGAGACGCTCGTCGTATTTCGTGACGATGCCGACCTTGCCGGGGTGCCGGATCGCGGCGGCCTTGAAACCGTTCTCCAGCGCAATCTCGCCCGATCCGAGCACCGCCAGCCGCCCGCCGCGCGACACGAGGTCGTCGATGCAATGGGCGAGCATGTCCATGCCCTTCTGCCAGGTCAGCCGGCTCACCACCGCGAACAGCGGCCCGTCGGTGCCATCGAGCCCGAACTCATGCGCCACCGCCTGCTTGTTGCCGGCGCGCAGCATCGTCGTCGTCGCGCTGTAGTGGTCGGGCAGCGCCGCGTCGTCACCGGGGTTCCACTCGTGCACATCGATGCCGTTGGTGATGCCGTGCAGCACGTCGGCGCGCGATTGCAGCAGGCCCTGCAGGCCCATGCCATAGGCCTCGGTGCGGATTTCCTGCGCATAGGTCGGGCTGACCGTGGTCAGCGCATCGGCGCATTGCAGCCCCGCCTTGAGGAAGCTGATGCCGCCGTAGAACTCGATCGCCCCCTCGTCGGCGGCGCGATAGTCGAGGCGCAGCTCGGGGAAAACTTCCCAGCCGAACCGCCCCTGGAACGCCAGGTTGTGGACCGTCTGGATGGTCTTCACCCGCGTCGGCGCGTTGAACGCGACATAGGCCGGCACCAGCCCCGCCTGCCAGTCATGCGCATGCAGAATCTGCGGCCGGTAGTCGGGGAGGAGGCCTCGGCCGATCTCGTAGGCGACAAAGCTCAGCGCCGCAAAACGCTGCCAGTTGTCGGGCCAGTCGGCCCCATCAGGCCCCGCATAGGGGCCGCCCGGCCGGTCATAAAGATGCGGCGCGTCGATGACGAGCAGGTCGAGACCCTCCACCCGCGCCGCCAGCAGCCGCGCCGCGCCCCCGAAGAGATCTGCGAAGCTTGCGACGGCCGTCCGGTCGGACAGCTTCGACATGACCACCGGATAGCCGGGCAGCAGCGTGCGCATAGCGACACCCAGCGGCGCCAGTGCCTTGGGCAAGGCTCCCGCTACATCGGCCAGCCCGCCGGTCTTCACCAGCGGATAGACCTCCGACGCAATCGACAGGACTTCAATCATGGCCCCGCGGTTACCGGGTCGCGAGGAGGTTGTCGATCATTGGTTGCGTGACCAGCACCACGCCGTCATTCGTCCGCCGGAACCACTGGGCGTCGAACTCCGGGTCTTCGCCGATGACCACGCCCTCGGGAATGACCACGCCGCGATCGAGCACGCATTTGCGCAGGCGCGCACCCCGCCCGATGGTCGAATAGGGTAGCACCACGCACTCATGCAGTTCCGAATAGGAGTGCACGCGCGAGCCGGTCGAGAGCAACGTCTTGTCGAGCGCGCCGCCCGAAATGATGCAGTCGCCCGACACCAGCGAGTTCACCGCCGAACCGCGACGCCCGTCATAGTCGTGCACGAACTTCGCCGGCGGCGTGATCTCGGCAAACGTCCAGATCGGCCAGTCGCGATCGTAGAGATCGAGCTGGGGCTGCACGTCGCACAGATCGATATTCGCCTTCCAGTAGGCATCGACCGTTCCCACGTCGCGCCAGTAGGCGACATCCTCGTTGCTCGAGCGCACGCAGGAGCGCGGGAAGCGGTGCGCCCAGGCCGAGCCGTTCTTGACGATATAGGGGATGATGTCCTTGCCGAAGTCGCGGCTCGATCCCTCGGTCGCCGCGTCTCGCCGCAACTGCTCCATGAGGAAGCGCGTCTCGAACACGTAGATGCCCATCGAGGCGAGCGCGAAATCCGGGTTGTCGGGAATGCCCGGCGGGTCTTTCGGCTTCTCGACGAAATCGACGATGCGGTCGCGCCCGTCGACATGCATCACGCCAAAACCGGTGGCCTCCATGCGCGGCACTTCAAGACAGCCGATGGTCACGTCGGCGCCCGTATCGACGTGCTGCCGGAGCATGATCTCGTAGTCCATCTTGTAGATGTGGTCGCCCGCCAGCAGCACGATGTAGCGGGGGCCGTAGTCCTCGATGATGTCCATGTTCTGGTACACGGCATCGGCGGTGCCCTCGTACCACTGCGTCTCGCTCACGCGCTGCGAAGCGGGCAGAACGTCAAAACTCTCGTTTCGCTCGGTGCGCAGGAAGTTCCAGCCGCGCTGCAGGTGGCGGATCAGCGAGTGCGCCTGATACTGCGTCGCCACCGAGATACGGCGGATGCCCGAGTTGAGCGCATTGGAAAGCGCGAAATCGATGATGCGTGACTTGCCGCCGAAGTAGACGGCGGGCTTGGCGCGCCGGTCGGTCAGTTCAAACAGGCGCGTCCCCCGGCCCCCCGCCAGCACGTACGCCATCGCCTCTCGCGCCAGCGGCGACGGGGTGCGGTAGTCGGCCATAGTCTTCCTCCCTCACATCCTCCGCTCTCAGGCGGAGTCGTATTTCAGATAGATCGTCGCCAGCGGCGGCAGATAGAGTTCGGCATAGGCCGGCAGGTGCCCGCCATCGACCGGATGCGCAATCACCTTGCCCTGGTTGCCGCTGTTGGTGCCCGCGTACCATCCGGCATCGGTATTGAGACGCTCGACCCAGGTCCCCGCCTTCGGCATCGGCACGCGATACCCGCTGCGCGGGATCGGGGTCATGTTGGCTATGACGACGATGGAATCGCTGCCCGGTGCATGCCGCGCCCAGGCAAACACCGAGTTGGTGTGATCGTTGCCGATCAGCCACTCGAAGCCCTCGGGCTCGTTGTCCCGCGCATGCAGCGCCGGGAGTTCGCGATACGCCGCGTTGAGGTCGCCGACCAGCCGCCGCACGCCCTCATGCATGCCGGCATCGAGCAGGTACCAGTCGAGCCCCTTGCTCTCGTTCCACTCGTCGCGCTGGGCGAACTCCTGACCCATGAACAACAGCTTCTTGCCCGGCCAGCCCCACATGTAAGCGTAGTAGGCGCGCAGCGAGGCGAACTGCTGCCAGTCGTCGCCGCCCATCTTGCTGAGGAGCGTGCCCTTGCCGTGCACCACTTCGTCGTGGCTCAGCGGCAGGACGTAGTTCTCGGCATAGTTGTAGAGCGAGGCGAACGTCATGTCGTTGTGGTGATAGCGGCGATGGATCGGGTTGCGCTCCATGTAACGGAGCGTGTCGTTCATGAACCCCATGTTCCACTTGAAGCCGAAGCCAAGGCCGCCGGTATTGGTGGGCGCCGACACGCCCGACCAGGCCGTCGATTCCTCGGCAATCATCAGGATACCGGGGTTGAGCCGGTAGGCTTCCTGGTTGACACGCTTGATGAACGCGACCGCTTCGAGATTGTGGTTGCCGCCGAACTTGTTGGGCACCCACTGCCCCGCCTGCCGCGAGTAATCGAGGTACAGCATCGAGGCCACCGCATCGACGCGCAGCCCGTCGAGGTGGAACTTTTCCAGCCAGTAGAGCGCGTTGTTGACGAGGTAGCCCACCACCTCCTTGCGCCCGAAATTGTAGATCGCGGTGTTCCAGTCGGGGTGGTACCCCTGCCGCGGATCGGCATGCTCGTAGAGCGCCGTGCCGTCGAACCGGGCAAGCCCGAATTCGTCGGTCGGGAAGTGCGCCGGCACCCAGTCGAGGATGACGCCCAGCCCCGCGGCATGCGCCGCATCGACGAAGCGCGCAAAGCCCGCCGGATCGCCGAACCGCGAGGTCGGCGAATAAAGCCCCGTCGGCTGGTAGCCCCAGCTCGGATCGTACGGATGCTCGGTGATCGGCAGCAGTTCGAGATGGGTAAAGCCCATGTCGGCGGCATAGGGCACGAGTTGCTCGGCCAGTTGGTCATAGCTCATGAAGCTGCCATCGGCCCGCCGCCGCCACGAGCCCAGGTGCACCTCGTAGATTGACACCGGCGTCCGCCGCCAGTCCTTGCGCCCGCGCTCCTCGATGTACTTCGCGTCAGTCCACGGAAACGGCGTGGGGTCGGCCACGACCGACGCCGTGCGCGGTC
>DAORUH010000183.1:0-4751 GCA_035433065.1 Devosia sp. | reverse complement strand
CGGTGGTGCCCTGGCTGATGAACACGTTCGCGGGAATTCTGCGCGGCACCGGCAACATGAAGCTGCCGTCGCTCCTGATGCTGTCGTCCGCCACCTGCCAGATCGTTCTCGGCGGCATCCTCGGCCTCGGCCTCGGGCCGATCCCGTCGTTCGGCATGCGCGGCGTCGCCGCCGGCTCGCTGGTCGCCTATGTGATCAGCGTCTCCGTGATGGCCTGGTACATCTTTTCCGGGCGCGCGCGCGTGGTCCCCAAGATCAGGGGCCTGCGGATCCAGTGGGCGATGTTCTTCGACATCCTGAAGGTCGGCGCCATCTCCTGCTTCTCGCCGCTGCAGTCGGTGCTGACCGTCGCCATCTTCACCCACATGCTGGCGCAGTTCGGCACCGAAATCCTGGCCGGCTACGGCGTCGGCGCCCGGCTCGAATTCATGCTGACCTCGATCGCGTTCGCGGTCGGCATCGCCTCGGTGCCGATGGTCGGGATGGCGATCGGCGCGCGGCGGGTGGCGCGGGCGCGGCGGATCGCCTGGATCGCGGGCTGCGTCGCCTTCGTGTCGGTCGGCGCCTTCGCCAGCGTGATCGCGGCATTTCCCGATCTCTGGGTCAACATCTTCACCGACGATCCGGGCGTGCGCGCCGCCAGCCGGCAATATCTGTCGATCGCGGCGCCGATGTACGCCTTCATCGGGCTGTCGATCTCGATGTATTTCTCCTCGCAGGGGGCGGCGAAGGTGCTGGGACCGGTGCTGTCGCAAACCGCGCGGCTGGTATTCGTCGCCGCCGGCGGCTGGTGGCTGGCGACGTTCGATGCCACCCCGGCGAATTATTTCGCGCTGGCAGCGGCCTCCATGGTCGTGCTCGGCGTGCTGTCCGCCGCCAGCGTCATCTTCACGCGTTGGGGACCGAAGGGCGGCCCGGCGCCGGACATCCGCGAGGCTCTGTCGTAATCGCCGCGGTGAAAGAACCCGCCGCGGTCATGCCGCGGTGCGCCTGAAGGTTTTCTGCAATGCCAGTGCGCCGAGATCCATCTGTCCGTCGACATAGGGCGCGATCTCGTTGGGCAGGACATCCACGATCCAGACCAGCCGGCTGCGCGCGTCGCCGTCGGAAAACACCTGCACCGACGCGCTGTAATGGCTGATCCGCTCATTCGCGATGGCATAGACCAGCCGCCGCCGCGCCTCGTCGCAATCGACCAGCTGCTCGCGCGCGACGCTGCCATTGGCAAACGTCACGATCCGCGCATCGCCGTCGAGCCGCGTGTCGGTGACAAAGCCCGGCACGAGGCGCGTGTGCAAGGCGCCGAAATCGCTCACTGCGGACCAGACCTCGTCGGGAGGGGCGTCGAGCGGCATGTCTTTGTGGATGGAAGCCATGGGAGTGATCCTTCTATCAAGGAGTGAGATCCTCATCCTGAGGAGCCGCGCGCGCTTCGCGCGGCGTCTCGAAGGATGGCAGCAGGTCATGTGCCAGATGGTTCGAGACGCGCGCCGGGCAGCGCAAGGGCGCTGCCCGGCGCACTCCTCACCATGAGGAAGCGGGGGTGGTTCGAGGAGTAACAACTCCTGAGGATGAGGTTGGTGAGTGCTTTGACGCCTACGTGCAAACCGCCTCGACATTGTTGCCGTCGGGATCGATCAGGAACGCCGCATAGTAGGTCGGGCTGTAGTCGGCGCGCGGGCCGGCGCCGCCGTTGTCGCTGCCGCCGGCTTTCAGTCCCTCGCTGTGAAATTTCTTGATGGCGGCGTGATCGGGCGCGCGGAAAGCGACATGGGCGCCGCCATTGGCCGGGCCCTTGTGCAGATGCAGCCAGAGCGCCGGTTCGCCCTTGGGGCCGAAGCCGGCGCCGCTGTCGTCGCGCGAGCACAGCACGAATCCGAGCGGCGCCAGTGCCGCGGAATAGAAGCGCACGCTGGCGTCGAGACTTTTAACCTTCAATCCGATGTGGTCGTACATGATGATCTCCGATGCATGGCGCGCGGACAGGCGCGCGGTTCGGAGACGACCCTAGTCAGTGCAAAGCGAGGCGTTCTTGGAAAATCTTGCGGTTCCCCCGCGAGGCCTCACGGAACCGGCGCGGCGAAACCCCGGCGGCGCGGTGGAAGGTGCGGACGAAATTGGAGAGATCGGCGAAACCGACGTCATAGGCGACATCCGTCACGGAGATTTCGTCGTCGGCCAATAGCCGCGCGGCATGGCGCAGCCGCGAGCGCACCAGATACTGATGCGGGGTAACCCCGAGCACGCTGGAAAACAGCCGCAGGAAGTGGAACGGGCTGGTCCCGGCCTGCGCGGCGGCGTGTTCGAGGTTGATCGGCCGGTGCGAGTTGGCATCGATCCACAGTGCGGTTTCGACCGCACGGCGCCGATCCCTTGATGTCGCCGGCGTGGGCTTTTGCGTGCGCCCCGACACCACCTCGACAAATCGGCTCGCCAACAGCTGTCCGATCTCGTCGAGGCCGACATCGTTGCGCCCCTCGGCGGTGGCTTGAGCGAGTTCGCCCAGCACCATCAATTCCGGCAGCGGCGGTGCGGCGCCGACCCGCCAGACCTCGGTGCAGTCGCCGATCGCGTCCACCAGTTCCGGCGTCAGGAAGAACGACAGGCATTCATCGCCGTGGCAATGCTCATGGCTGCAAAGGTATTCGTCGCCGGGATGGCCGACCAGCATCGATCCCGCCACCAGCTCGAACGACCGGCCTCGAGTCCGGCAACCAAAACTGCCCTTGCGCACATAGGAGATCGAATGGCAGTCGAACTGCTCGACAAACGGCCTGTCGTCGGGACCGGCCGTGCACCGGAACTCGGACACGGTAATCAGCCCGCGCTGCAGCAGAGGCGTCCTCATCATGCGGCGATGTTAGCCCTGCAGGCGCGGCGGGGCAACGGGAAGCAGCACGTCGAACAGGGTCTTGCTGCTGACGGCGCTGCGGGCGCCTTCGATCGAAAGCAGCCTGCGCTTGGAAATACTGCCGCCGTGCGGCGACATCCTGTCGGCATAGCTGCCGGCCTCGAGCACGCGATGGCAGGGCACGATGATCACGAAGGGGTTCCTGGCCAGCGCCTGCTCCACCGAGTGCACGGCGCCGGGGGCGCCGAGCCGTGCGGCGATTTCGCCATAGGTGCGGGTTTCGCCGCGCGGGATCGCCTGCGTCAGCTGGTAGACCCGCAGATTGAAGGCGTGAATGCCCAGGGTGTCGAGGGTGACGTCGGAAAGGTCGCCGGGCTGGCCGCGCAGCAGCGCCACGATGCCCTCGATCGCGACTTCGACGTTCGGCGGCGGACGCTGTTCGCGGGAATCGGGATAGAGCTGATACAGCCGGCGCCTGGTTTCGATCTCGCGCGCCTCGGGCAGCTGCACACCGACGATGCCGCCATGGCCCCATGCGATACCGCATCGGCCGATCATCGTGTCGAAAATGGTGTACCCACGCCCCGACATTACGCTACCCACCCCGAGGAGATCATAACACCGTCACAAACGGCTGCACCTGGAATCTTCGCGGTAAGTTAAGGGTGGCGAGGGCAGGGGCGCCAAGGCGCTTGGCGGACCGCCCGGTCTCGGCTAATTAGGGGGCTCGCGGGCGTAGCTCAATGGTAGAGCAGGAGCTTCCCAAGCTCACGACGAGGGTTCGATTCCCTTCGCCCGCTCCAGTCGCCTTCTGAATCGATGCGTGTCTCCAGCGCTCGTTAATTTGACCGGCGCAATTGATTTGATACGATAAATGGCGTTGTTTCCGTTCAATTTCCATGGGCGACAGGAGCCACATGATGGCGGCAAGCTACAGCTATTCCGTCATTCTTGAGCCACAGGAAGGCGGCGGTTTTACCGTGCTTGTCCCGGCTTTACCCGAGGTCGTGACCGAGGGCGATACCGAACAGGAAGCGCTCGCCAATGCCGAGGAGGCCATCCGTGCAATCCTCGAATATCGACGGGAGCAAGGAATGGCGCCGCCGTCCGATGCTCCTCCCGAAATCCGCCACGTAACGGTGGCCGCCTGATATGGCCGGTGGACGGCTGCCTGCCGTCAACGGCAAGCGTGTTGTCCAGGCACTCACGAGAGCGGGTTTTGTCGTCGATCGGACTGTCGGGAGTCATCACGTTACGTTCTTGTTTATCCCGGAGACCCGACACGAACGGTGACTGTTCCGGTTCATGCCGGGCGAGACCTGAAACCCGGCACTCTGCGCTCGATCATTCGGCAGACCGGCCTGACCGTGGAGGAGTTCACAGAACTTCTGTAGAATCGTGGTGCAGTTCGCCGAAGGCGTAACCCGGCGATCAATGAGATGACGGCGGATTACGCCTTCGGCTGCAAAGAGCTTCCCAAGCTAACGACGAGGGTTCGATTCCCTTCGCCCGCTCCAGCCCGAAGATGCGAAAGATCGTCATCGCCGATCTCGACAAGGCATATGCCGGCTGGTGCCGGGGGGCGGCCGGTTCCCTTTGCCCGGGGCCTTGGCCGGCAGCCTAGTATTTCCACCCGATCGCGCCTATATTCGGGGGGTCGCAAGACGATGGCGCTGAACCTCAGAGCGGACTGCAGGCAGACCCGGGGGCAGTACCCGGCGCCTCCACCCTAGCAGCTTGGTTTTGCCGGAAGGCAGGCTGCTACGGCGGGGGCGAAACAGGATCGATGGCTGCGAAGAAGCTCTGAATTGTGCTCGGCATGATACCGCCGTTATCGGGTCAAAAACCTAAATGCAAACGATAACGTTGCATTGAACGAAGTGCGCCTCGCGGCGTAACC
>DAORUH010000182.1:0-4879 GCA_035433065.1 Devosia sp. | reverse complement strand
ACGCGGCCTCCGCGATCGACGCCGGCGAGGAGGCCGTTGTCGACGAGGGATTCGAGGGTACGGCCGCCGGTGCCGGTCATGTGGAAGGTCAGCACTTCATAGCCGGCGGCTTCGAGGAGGCGGCGGCCTTCGGTGACCGAGGGCGTGGTGACGCCGAACATGCTCGCGGCGATGAGCTTCTTCGTGCCGGCAGCGGGGACGGGCGGGGCGGCGAGTATGCCCGCCATGGCGGCGGCGGCGTTACCGAGGACGCGGGCGGAGATGCGGTTGACGCCCGCGACATCGACGACGCTGGGGATGAGGATGATGTCGCTCTCGCCCACGTAGGGCCTTGTGTCGCCCGAGGCCATGGTGGTGACGATCAGCTTGGGGAGGCCGAAGGGCAGGGACTGGAAGGCGCGGGCGGCGATGGAGGTGCCGCCGCCGCCACCGAGCGCCATGACACCCTGCAGGTGGCCGACGAGATGCAGCGTCTTGAGGATCGCTTCCGCGCCGCGCGCCATTGCCTGCACGGCCGCGCCGCGATCGCCCGCCGCCACGAGCTGCGCAATATCGGTTCCCGCGGCCCGCGCCACGTCGGCCCGTGGAATATCCGGCTTGATCTGCGGCTCCCCGAGGATGCCGCAATCGACGATGGTGACGTTGAGGCCGGCAGCCTTGAGCCGCTCGCGCACAAAACCATATTCGGCGCCCTTGGTGTCGAGCGTGCCAACCAGCACAACAGTGGCCATGACCAAGCCCTCCCTTGCCGCCCTTTTGGCACGGGGGGAGTGGGGCCTCAATCCTTGAGGGTCACCCAGACCGGCGCATGGTCGCTCGCCTCGGGCCGACCGCGCACGTCGCGGTCGACGCCGGCATCGATGAGCTTTCGGGCGAGCGGTTTGGACAGGAGGATATGGTCAAGCCGCAGGCCGCCGTTCCGCTCCCAGCGCTTCCGCATATAGTCCCAGAAGGTGAAGACCTGTTCCTTCGGGTGCTTCTTGCGGATCGCATCGACCCAGCCCTGCGCGAGGAGGCGCACGAACTGCTCGCGCGGGGCCGGCTGGACGAGGGCGTTGTCGTCGTAGGACTTGCTCTCGTACATGTCGAAGGGCGTCGGCACGATGTTGAAGTCGCCCGCGATGACGACCGGGAGGCCGGAGGCGAAGAGCTCAGCGGCGTGGGCGATGAGGCGCTCGTTCCAGTTGAGCTTGTAGTCGAACTTGGGGCCCGGCTGCGGGTTGCCGTTCGGGGCATAGAGGCAGGCGACGAGGGTGCCGTTGACCGCGGCCTCGATGTAGCGCGGCTGCTTTTCGTCCGGATCGTCCGGGAGGGCGTTGCGGGTCAGCACCGGGGTGCCGCCCTTTTGCAGGATGGCGACGCCGTTCCACGCAGATTGGCCCCGCCAGACGGCGCCGTAGCCGGCCTGCTCGATGGCCTTGATGGGGAAATCGGGGGTCGCGGCCTTCAGTTCCTGGAGGCACACGATGTCGGGTTCGGCCTCTGCGAGCCAATCGAGGAGATTGGGCAGGCGGCGGGTGATGCTGTTGATGTTGTAGGTGGCGAGTTTCATGCCGACTGATGGCCCCCCTCATCCGGGCTTCGCCCACCTTCTCCCACGAAGGGGAGAAGGCCTGACTGAGAGCTTGCGGTTCTGTGGCCCTCTCCCCTCCGTGGGAGAGGGTGCCCGGAGGGCGGGTGAGGGGGGCTTGCAGTTAGCACTGCTAGACCCGCTCCGCAAAGGCCCTCGCCGCCGCGGCCATTGTCGCGAGGTGTTGGGCGGTGGTGAAGCCGCTGAGGGCTTTGCGGGGTTTGAGGTCGTGGTCGCCGTCTTCGAGCCAGAGGATGTTGATGGCCTCGCTCAGGGGGTAGGTGGGGACTTCCTCGCGCGTGCCGAATTCGTCGCGGGTGCCCTGTACGATGAGGGTGGGGCAGGTGAGCGTTTCGAGGTGTTTGGTGCGCAGCTGGGTGGGCTTGGCGGGCGGGTGGAAGGGATAGCCGAGGCAGAGGAGGCCGGCGATCTTGCCTGCCTTGTGCATGTCGCCGGCGATCATCGAGGCGACGCGGCCGCCCATGGATTTGCCGCCGATGATGAGTTTGCCCGTCGCGCCGAGCGCGTCGATGGCGGCGATGTATTCGGGCATCACGGATTCGGCCTTGGGGGGCGGCTTACGGTGCCCGTCGCGGCGGGCGGCCATATAGCCGAACTCGAAGCGGACGGCGCGCAGGCCTTCGGCGGCGAGGGCTTTGGCCGCGGCGGTCATCGAGGCGGAGTCCATCGGGGCGCCGGCGCCGTGGGCGAGGAGCACGGTGATGGCGGCGTCCGGCGGGCCGTCGAACAGGAAGTCCGTCATGCCTCGCGCTTCCGCTCGGCGTTGAGCGTCATGTCGATGAGCTGGATGCCGCGCGTTGCCTTCCTCGACCACTCGGAGGTCGAATCCAGTTCGAGATAGCGCGACCAGTGCCGGCGCGCCTCGGGCAACTGACCTGCGTCGTATTCGAGCGCGGCGAGCGAATAGACCGGATCGGCATAGGCGGGGTTGAGGGCGATGGCCTTCTCGAAATGCTGGCGGGCAAGGTCGGGTTTGCCGGTTTCGCGCAGGAGCGAGCCGAAGTTGAACCATGCCTCGGCGAAGTGCGGATCGATCTTGAGGGTGCGCGTATAGGCGGCCGCGGCGTCGTCGCGTGTGCCGCTGGCGGCCAGCGCATTGGCCATGTTGAAAGCGGCGACGGGATCGCCGGGGACCACCGCGAGATACTGCGCGTAAAGCGCGGCGGCGGCGGCGTGGTCGCCGTCGGCCTCGGCGGCTTCCGCTTCGGTGAAGAGTTCGTCGGCGCCCTCGTGGCTCTCGTCGGCTTCGAACGGCAGGAGGCCCTGGCCGTTGATTTCGCTGAGCCGTTCGCCGTCGCGCACGAAGATATCGCCGCCCGTGCTGTGAAGCGCCATCGCCGTCAGCGACGCTACGTTGCCGGTGCGGTGGACCGAGCGGGCAATGTCGGCCCAGTTGGTCCCGGCGGTGATCAGCTTGGCGTATTTGCGCGCGAGGATGACGTCGCGGAACGAGTAGGGCTCGGCGTCGGCCTCGAAGGCGTCGAACAGCGACAGCAGGTCGGTCGAGCGGCCGTCGAGTTTGGACTGTTCGATCAGCGAGGCGCGCGACACGCCGGCGTCGGACGGCCGCTTGATGAGCCCGAGCTTGCGGCGGAAGCCGTTCTCGCTCAGCGCCACGGCACCGGTCTTTCTGACCGCATTGAGGCGCTTGCCGATGTCATCGGCATCGACGCGATCGAGGAGCTTGCGGCCGAACACCATGTGGGTGATGTCGTGGGCGGCGGCGCCGCGCAGGGCGTGACCCTGGCGCGTCACTTCGCGCGCGGCCAGACGGCGTGGGAAAGCGGCGAGCGCTCCGAGAATACCGAAGGTCGCCCCATCCGCCATGCGTCAGCCAGCCTTCCGTTTCGCCGGAGCCTTGGCGGCGGCCTTGGGGGCCGCCTTCTTCGCGGCGGGGGCGGCTTTCTTCGCCTGGGGCTTGGACTCGGCCGGGGGCTTGCCCTGTCCGAGGCTGGCCTTGAGCGCATCCATGAGATTGATGACATTGCCGCGCTCGGGAGCGGCGGCGACCACCGGCTTGTGGCCCTTGAGCTTCTCCTTGATCATCGAGCGCAGCGCGGTCTCGTAGCGATCCTCGTAGTTCTTGATGTCGAACTTCGTGACCTTCTGCTTGATCAGCATCTCGGCCATCTGGAGCATTTCCGGATCGGCCTTGGTTTCGGGGATCTCGTCAAAGTAGCTGCTGGTGGCGCGCACCTCGCTGGCCATGCGCAGCGTCTGCACCATCATGCCCTTGTCATAGGCGCCGATGGTGACGACGCGCTCGCGGCTCGACATCACCAGCCGCGCGATGGCGAGCTTGTTCTCGGCCTTCATCGCGTCGCGCAGCACGGCGAAGGTCTCTTCGGCCATCGCGCCATCGGGCGCGAGGTAGTAGGGCGAGTCCTGGTAGATCTGCGCCACGTCCTTTGCATCGACAAAGGCTTCGATGTTGAGCGTGTGGTTGGCCTCGATCTTCACCGCTTCGAGGTCTTCGTCTTCGATGATGACGTACTGCTTGTCCTCATACTGGTAGCCGCGCACCAGATCGGAGCGCTCGACGAGGCCCAGTTCGGGGTCCACCGGCTTCATGTTGATGCGGTTGTGGGTGTCCTTGTGGAGCTGGTTGAACGTGATGCGTTCGCTCGAGCTCGTCGCTGGATAGAGCCGCACGGGACAGCTCACGAGGCTCAGCTTGATGTAGCCCTTCCAGCTTGCGCGCGGTGCCATTGCTCTTCTCCTCGAACGCGGAACGCTTGTTACTTCTGCTTCCTGAGGGCAGCGGCGAGATCGCCTGCCGCCTCATCCATCGCCACCCACGGATCGCCGGAAGTCTCTAAAAAGCCCGGCAAAGTAGAATAATTCAAATCCTCGGGAGCGTCGATGGATCGTAGATCACTCCAGTTAACGGGAGTGGAAGCCGGAAGGTTCGCCCGGGCCCGCAGACTGTAGGGGGCGACGGCCGTCGCCAGCCGCCCGTTGCGGTGAAAATCGATGAAAATCCGCTTTGTCCGCTTGTCCTTGGCCATGTTGATCACGAACGTTTCGGGCGCGGCTTTGGCGATGGCGGTGGCGATTTCGCCCGAACCGGCATGGGTTTTCTTCCAGTCGAGCTTGCGCTTGAGCGGCACCACGACGTGGAGGCCCTTGCCGCCTGAGGTCTTCACGAACGGGGTGAGGCCGATTCGTTCGAGGTGGTCGCGGACGAAGAAGGCGGCATCGATGATGGCCTTCCACCTGATGCCGTCGCCGGGATCGAGATCGAAGATCACCTGGTCGGGCGTCTCCAGCGTTTCGAAATGGCAGTTC
>DAORUH010000181.1:0-4914 GCA_035433065.1 Devosia sp. | reverse complement strand
GCCCGTTCTTCGTGGTTCCCCCGCCTTCGCGGGGGCAGGCTGGCTCACCATGAAGAACTCAAGAGGCACCCGGTTGCGGGGGCCTCGCAGAGGCCTGCGGCTGACCCGAGGTGCAGTAGCCTTCGTGGTGAGCCTGTCGAACCATGGGGGCGTGCCCGATGCCGTTACCAATCACGGAGTCATTCCGGCGCAGGGCGGAATCCAGAGCTCTACAGGTTGGGTTGATGCGGGGCATCGGGTCCTTCAACCGGATGGACCGGATGGATCGTAGTGGATGGCACCGTTCGAGCAGTGGATTCCGGCGTTCGCCGGAATGACGGCGGTGGGCGGGTGAGTGGTGAGCTTGTCGTGGGCGTGCCCGACGCGGTTCGGTGAGCGCCTCGCCCCCACCCTAGCTCTGCTACGGACCTTCGGTCCTAGCGGCGCTACCCTGCCCGCGACGGGGGAGGGTAGGGGTGTCGGGCGGCGGTGCAGGAACGATTTTCAACACTTGCAATGAGGTCAATCATGCATGACGTGATCATCATCGGGGGCAGTTTTGCGGGGCTTGCGGCTGCTACCCAGTTGGGGCGGGCGCGGCGGCGGGTGCTGGTGCTTGATACGGGGGCACCGCGGAACCGGTTTGCGCCGCACTCGCACGGGTTTTTCAGCCGTGATGGCATGCCGCCGCTTGAGTTGCTTGCGGAGGCGCGTGCGCAGTTGAAGCCCTACCGGACCGTCGAGTTTCACAACGCGCGCGCCATCGCCGCCAGGCAGACGGACGAGGGGTTCGAGGTGACACTGGCGGGCGGCGAGCGGATCGCGGCGCGAAAGCTCATCCTTGCGCATGGCATGGTGGACGATCTCTCGGTGCTGCCGCAGGGCGCGGAGGCGTGCTGGGGCAAGACGATGTTCTTTTGCCCCTATTGCCACGGCTTCGAGTTCGGCGATCAGAGGCTGGGCCTGCTGCTGCGCCAGGGTGACCCGCTGGATCTCGCAAAACTCTATCGGGAGTGGTCGGACAGGCTGACACTCTTCACCAACGGCGCGCCGGTGGATGGGATGATCCGTCAGGCGCTTGGCGATCTCGGGGTGTCCATTGTCGATGACACTGTCATTGCCTTCGAGCATGACAATGGCGACATGCGCGGTGTGATCACGGCGGGCGGGGCGGTGGCGATTGACGCGCTCTTTACCCATCCGCCAGCGAGGTTTTCGACCAATATCGGGCTCGAACTCGGCTGCGAGACGAAGGAGACGCCGGCCGGCCTGCGCTTTGCCACCAGCGAGTGGAAGGCAACATCGGTGCCCGGTGTCGCGGCGGCGGGCGACATCGCGCTCGCGGCGCCTTCGATCAGCTATGCAGTGGCGGATGGGGTGGCGGCCGGTGCCTCTACCCACCGATCCCTGTTCGCCGGTTAGCGCAGCGGGCCCTTGAAGATGAAGAAGGCGCCGAGCCCGATTAGACCGAAGCCGATGCCGTGGTTCCAGGTCAGCTTTTCGCCGAGCACGAAGACGGCGAAGCCGGCGAACACCGTGAGGCTGATGACCTCCTGGATGGTCTTCAGCTCGGCCGCCGAATAGGTCCCATAGCCGATGCGGTTGGCGGGGACCGCCAGCCAGTACTCGAAAAAGGCAATGCCCCAACTCACCATCACCGCCATCCACATCGCGGCCTGCGGGAACTTCAGGTGCCCGTACCAGGCGAAGGTCATGAACACGTTCGACGCGATGAGCAGAACGATCGGCATGATCGCGGTGTAGCTGAACTGCACGGGGCACCTGTGGGGACGAATCGGAGCACGAAACTCGCGGGGTAGATGAGCGGTTCCGGCTGGATTTGCGCAAGAGGGGCAGAGTGCCCGTTCTTCGTGGTTCGACGGGCTCACCATGAAGAACTCAGGGCGTGCGGCGCAGGGGGCGTGATGCGCTGCGTCTGCAGCAGCCTACGTGGTGAGCTTGTCGAACCATGGAGGCGTGGCGGGATCGCATGGCGGGTTGCCGCAGTTGACGCCTGCTTCGGGCCGGTGCATTGCTAACAGATTCCGGTTCCGCGAACCCGTTGAGGGGAGCGGATCAAAAGGGAACACGGTGCGGCGTACCCATCAGGGACCAAATCCGTGGCTGCCCCCGCAACTGTAAGCGGCGAGTGCGCTCCGACTGTGCCACTGGATCTCGAAAACGAGACCCGGGAAGGCCGGAGAACACAGCGACCCGTGAGCCAGGAGACCTGCCGGGACCATCGGGGGAAAACCCCAGTCGCAACGTGCACACGGAGGGTGTCCGCACATGAATGCCTCGGTCCAGACGGTAACCGTCTCGTCTCTCTCGCTTTCGCAGCGCTTTATCGCGGGTTCGCTCGCGCTGTTTCTCGGGCTGGTTCTTGTCGGCGGCGTTGGCTTTGCCAACGACATGGCCGTGCACAATGGCGCGCATGA
Organism: Devosia sp.; assembly: GCA_035433065.1. Lineage (GTDB taxonomy): Bacteria > Pseudomonadota > Alphaproteobacteria > Rhizobiales > Devosiaceae > Devosia_A. The sequence continues at coordinate 2,497 of DAORUH010000181.1, read as the reverse complement.
TACGCGCCACGCGCTCGGCTTCCCCTGCCACTGACCTCTTGCGCGCCGCCCGTGTGGCCGCGCCAGTCATGACACTGAAGAGACATCGATGAAGCTGTTCCAGCGAATCTTTTTCGCTGCGGTCCTTGCCGGACTCGCAGTTGGCCTTGCCTATGCCGCCCTCCAGCAGTGGAAGGTGACCCCCCTTATTCTCGCCGCCGAGGTCTTTGAGACCGCGGCGCCGGCCGAAGCCGTGGCCGAACATGTGCATGACGCGGCGACGCCCGCGCATGACCATGACGAAGACGCCTGGGCGCCGCAGGATGGCGCAGAGCGCACCTTCTATACGGTGCTTGCCGACGTGCTCGCCTCGATGGGTTTCGCGCTGCTGCTGGCCGCCGTGTCGGTGCTCGGCGGGATCGAGATCACCGCGCGGAACGGCATCCTGTTCGGGCTTGGCGGGTTCATTTCCATGCAACTCGCCCCGGCCCTCGGCCTGCCGCCCGAACTGCCCGGAATGGCGGCCGCCGACCTCGGTGCGCGCCAGATCTGGTGGGTTGCCACGGCGGTCGCGACCGGTGCGGGCATCTTCATCATCGCCAAATGGCAGAACTGGACGGCGATCGGCATCGGCGCGGTGCTGATGGTCTTGCCACACATCATTGGCGCGCCGGTTGCGCCCGATGAGCCGAGCGCCGTGCCGGCGCATCTTGCGACCAGCTTCGCTGCTTCGGCCTTCGCCGCAAGCGCGCTGTTCTGGCTCACCGTGGGGCCGCTGCTCGGCTGGCTCAACCAACGCTTCGCCGGCGCATCCGCCGCTGCGCCCAAGGGAGTTCACGCATGACCACGCCAGCGCCCCGCATTCCCGTTACCGTCGTCACCGGGTTTCTCGGTGCCGGCAAGACGACGCTGGTCCGGCACCTGCTCGCCCATGCCAAGGGCAAGCGCATTGCGCTCATCATCAACGAGTTCGGCGAGCTCGGGGTGGATCGCGAAGTGCTCCTCGGCTGCGGCGACGAGACCTGCCGCGAGGAGGACATGATCGAGCTCGCCAACGGCTGCATCTGCTGCACCGTGGCGACCGATTTCGTGCCGGCGCTGCGCCAGCTGATCGACCGGCCGGACCGGCCCGATCACATCGTCATCGAGACCTCGGGACTTGCCCTGCCGCAGCCGCTGATCCGCGCCTTCAACTGGCCTGAGATCAGGACTGAGGTGACGATCGATGGCGTCGTGACGCTGGTCGATGCCGCGGCGCTGAGCGAGGGCCGCTTTGCCTCGGACGAGGCGGCGGTGGACGAGCAGCGGCGCAAGGACGAGATGCTCGATCACGCCACGCCACTGGGCGAACTGTTCGCCGATCAACTGGCGGCGGCGGACATGATCGTCGTCAACAAGACCGATCTCGTTTCGGCCGGTGTTCTGGCCGATGTGGAGCGGAACCTCAGGGCAAAGCTGCGACCGGGGACGGGTGTCATTCGCGCCGCCAACGGGCATGTCGATATCGATGCGCTGCTGGGGCTGGGGCTTGCCACCGAGGACAATCTCGCGGGCCGCGAGTCGCTGCATGAGCTGGAGCACGAGGGCGAGGGCCACGAGCACGACGACTTCGATTCCTTCGCGGTGACACTGCCGGTAACGCCGGGCAAGGACGAGTTGCTGCGCGCGATCGAGCGGACCATCCGCGAGCACGACGTGCTGCGGCTCAAGGGCTTTGCGGCGCTGCCCGGGGCGACGTCGCGGCTCGCGATCCAGGCCGTTGGGCCACGGGTGAACGCGTGGTTCGACCGGCCGTGGCGGGCGGACGAGGCGCGCGAAACCGCGCTCGTCGTCATCGGGGAATCGCCGCTTGACCATGCGGCGATTGCCGCGAGCCTCGGAGGGGAGGCGGCAGTAGCCGCCTGATCCCATGCACCTGCTTTCCGCGCAGGCCGGGGCGATGCAGCAGGAGGGCGAGGCCATCGACCTCGCCCAGACGCCTGCGCCGCTGATTTTCGTTTCGGCCGCGGACAGCGAGCTGGCGCTGCTGGCGGGGGCAGCGGACCGGGCGGGCGCGACCGACCTGCGCTGCGCGAGCCTGTTGCGGCTGGCGCATAATCCGAGCGTTGACCTCTGGGTCGAGCAGACCGTGCGGCAGGCGCGGCTGGTGGTGGTGCGGCTGCTCGGCGGGCCGGCCTACTGGCCGTATGGCGTCGATGAACTGTCGGCGCTGGCGATGACCGGGACGATCCGGCTGGCGTTGCTGCCGGGCGATGCCAACCCTGATCCGATTTTGCAGGACCGCTCGACCGTTTCGGCGGAGGACTGGGCGGCGCTGCATGCGCTGTTCACGGCCGGCGGGCCGAACAATGCGAACGCTATTCTTGCGGCGATGCGTGGGATAGCCGGGGGCGGTGGGCTCGCGCATGTGCCGACGCCGTTTCCGCGGTTCGGGCTGTGGCATCCGGCGCGGGGCGTGGTGGCGGAACTGGCGGTGAGCGAGCGGCCGAACGTGCCGGTGCTGTTCTATCGCGCGGCG
>DAORUH010000180.1:0-5041 GCA_035433065.1 Devosia sp. | reverse complement strand
GAGGAAGTCATCATGAAGCGACGGCAGCATGGCCGCTCTCAATAACACCGCGACGCTGCGATGGTGTGCAGCCTGTGATCGCCGAGCACATGGGCCATCAAGGCCGTGGCCTGAAATATCTTTCCGAACGCAGCATCACGGATGCTGAGGCCTCCCGCATAGGCGCCGAACGCCGGCATCACCACGCGCTCGCCGTCGCAGGCAAAGCAGCGACGCTCCATCGAACGGCCGCGGGTCGACACCCGCGCCTTGGGATGCAAATGGCCGGCGATCTCGCCTGGGGCGCCGGATGGTTCGTGACGGAACATGATAGGGCCGATGGCGACTTCCCCGGCGACCGCGCCGCCGAGATCGGACGGCAGCACCGGGTCGTGATTGCCCGAAATCCAGATCCAGTCGCGCCGCGCCTGCAAGGCGGCGAGCGCCTCGCGGTCGGTGGCGGAGAGCCGGTCATGGGCGGTGCGGTCGTGAAAGCTGTCGCCGAGCGCGATCACCATATGCGGGTCGTGCCGCGCGATCACGGCGGCGAGGCGGCCGAGCGTCGCCACGGTATCGAAGGGCGGCAGCAGCACGCCGCGGCTGGCAAAACTGGAACCTTTTTCCAGATGCAGGTCGGAGACGATCAGCAGACCCTGTTCTTCCCAGAACAGCGCGCCGGAGAGATCGGCGACGAGTTCGATCCCGGCGACGACAAATGCGGCGCGACTGGCGACATCAATTGAAATGCTCGTCATGGCCGGGCTTGTCCCGGCCATCCACGTCTTTCCTTCACAAGGGAAGAAAAGAAAGACGTGGATGCCCGGGACAAGCCCGGGCATGACGGCGCTGATGCATGGGAGTGCAACGGATTCATTTTCTTCTACGACATCGCCTCTTTGACCAGTTCCTCGGCAGCTTCCGCCAGCAGCTCATCGGAGGCTTCGCCATAGACCGCTTCGCGGCCGATTTCCAGCATCACGGGGACTGCGAGCGGCGAAATCCGCGTCAGTTCCCGGTGGGTGATTCGCCCCTTGATCCGCAGGAGCATATCACTGAGCCGCCTTATATCGAGCAGCCCGGTGGCGGCATCGGCGCGCGCGGCGCGCAACAGCACATGGTCCGGCTGGTGCTTGCGCAGCACGTCGTAGATCAGGTCGGTCGAGAACAGCACCTGCCGCCGCGTCTTTTCCTCGCCGGTGAAACGCCGCGCGATCAGGCCGGAGATGATGGCGCAGGTTCGAAACGTGCGTTTCATCAAGGCGGATTCCGCCAGCCACGCCTCGAGATCGTCGCCCAGCATATCCGGATCGAACAGCGCGCCCAGATCGAGCTTGCCCTGCCGGATCATGAACGACATGTCGCCGAGCCCCCACACCGCCAGCGCATATTCATTGGCGACGAAGCCGAGCGGCCGCACCCGTGCGCGCTCCATCCGCCGCGTCAAGAGCATGCCGAGCGTCTGGTGCGCCAGCCGTCCTTCGAACGGATAACAGACGAGGTAATGCTTGTCGGCGCGGGGGAAGGTTTCCACCAGCAGCTCGCGCGCGCCGGGCACGCGCGACAGATGCGCCTGCAGCGACAGCCAGTCGCGCACCTGCTCCGGCAACGCCTTCCAGGCCTTGTCGTCGTCGAGCAGCTTGCGAACGCGTTCGGCAAGGTAGGTCGAGAGCGGAAACTTGCCGCCCATATAGGACGGCACTTTGGCATCCTTGTCGTGGGCGCGGGAGACGTAGACCTGGTCTTCCGCCAGCGCCTCGTAGCGCACCACCTCGCCGCCAAAGACAAACGTGTCGCCGACCACGAGTCCCTCGATGAAGTATTCCTCGATCTGCCCCAGCATCCGGCCGCCACGTCCCACCGCGCCGGTCGATCCGGTGTTTCCCCTTGCGCCATGTCCGCGCACCAGCCGCACCTTGAGCATGGACTCTTCCACGATGGTACCGACGTTGAGGCGGTAGCTCTGCCGCACCCGGGGATTGGTGACGCGCCAGCGGCCGGTCTTGTCCTGCTTGATGCGGGCAAAGCGCTCATAGGTCTTCAGCGCGTAGCCGCCGGAGGCGACGAAATCGACGGTGTCGTCGAAGTCGGTGCGCGTCAGACCAGAATATGGAGCCGCCGTCAGCACCTCGGCATAGAGTTCGTCGGAGAGAAACGGCTCGCCGCAGGCGCGGCCGAGTACGTGCTGCGCCAGCACGTCGAGCGCGCCGGTGCGCAGCGGCGGGGTGTCCTGCGCGTTTTCCGCCACGGCATCGATGGCGACGCGGCATTCCAGCACCTCGAAGCGGTTGGCGGGAACCAGCACGGCGCGCGACGCCTCGTCGATGCGGTGATTGGCGCGGCCGATCCGCTGCATCAGCCGCGAGGCGCCCTTCGGCGCGCCGATGTTGATGACGAGATCGACGTCGCCCCAGTCGACGCCGAGATCGAGCGAGGAGGTGCAGACCACGCCGCGCAGTTTGCCTGCCGCCATCGCGTCCTCGACCTTGCGGCGCTGGGCGACGTCGAGCGAGCCGTGATGCAACGCGATCGCGAGATTGTCGTCGTTCATGCGCCACAAATCCTGGAACAGCATCTCGGCCTGGCTGCGCGTGTTGACGAACACCAGGGTGGTCTTGTTGCCTTTTATCAATTCGTAGACTTCGGTGAGCGCGTGGCGCGCGCTGTGTCCCGCCCATGGCAGGCGCTCCCTGGTGTCGAGCATTTCGACGATGGGGGCGGCCGCGCCGCCGGCGACGACGATGTCGGCGGCTTCGACGTTGCCGTCGCGCTGCGGCACCAGGAAGCGTGCCAGCGATTCCGGCTCGGCGACGGTGGCCGACAGCCCGATCGCGCGCAATTGCGGCGCCAGCTGCCACAGCCGCGCCAGCCCGAGCGACAGCAGATCGCCGCGCTTGGAGGTCACCAGCGCGTGCAGCTCGTCGAGCACGATGCGCCGGAGCGAGCCGAACAGAAACGGCGCGTCGTCGGACGACAGCAGCAGCGCCAGCTGCTCGGGCGTGGTCAGCAGAATATCCGGCGGATAGCGCCGCTGCCGCGCCCGCCGCGACACCGGCGTATCGCCGGTGCGGGTCTCGACCTTGATGGCGAGGCCGATCTCGGCGATCGGCGTCTCCAGATTGCGCGCGATATCGACGGCGAGCGCCTTCAGGGGAGAGATGTAGAGGGTGTGGAGGCCGCGGCTGCGCTGCGACGGTGACTCGGCGCGCACGTTCTTCTCCCCTCCTCCCACGCGCGTAGCGCGTGGCGGGGAGGGGTCGGGGGTGGGGGGTGCATCAGCAAACTCGCTGGCAGTTGTACGGGCGGATAGACCCCCCACCCCCGACCCCTCCCCACCGCTTCGCGGGGGGAGGGGGGAAGGGCGCAGCGGCGATGTGGTACTCAGCTCCACCAGCGTCGGCAGAAATCCCGCCAGCGTCTTGCCGGCGCCGGTCGGTGCGATCAGCAGCGCCGAGCGGTCGTCGCGGGCTTTCTGCAGCAGATCGAGCTGATGCTCGCGCGGCGACCAGCCGCGGCCGGCGAACCAGCGCAGGAATTTTTCCGGCAGCAGTGGAAGCCAAAGGGGGTCTGTTCCAGCGGATCTCACCACCGCAGGTTAGGCCCGCAAGAGCTGATCGGTCGAGCCAAAAAGCCAAATAGTTTCAATTGTATTACCGACAAACGCGGATCGATTTCGCTCCGGTGTAGCCCGCGAGGCACAGACAGAATCCACCGAGATGGATAGGTTACCTCCCGGAATGCAACTGGGAATGCAGTAATGAAAAGACTTCTCGCCACAACGGCGTTTCTTGCAGTAGCGGTCAACGCCCAGGCGGCTGATCTTCCGGCCAAGGCTCCTTACCTCAAAGCACCGGTCGCCATGGTCTATGACTGGACCGGATTTTACCTCGGCGTGAATGCCGGTATCGGCGTCGGCCGAAACAACCACACCCTGACATTTCCGGGCTTCCCCTCTTTCGAGCAATCCTATTTGTCGCCCTTCGGCGCCCTCGGCGGCGTCCAGGCCGGCTACAACTGGCAGACCAATTCGATGTTCGGGCCGCTGGTTCTCGGCATCGAGGCCGACATCCAGGGCGCAGGCCTTCGCGACGACACCACCTGCCTGCTGACCTGCCGGGCCGTACCCGATACCAGCGGCCGGTTCGATCAGCGGATCGACTGGTTCGGCACGGTTCGTGGCCGGGCGGGCTTCGCCAACGGCCCGGTACTGCGCTACTTCACCGGCGGCTTCGCTTACGGCAACGTCAAGACCAGCATCACCGAGAATATGCCGCTCGCCGGCTTTCCCGCGACTTTCACCTCGAACCAGACTCGCGTCGGCTGGACCTTCGGCAGCGGCGTCGAAGCCGCGCTCGGCGGTAACTGGACCGCCAAGATCGAATATCTCTACGTCGATCTCGGCAACAAGAGGGACACCTTCGCACTCGGCGGCTTCCCGCAGACGCTCGACAGCGAAATCCGGCAGAACATCTACCGGGTCGGCCTCAACTACCGCATCGGCGGCACCGGCGCCTACGCTCCGCTGGCGACCGCGAACTGGACCGGCTTCTATCTCGGCGGCAATTTCGGCTCCGCCACGGCGCGCAACGAGACCTCGCTGGCCGTTTTGGGCACCAACGAACGGTTCACCCTCGCGCCTGAGGGCAAGATCGGCGGCGTGCAGGCCGGCTACAACTGGCAGGCGGCGAACTTCGTGCTGGGCGTCGAGGCCGATATCCAGGGCTCCACCCAGAAGGACAACCGCACCTGCGTCGTGAATTGCCAGGGCGCCAACGGCACGTTTGCGAACTACGACGCCAAGTTGCCCTGGTTCGGCACGGTCCGTGGCCGCCTCGGCTATTCCGCTGGGCCGACCCTGCTCTATGCCACCGGCGGTTACGCCTATGGCAGCGTCAAGACCAACATCAACTCGGCCTTCCTGAACGGCCCGGTCGCCAGCCGCTTCTCCGAGACCAAGGGAGGCTGGACGGTCGGCGCGGGCATCGAAACCCCGGCCACGCTGTTCAGCTTCTTCGGGCCGAACTGGACGTCGAAGAGCGAATATCTCTATATTGACCTCGGCTCG
>DAORUH010000179.1:0-5047 GCA_035433065.1 Devosia sp. | reverse complement strand
ACCGGTGAACAGGAAAAACGATTCCTCGATCAGCCCCGCGACACCCTTTCGCATCGTTGATCGCATCGCCGTGCCGCCGAAGTACCTGGTCCAGTATTCGCAACCGTCGCGCGCTTCGATGACCACCTCGATCGGCACGCTCCCCTCTCGCGTGGGAAAGCCAAACAGCCGGGCGATGACCCCACCAAGCGCGCCCGGTGAGCCCGAGACCGCTGCCTCGCCCTTCGCGACGATCGCCGGCCTGCCGCGGTGCAACCGCTGTGTCACAGCTGGCATGCGGTCGAACCGCTCCTCCATCACGCGCCGGAACAGCGGGACTTCGCGCCCGGCAAGCTGTGACGTCGTGATGTGGCGCTCGCCGATCCATTCGAGCATCGCTGGTAGCGCAACAATGCCCGCGGCAGATCGGGCGCCAGCATCAACCGGTTTCGAGACCAGCATTTCGGTGATCGCAGCGGCGGCGAGAACCGGCACATAGGGTCCGTCGCCGTCGGTCGCCAGCAGCGACCAGCGGCCCATCCGTCCCTCGCCCGAGGCGTCTGCACCGGTGACGTCGACCACCATCCCACCGCGGTCGGTCCCGTAGCGATCAAGCTGCATCGCCACCCAGTGACCTACTCCGGAAAATGCGGTGGCGGAGCGCGCGACGCGCATCCTCACGGCAAGGCCGGAGAGCCAGATCAGCCAGTGCAGCACGCCCAGCTCCATGCCAGCATCGAACTGCGAGCGGACACGCGGCGCAAAGGCTCTCGGCAGCGCATCGAGGTCTGGCACCTCGGAAAGGCTGGCACGACGCCGGCCGGCGCCATCGAGTGCCACCCAGCGCAGGCCCGTCCACCCGCGCGCCTTTTGCCATCGCCCCTCGCGAAAGACCGTCACCGGCTGGCCGACCCAGCTCAGGATTGCGGCAATCACCGACCTGCCCTTCGGGGTTCGATTTCCGGGCACCACCGCAACGTCGATCGTATCGATCGCAGTCCACCCCGCAGTAAGGGCGGCGACCACAGCATGGGTGAGCGCTGGAGTGGTACTCGCGCCGGTGATCACCGCAACTCCGGCCGCTTTCGCGGCGGCATCGAAGCGCCGGGTATCTTCGACCCAGCCCCGTCCATCGGCGATATCCACGTAGTGAACGCCTGCCGCGATGCAGGCTTCGATCAGCACCGTCCTGCTGTTCTGGAAGGGACCGGCGCAGTCAACGACCACGTCGATGCCGCTCAGTTGACCGGCGGTCACGGCGTCGCGGTCAATCGGCACGAACCCGAAACCGCCCATCGCATCAAGCAGGGCAACCTCGCGCTGCAGCGTTGTGACGGCGCGGCTCTCGCTACGACCGCCGAGACTGATGCGCAGGGTCCGCCGATTCGCCAAAAGCCGCACGACCCGCGTTCCAAACAGCCCGCTCGCGCCGACGATAAGCACATGCGGCCTGTCACTCATCGCTCCTCATCCTTCAGTTTCAAAGGAAGAAGCGCTCTCAACGGATTCAACCGCAACAGAATTTTCGCCGGACTGCTTGGCCGGGAAACAGGCATCACAAGCGGAGCGCGTGCCCGCCCCTGCCACCGCGATGTCGAGCCGCCTCGTCAACTCTCGCCCCCAAACCCGGGGCTAGAGTACCACCTGCGTGCCGATTTCCACCACGCGGCCGGTGGGGATGTGGAAATATTCCGTGGCGTCGGTGGCGTTGCGGGCGAGCGTGATGAACACCTTGTCAGCCCACAGCATGAGGCCGCGTTTGGAAGACGGCTTCAGCGAGCGGCGGCTGAGGAAGAACGAGGTCGACATGATGTTGAACTTCCAGCCGAGCTTGCGGGCAAGGCCCAGCGCCTTCGGAATGTTCGGCGTCTCCATGTACCCGAACGTCACCATCACCCGGTAGAACAGGTCGTTGTAGGCATCGATCCGGATCTTGTCGTCGTCGGACACGCGCGGCGCCGAAGAGGTCTGCACGGTCAGGATGACGTTCTTTTCGTGCAGCACCTTGTAGTGCTTGAGGCTGTGGAGCAGCGCCGTCGGGGCCCCCTCGATATCTGAGGTGAGGAACACCGCCGTGCCCGGCACGATGGTCGGCTTCTTCTTTGCGAGGTTCTCAACCAGGAACTGCAGCGGAACCTCGTCCCGCCGGGTCTTTTCCGAGAGCCGCCGGCGGCCGGCAATCCAGATCGCGATCATGCAGCTGAGGACGATCGCCACCGCCACAGGCACCCAGCCGCCCTGGAAAATCTTCGACGCATTGGCGATGAAGAAGCCAAGGTCGATCAGCACGAACGGCACGATGACCAAAACCGTCGCCAGCCAGTGCCAATGCCAGACCCGCCACATCACGACGCTCAGCAGCACCACCGTGACCAGCATCACGCCCGACACGGCGATGCCGTACGCATTGGACAGCGAGGCGGATGAGCCGAAGGCTACGACGAGGATCAGCACGAAGAGCAGCAGGATCGTGTTGATCTGCGGCATGTAGATCTGCCCGGCCTGCGTATCGGAGGTGTGCAGCACCGTCATGCGGGGAAGCAGGTTCAGCGCGATGGCCTGCTGGGCTAGCGAGAACGCGCCGGTGATCACCGCCTGGCTCGCGATGACGGTTGCCGCCGTCGCCAGGATGATGACGGGAATACGCGCCCACTCGAAGTGCATCTCGAAGAACGGCTGCGTCACCGATGCCGGATCGGCGTGTTCGAGGACGAAGGCCCCCTGGCCGAAATAGTTCAGCAGCAGGCACGGGAAGACGAGCAGGAACCAAGCCGTCACGATGGGCTTGCGGCCAAAGTGCCCCAGGTCGACGTAAAGACCCTCGACGCCCGTCACCGCGAGAAAGACGGCGCCCAGCACCAGCGTGGCAATGCCCCAGTGGGTGATCAGGAAGTTGATCCCGTAGGCCGGGTTGAGCGCCCACAGCACGCCGGGATGCATGAAGATGTGATATAGCCCGATGGCGCCCATGACGAGGAACCAGAGCGCCGTCACAGGGCCAAAAACACGCGACACGCCGGCTGTTCCAAACCGCTGCACGGCAAACAGGGCGAAGATCAGGACGACCGTAGCGGGCACCACCCAGGGCGCGAGGTTCGGAGCGACGATGGTCACGCCCTCGACGGCCGACAGCACCGACATGGCCGGCGTGATGATGGCATCGCCAAAGAACATCGACGCGCCGACGACCCCCGCCGCGATCACCAGCTTCGGCGCCTTCTTGAAGCTTGAGGCGGCGAGCGCCATGAGCGACAGCGTGCCGCCCTCGCCCTTGTTGTCGGCGCGGGTGACAAAGAAGATGTACTTGACCGTGACGGTGATGGTCAGCGCCCAGATGATGAGCGACAGCATGCCGAGGATTTCAGCCGTCGTATCCGCAGCGCCCGGCCGAACATGCAGCGCCTGCCGGAATGCGTAGATCGGGCTCGTGCCGATGTCGCCATACACGACGCCAAGTGCGCCGAGGACGAGCAGACGGTATTCGTTGCCTGATTTGATTGCGTGGCCGGCCTGTTCGGTCGCCGCGGCGCCGGCTTCGCTGCCGGGCGGGGTCGTATGCGCCATGTGCCCTATCTTCGCCCGGGTTACGGGGTGGCGCGGTGTCTACACTCCTGCGCCCAGACACTCAACGCAATTCGGCATGGTATCGTTCGCCCCACAAAAGCGAAAGGGCGGCGCCGAAGCACCGCCCTCACCTCGGAGGTCGAAAGGAGACAGGACCGCCGGATACGCAATGACCTTAGGCAGCGGCCTGCTGGCGCGCCTCTTCCGCGCGGGCATTCTTCGTGGCGTTGGTCCACCAGACGAGGTTGTTGAGCAGATCCGGAACCATCGGGTCGAAGGTCTTCTTCACTTCGTCCCACGGCTTCTGGCCCGTGTAGATGCTCACGAATTCCGAGCCGCCGATGTGGATGCTCTGGCGCACCGGAGCGGCCTGCACTTCATTGATGATCGTGCGCAGATGCTCGACCGCACGGGCCCCGCCGACGGCGCCATAGGCCACGAAGGCCACGGCCTTCTTCACGAACGGCTTGTAGGCCCAGTCGATGGCGTTCTTCAGCGCGCCCGGGACCGAGCGGTTATATTCGGGGGTGACGATGATGTAGCCGTCGAATTCATTGAGCTTGGCCTGCCACTTGGCGGCCACGGGATTCGGGGTCGGCATCCAGAAGTCCGAAGCCGGGGCGTCGAACAGCGGCAGCGGATAATCCTTGAGGTCCACGAGCTCGACGTCGATGTCGGTGCGCTCCTTGGCGTGCTCATAGATCCAGGTGGCGGCCTTTTCGCCGAAGCGGGTGGGACGGACGCTGCCGATGATGACGGCGATTTTCGGCTTGGACATGCAATTTCTCCGAGGTGTCTGCTGCGGTCACAAAACGTAACTGAGGCGTCATATGTTCCTACGTACCTCCCGCGCCAAGGGGGCACGTCAAGTTGACGCAATGACATCGTGGGTACTCAGTCACACATCTGTACCTTACTGCCATCAAGGTTAGTATAGCTCACCCGCTGGATACGCCTCCGCGCCCGCGGATCGAGGCCGGGTTCGGTGCTACCGCCGGCTGCAGTTCCGGAACGCGCTGTTCAATAAATGCGACCGATGGCGCGCGGTTGCACCGGCCCCGCGGCCGGCTTATCATCAAGCGGCGTCGCCTTTTGGGGGAAGATCATGCGCGTCCTGCTCGCCACGCTCGCAGCCGTGGCCGTACTTTCCGTTGTGACCACGACACTTGCCGGGCCGATCCTGCGGATCGCCTTCCGCAACAATTCCGACAAAACCATCACCGAGGCCTATGTCGTCGTTCCCGGCCGCGATTGGGGCCCGAACCAGGTCGCCGGCAAGCCGATCGCGCCCAAGAAGCGCGCCCAGCTCATCCTCGAAGACGGCGCGAACAAGTGCGTGGCCGACCTGAGACTCGTCACCGGCGACGGCACGACCTTCGAGCGCCGCGTCAATTTCTGCGGAAACCCGAACTTCACCTACCACGGGCGGTAGTCGACCAACGGCGCGAGCGCTGACGGCAGGTCAATCTCCCTGGATGATCTCCTAGGTGATGGAAGCTTCGCG
>DAORUH010000178.1:0-5102 GCA_035433065.1 Devosia sp. | reverse complement strand
CCCGCGGCGCAACCGAAGTGGCGCTGAAAGTCGCCACCGGCAACGCCCCCGCCCTCCGCCTCTACCACCGCGCCGGCTTCCACCCCTAGCGCCCGCCACTCGCGCACGCCGCACCAGGCAGCCCCACGCCAGCACCACCCAAGCCTACCCCCCACTCCCCCTCAGTCGTCATGGCCGGGCTCGACCCGGCCATCCACTCGATCCCCCAACGCGTACCGCCACATCGAGTGGATCCTCGGGTCACGCCCGAGGATGACGCGGTGCGTGGGGCGCGCGCGGACGACCCGCCGCCCTCCCGGCTGTCACCCCCGCGACAGCTCGCGCCCCCTCCCCATAGGAAAATGCAATGCACCTCCAAGATTGAATCTTCCCGCCCGGCACCCCCTGATGAAGCCGTTCAGAGGAGTCCATTTTTATGAAACCCGTTTCAGCAACCCTGGCAATTGTCGCCACCATTGCAGCGATCACCGCCGCACAGGCGCAGGTCGGTGGCAACCTCGCCAAGGCCCCGCCAAACGATCTCGACATTGCGATCCACGAGACCACAGACGGCAAGCCCGAGCTCTCGACCAGCGAGATCAAGCTGACCACCGGCGCGTACTATCGCATCAACGTCACGAGTGACGGCCAGACCGACTGGCGGTTCGAGTCTCCGGAACTGCTCTCCAATTCGCACCTGCGCGTCCTGACGGTGAACGACGGCATCGAGGTGCACCTGCAAAGCATGGTGTTCCGCGCCTTCGAGTTCGATGAGCCGGGCAAGGTGTCGTTCAGCTTCGTGCCGATCCGTCCTGGCACCTACAAGTACACCATCGGCCGCAACCCCATCGCCCAGGGCCTTCCTGCCGGCACCGCCGGCGTGCAGGAACCCGAGTTCCGTGCCGAAGGCGTCTTCATCGTCGAGTAGACCGCACATACCCGGGACGCCGTGTGCCGCGCGGCGTTCTGGTCCCTCCCTTACCCTCCCCCACCGCGGGGAGGGTAGCGCCGCCAGGACCCCGGGCGCGTCCCGGGGGACATAGCAGAGCTAGGGAGGGGGGTAGTCAGAACAGCCCCCGACCTACCCCAGCGAAATCACATGCGACATCGCGCGCCCATCCTCGATCACATGCAGCGCAAAGCCCGGAGGGTCGGTGCGCGGTGCCTCCGTCTCCCCAAGCACCAGTGCATTGGCTTTGGCAAGCGACGGGCACATCATCGCCGGCACGCCTGCGAACTGGGTGAACACCGTACGATGCCCGTGGCCGGTCGACAGCAGCAGCACGCGCGCCGGTGCGGCGAGGATGACATCGGCCAGCGCCTCGGCATTCTGGCATGGCGCCTTGTCGACATTGGCAAAGCCGGTGCGGAAGGGATGCTGGTGCATGAACAGCAGCACCGGCTCCCCGGCGGTCAACTCCTCACGCAGCCAGTCGAGCACCGGCGCAGCGTCGCCATGCATCGCCCCCGGCACTGTGACATCAAGGCCGACGAGCCGCACCTCGCCCACCGTGCGCGACACGTTCAGCGGTCCCGTTGCGGCCCAGCCGATGTCGCGAAAGTTGGCGCGCAGCGCCGCGCGGTCATCGACATTCCCCGGCACGATCAGCATCGGATAGCGCACATGCGACAGCATGTCGGCAACGATCGGATAGCTCTCGTCCCAGCCGGGATTTCCGACATCGCCGGAGACGATCAGTGCGTCGGGCTCAACGACCTTGAGCCAGTCGAGCGCCTGCTCGAGCGCACCGAGCGACTTGCCGCCGGGCTTGCCGTGAATGTCGCTGATCTGCGCAATCCGCATGTCACTCCCCCGTCGGTTCCCCGGCTGCCTGCTCCGGCTCCGGCGCTGTTTCCGGCGCCCGCACAAGCACGATAACAGCCCGCCCCGGCACACGCACGTGGCCATCGGCGATCGTGACACTCTCCGCATCGCCGGAGGCGATCCCGAGCGCCCAGCCGCCGTCCGGCAGCGCCGCCATCACCGGCTCGATCTGCCGGTTGTACCAGACAAGCACCTCGTCATCGGGGACGCGGAGGTGCATGCCGAGCACCGATGCCCCGGCTTCGTTCCAGTCGCCCTCGGTCATCTCACGCCCGGCCGGATGTAGCCAGGCCACATCTCGGATGTCGTGCCGCACCTGCCCGGTGAGGAAGTGGTCATGCGTCAGCGCGGGATGCGCCTTTCGGAACGCGTGCAGCGCCGCCACGTAGTCTACAAGTTCGCCATCGGCAGTCTCCCAGTCGACCCAGGTGATTTCGTTGTCCTGCGCGTAGGCATTGTTGTTGCCGCGCTGCGTGCGCCCCATCTCGTCGCCCTGCTGCAACAGCAGGTCGCCGCGCGAGGTGAACAGCGTCGCGAGCAGCGCCCGCATGTCACGCTGGCGCATCTGGATGACCGCCTCGTCCTCGGTCTCGCCCTCGACACCGCAGTTCCACGACGAATTGGCGTTGTGGCCGTCGCGGTTGTCCTCGCCATTCGCCTCGTTGTGCTTGTGTGCATAGGTGACGAGATCGCGCAGCGTGAAGCCGTCATGCACGGCGAGAAAGTTCACCCCGTGACTCGGCCTTCGGCCCGCGAAGTTGAAAATCTCCGCGGACCCCGAAACCTTGGCCGCGAGCGCCCCGATCCGCCCGTCCTCGCCACGCCAGAACTGGCGCACCTCATCGCGATAAGTGTCGTTCCACTCGCGGAATTCCCTGCCGAACTGGCCCAGCTGATAGCCGCCCGGACCCGGGTCCCACGGCTCGGCCACGAGGATGGCTTTGCTCAGCACCGGGTCGGCCTTGATCATCTCGATCATCGGCGCATTGGGGTTGAACCCCGGCTCGCGCCCGAGCACCGTCGCGAGATCGAAGCGGAAGCCCGACACGCCCCCCTCCTCCACCCAGTAGCGAAGGCTCTCGATCACCAGCCGCTGCACCGCCGGATGATCGCAGCGCAGCGTGTTGCCCGTCCCCGTATCGTTGACAAGCACCTGCTTGCCGTCGACTTCGACATGCCGGTAGTAGGTCCGCGCATCGAGCCCCTTGAAGCTCAGCACCGGCCCGTTCGCATCGCCCTCGCCGGTATGGTTGTAGACCACGTCGAGGATCACCGAGATGCCGTTCTTGCGGTAGAGGTCGGTGAGGTTGCGCAGCTCGGGCATGCCGAGCGAAGCGAGCCGCGGATCGATGGCAAAATAGCTGACCGGGTTATAGCCCCACGCATTGGTCAGCCCAAGCGGCGGCAGGTGCCCATCATCGATGAACGCCGCCACCGGCATGAACTCGACCGTATCGACCCCGAGATACTTCAGGTGATCGATGACATGTCGCGAGGTCAGCCCGCCGACCGTGCCGCGCAGCGGCCCCTGCACGGAGGGATGCCGCATCGTGTAGCCGCGCACGTTGAGTTCATACATCAGCCCCGGCGCCTTGCGCCGCGGCTTGCGCGTCTCGATCGGCGCCACCACGATGGCCTTGGGCACCAGCTCGGCCGTATCCACCGCATCCTCGCGCGGCAAACGTAGCCGCGGCGAGCGCACATAGACCCGGTCCAGCCGCTTCGCATACGGATCGACCAGCAGCTTGTGCGGATCGAAATGATAGCCCTGGTCCGGGTCATACGGCCCATCGGCGCGCAGCCCGTACTTGGTGCCCGCCCCCAGCCCCGCGACCAGCCCGTGCCGGACGTGATCGTCGTGCCCGTCGAGCTCGAACCGGCCGGTCTCGTTGCCCATGTCATCGAAGACGCAGACCCAGATCGCCGTCGCGCTCTCCGAGTAGACAGCAAAGTTCACGCCTTCGGCGGTAATGGTCGCGCCCAGCCGGGCGGGGTCGCCGCCCCCGGGGATCAGATGCACGCTCACCGGGCCCTCAGGTGATAACGCTCGGCGCCGCGCGCCCGGTCCGCGCGCGGATCTGGGCGAGGTCTTCGGCGATGGCGATGAGGTCGGCGAGGGCCGACTGGGTGTCCAGGTCGTGCTGTCCATCAGGGGCTTCGTACCTTTCGAGGTACACCCTTAACGTTGCCCCGACGGTCCCCGTTCCGCTCAGCCGGAACACCACGCGGCTCCCGTCGGTGAACCCTATGCGCACGCCCTGCTTGGCGCTGGTCGAGCCATCCACCGGATCGTGATAGGTAAAATCGTCCGCATAGGCGACTTCGCGCCCCGCGATTTTGGTTCCCGCAAGGCTGCCCAGCTTTGAGCGCAGATCGTTCATCAGCCCGTTGGCGGCAGCCGCGTCCACCTCGTCATAGTCGTGCCGCGTATAGTAGTTGCGCCCATAGGTCGCCCAGTGGTCGCGCACGATGGCATCGACACTCTGCTTCCGCGCCGCGATGATGTTGAGCCACAGCAGCACCGCCCACAGCCCGTCCTTTTCGCGCACGTGGTTCGAGCCCGTGCCCGCGCTCTCCTCGCCGCAGATGGTGACGCGGCCGACATCCAGCAGATTGCCGAAGAACTTCCAGCCGGTCGGCGTCTCATGCATTTCGATGCCGAGCTTTTCCGCCACCCGATCCGCCGCCGCGCTCGTCGGCATGGAGCGCGCAATGCCCGCGATCCCGCCCGCATAGCCCGGCGCCAGCGGTGCATTCGCCGCCAGCATGGCGAGCGAGTCCGACGGCGTCACGAACCGGTTCTTGCCGATGATCAGGTTACGGTCGCCATCGCCATCCGAGGCCGCGCCGAAATCCGGCCCGCCGGTGCTCATCAAGAGGTCGAACAGGTCCCGCGCATAGACAAGGTTCGGGTCCGGATGCCCGCCGCCGAAATCCGGCAGCGGCGTGCCGTTCACCACCGTGCCCACGGGCGCCCCCAGCAGCCCCTCGAGGATGCGGTGCGCATACGGCCCGGTGATCGCATGCATCGCGTCGAACCGCATGCGGAAGCCGCCCGCGAACATCTTCCGGATCGCATCGAAATCGAACAGCTGCTGCATCAGTTCGGCATAGTCGGCAACCGGATCGATCACCTCGACCGCCATGTCGCCCATGCGCTGCGTGCCGATGCGGCCGAGATCGATGTCGGGCCCGTCCACCATCAGGTACCGGTCGATCACCTTCGATCGCGCGAACACCGCCTCGGTGATCTTCTCCGGCGCCGGCCCGCCATTGCCGATATTGTACTTGATGCCGA
>DAORUH010000177.1:0-5129 GCA_035433065.1 Devosia sp. | reverse complement strand
GAACGTCATTTCCCCGGCATTCGCCACCGGCTCGAGCATCACCATGTCTGCTTGCTCGTTGCCGTAGTTGTAGGCGATGCCATCATTGAGTGTCGCAGGCCTCTCCTGACTGTAGCGCTCAGGGGCGATGTTCGCGCCGACATTGACGATTGGGCCCAGACGAAAGCCGAGCGTGCGGGCCGTGAGTTCGGCCTTGGCCTTCGCGGCAAGCAGCGCCTTTGCGAATGCTTCGTCATAGTACTTCTGCTCGTCCGACACCGCGAAGGTGATGTTGCCGATGTCCTTCAACCCGGCCGCGATGGCGCCAGTCAGGATCGTGCCGTAGTCCGCGATATTCCGAATGCGGATGGCAATGCTGTTATTCAGCACATAGCCCTCCAGGACACACTCGACCGGAGGCTCGTCTCCATAAACCCTCCCGCACCCGGCTGGTCCCATCACCTGCTCGATGGAGTAGCCTTCCGTTTCCAGGTCGTTGGCCTGCAACCCTTGTTTGAGCAGCACATCCGTCACCCGCCGTGCGTTCTCGGCGTCGGCCCGGAGCGCGGCCTCGGGCGTGTCACCGTTCGAATTGAACCCAATCTTCAGGAAAACGATATCCGGCTGCGCGACTGCGTATCCGATCCCGGACGCCACGAAGGTTCGCACCTCGGCAAATGCCGGCGACACGGCTGCCAACGAAGCAACCGCGGACAAAAGAATAAGTTCTGACTTCACGACCGCCCCCTCAACGAATACATCAGCGGTCAAAGACAGGAGAGGATTGCGCCGTTTCCAAGACTATTGGGGCACGCTCCCCGCAATTTTCATTGCTAGGCAGTAGTTAGCCTCAGCCGCACACGGCCTTGTACCGCCGCACCGCTTCGGCGAAGCCGTGGAGCAGCGCGTCGGCGGTGAGGGCGTGGCCGATGGAGACTTCGGCGAGGTCGGGGATCGCCTGCCGGAGGGCGGGCAGGTTTTCGAGGGTGAGGTCGTGCCCGGCATTCACGCCGAGGCCCCTGCCCCCGGTGCGGGCATTCTCGCCCGCCATGCGCGCGGCGTCGGCGGTTTCCTTCAGCGCCATGAGATGCACCGCGGCAAGCGCCGGCTTCAGCGCGCCGCCATAGGGGCCGGTATAGAGCTCCACCCGGTCCGCGCCCACCAGCGCCGCGGCGGCGGGGGCGGTTGGTTCGGCATTGATGAACAGCGACACGCGGATCCCCGCGGCGCGCATCCGCGCGATCGCCGGCTCCAGCACGGCGGTATTGGCCTCGATGTTCCAGCCGTGGTCCGATGTGGCCTGCATCGGGTCATCGGGGACGAAGGTCACCTGGTCAGGGTGGGCGCGCTCGACCAGCGTCAGGAACTCGTCGCTGGGGTAGCCCTCGATATTGTACTCAGCCGCGGGTAACTCGCCGCGGATCAGTTTTTCGAGCTCGAACACGTCGGTGCGCCGGATGTGGCGCTCGTCGGGCCGCGGATGAATGGTGATGCCGTCGGCGCCCGCCTCGAGCGCGATCCGCGCGATCCCGGTGACGCTCGGCCACGGCACGCTGCGCCGGTTGCGCAGCATGGCGACGGCGTTGATGTTGCAGGAAAGCTTGGTCATGGGCCGGATCACACCGCGTCGGCTGGGGGCAAATCCCGCGGCGGGCGCGACGCGGCTCGCCCGGCGGTCGGTTCACGCAGCGGCGAGCTTCCGCCGCCTGCGGTTGTCGAGTAGCACGATCGCAACGCCGCTTGCGAGAATGAATGCAATGCCGCAGGCCGCCAGCGCGTTCGGGATGTGGTTGAACAGGAGGGCGCCGAGCAGCACGGCCCAGACGCTCGACATGTACTGGAACGGCGCCACGCTGGAGGCAATGCCGACGCGGTACGCGGTGAAGATGCAGAAATGTCCGATGGTGAGCAGCAGCGCCGCCGCGAGCAGCATCGCGAACTGCCCGGGCTCGGGCGTCACCCACTGTTCGGTCAGCGCCGAGACGACGCTCGCGCCGACCAGCACGATGAGCAGCGTTGCCAGCGTCACGATCCAGGCGGGCACGTCGGCAGGCACCTTGCGGCCGGTGATATCGCGCGATGCCGCGAAGATCGAATTGGCGAGCGCCAGCAACGCATAGGGCGAACCGCCGCCGCCCGGCTGCGCCACCATCATCGCTCCGGCAAAGCCAAGCGAGATAAGCATCAGCTTTCGCGTCCCGATCCGCTCGCGCATGATGGTCGCGGTGCCGAGCAGCACGAACAGCGGCGTCATCTGCGACAGCGCCGTGAGATCAGGCAGGTGCATCCGGGCCAGCGCCGTCATGAAGCACATCACGGCAGCGAGCTCGAACGCGCAGCGCAGAATGACCCAGCGGTTGAACAGCTTGCCGAGGTCGCGCCCGTAGCCGAGGAACAGGACAATCGGCAGGCAAAGGGCGACGCCGAAAACACCGCGGATCGCCAGCGACTCCATCGGCGGCAACGCCTGCAGTACCAGCTTCATGATGGCGTCGTTGCTGACATAAGTCGCGGTCGTGGCAAGCATCCACGCGGGACCGCGCAGTGCCGGAGGCAGGAAGTTCATGGAGGAGGCTCGGGACAGGTTGGCCGAAGTAAGCTGCCGGTGGTGTCCCGGTCAAGCGGCGTCGCATGGGTGAGCAACGGGCGAACGAACTTGCCGAGGCCGAAGCGTGGCGGTAGCCTGCCGAATGGCTCCCTCAAACGGCTCCGCGTCGCGCCCGGCATGGCCCGCAATCCTGCGCGGGCTGATGTGCCGATGCCCCAACTGCGGACGCGGCTGGCTGTTTCGCCGCTATGTGGAACAGGTTGCCAATTGCGCGGTATGCAGCGAGCCGCTTGCCCGCTATCAGGTCGGCCTGTTCCTGCCGCTGGTCGTTGTCACCGTGGTGATCCTCATCATCGCATTCGTCATGCTGGAGATGGAGATCAGCGGGAGCGGCAACCCACAGGTCTACCTGTGGGTCCTGGTGCCGCTTTCGGTGATCGTGCCGCTGATCATCCTGCCCTCCTGCAAGGGCGCGATCATCGGCCTGCTCTGGGCGAAGGGCTGGAGCGACGAAGCAGAACGCTGAGTTCGCCTGCCCGGCGTCACGGACAGCCGCGCACCTGGCGCGACCGTCCGCCTGTCTTACATGCCTTCGGGGCCGCGCGAGATGGCGGCGAGGCCGGTGCGCACCACTTCGACGAGCCCGAGCGGCACCATGATGGCGATGAAGCTGTCGATCTTGGCCGGCTTGCCGGTGATCTCGAAAACGAAGCTTTCGGTCGTCGCATCGACGATGCTGGCGCGGTAGGCATCGGCCAGCCGCAGCGCCTCGGCCCGCGGCTCACCCGTGCTCGCCACCTTCACCAGCGCCAGCTCGCGCTCCAGCGCCTTGCCCTCGGCTGTGAGGTCGTGGACCTTGTGCACCGGCACCAGCCGGTCGAGCTGCAGCTTGATCTGCAGCAGCACTTTCGGCGTCGCGACGGTCACCACGGTGATGCGGCTGAGGCCCTTGTCGTGCTCGGTCTCAGAGACCGTCAGGCTGTCGATATTGTAGCCGCGGGCGGCGAACAGGCCGACGATCCGGGCGAGGATGCCCGGCTCGTTGTCGACCAGCACGCTGAGCGTGTGCCGCTCGGGCGTCTGCGTTTCCGCGGCGAGAAAGTATGCCGACCCGCTCGGCTGCAAATGTGCGTTCATCTCTCTCGCTCCTAAACCAGCTGCCGGCCCTTGGCGTCGATCACATCACCGACGTCGCCCTCGAAATCGGGCAGGATCATTTCGTTGTGCGGCTTGCCCGACGGGATCATCGGCAGGCAGTTCTCGTGCTTTTCGACGAGGCAGTCGAACAGCACGGGGCCGTCGTAATCCAGCATCTCCTGGATCGCATCATCGAGCAGCGCCGGGTCGGAGCAGCGGATGCCCTTGGCCCCGAACGCCTCCGCGAGCTTGACGAAATCGGGCAGGCTCTCGCTGTACGAATGCGCATAGCGCCCGCCATGCAAGAGGTCCTGCCACTGCCGCACCATGCCCATCCGCTCGTTGTTGAGGATGAACACCTTGATCGGCAGGCGGTACTGAATGGCCGTCGACATTTCCTGCATCGTCATCTGCACCGAGGCCTCGCCCGCGATGTCGATGACCAGCGCATCCGGGTGCGCCACCTGCACGCCGACCGCGGCCGGCAGGCCATAGCCCATGGTGCCGAGACCGCCCGAGGTCATCCAGCGGTTCGGCGCTTCGAACGGGAAGTGCTGGGCAGCCCACATCTGGTGCTGGCCGACTTCCGTGGTGATGTAGACGTCGCGGCCCCTGGTCTTTTCATAGAGCCGCTGCACCGCGTGCTGCGGCTTGATCACCGTCGTCGAGTTGGTGAACGACAGCGACTTGCGCGAGCGCCAGCCGTCGATCTCGTGCCACCACGGCTTCAGCGCCTCGGTACGCGGCTCGTTCGTCTTCGAGCGCCAGATGCGGATCATCTCCTCGAGCACCCAGCCGCAATCGCCCACGATCGGCAGGTCGGCCCGCACGTTCTTGTTGATCGAGCTGGGGTCGATATCGACATGGATCTTCTTCGATCCCGGCGAGAACGCGTCGAGGCGGCCGGTGATACGGTCATCGAACCGCGCGCCGATGCAGATCATCAGGTCGCAGTCGTGCATCGCCATGTTGGCTTCGTAGGTGCCGTGCATGCCGAGCATGCCCATCCACTGCGGATCGCTGCCCGGGAACGCGCCGAGCCCCATCAGCGTCGAGGTGACGGGGAAGCCCGTGAGTTCGGCGAGCTCGCGCAGCCGCTCCGAAGCCTCCGGCCCCGAATTGATGATGCCGCCGCCGGTATAGAAGATCGGCCGCTCGGCCTTCAGCATCATGTCGACCGCCTGCGCGACGAGGGCCGTGTCTCCCTCGCGATGCGGCTTGTAGCTCCGGTGCGTCTTCACCTCGCTCGGCCCGTAATAGGTGCCCATGGCGAACTGCACGTCCTTTGGAATATCGACCAGCACCGGCCCCGGACGCCCGCTCGAGGCGATCAGGAACGCCTCATGCAGCACCCGCGGCAGGTCCGCGACCGATTTCACGAGATAGTTGTGCTTGGTGCAGGAGCGGGTGATGCCGACCGTGTCGCATTCCTGGAACGCGTCCGAGCCGATCAGCGCCGTCGGCA
>DAORUH010000176.1:0-5138 GCA_035433065.1 Devosia sp. | reverse complement strand
TTTCGGATCGCCGCCCTGCGCGCGCGACACGTAGGCCTCGTTCTCGAACATGCCTTCGTAGGCGACGACTTCGGCACCGAAGAGGAAGGTGTCGCCCTTGGTGAGGGTGGTGAAGAAGTACTCTTCCATTTCCCCCAGCACGCGGCCGCCGCGGCTGATGGGACCGGTGGTGGCGCCGGACTTGAAGCGGCCGCTGCGGACGAGCCGCACCTTCACCATTGGGTCTTCGACAATGGTGCCGATGTTCAGCCGGTATTGCTGGACGACCTGCGGGTTGGAGACGCGCCATTTGTTGTCGGGCGTCTTCCTGAGCTTGGCGTAGCGCTCGTAGGCGCGGAGCGCATAGCCGCCGGTGGCGACGAAATCGACGACGCGCTCGTACTGCTCCCACGGCAGATCGCGATAGGGCCAGGCGGTGCGGATTTCGTCGTAGAGTTCCACCGCATCGAAGGGCTCGGCACAGGCCATGCCGAGAACGTGCTGGGCGAGCACATCGAGGCCGCCGGAGACCGGGTCTTCGCTGTCCTGCGCGCCGCGCTCGACGGCTTCGAGCGCCGCTTCGCATTCGAGCACTTCGAAGCGGTTGGAGGGGACGAACAGCGCCTTCGATGGCTCATCGAGACGGTGGTTGGCGCGGCCGATGCGCTGCAACATGCGGGATGCGCCCTTGGGGGCGCCGACCTGGATGACGAGATCGACGTCGCCCCAGTCGATGCCCATGTCGAGGGTCGAGGTGCAGACCACGGCGCGGATCTTTCCGGCGACCATCGCGCTCTCGACCTTGCGCCGCTGCTCGACGGCAAGCGAGCCGTGATGGAGCGCGATGGGAATGCCTTCGTCGTTTGCGGCCCAGAGGTTCTGGAACAGCATCTCGGCCTGGCTGCGCGTGTTGACGAAGAGCAGCGTGGTGTTGTGGTCGTGGATGATCCGCATGAGATCGGGGACGGCGTAGAGCGACGAGTGGCCCGACCACGGAACGTGTTCCTCGGAGCGCAGGATGCCGATGTGAGGTTTTGCGCCGCCGGGCGATTGCAGCAATTTTACCGTGGTACCGGGGAGAGGGGCGGCGATCCAGTCGGCCATGAGGTCGGGACGCTTCACCGTGGCGCTGAGTGCAGTGATGCGCATGCCAGGCGCGAGCTTCGCGAGCCGCGCGAGGCCGAGCGCCATCAGCTCGCCGCGCTTGCTCGTGACCATCGCGTGAAGTTCGTCGAGGACGACGCGCTTCAGCCCCGCGAACATGGTGCGAGCGTCGTCGTGGCTGAGCAGCAGCGCGAGCTGCTCGGGCGTCGTCATCAGGATGTTGGGCGGGGTGCGGCGCTGGCGGGCCTTGCGGTGAGACGGGGTGTCGCCGGTGCGGGTCTCGACGGTGATCGCGAGCCCCATTTCCTCGATGGGCGTTGTGAGGTTACGCGCGACGTCGACGGCGAGCGCCTTCAGCGGCGAAAGATAGAGCGTGTGGATGCCCTCGCGTGGGGCCACGATGAGATCGTTGAGGCTGGGCAGGAACCCCGCCAGCGTCTTGCCCGCGCCGGTGGGGGCGATCAGCATCACCGAGGCGCCCTGCCCGGTCGCTGCCAGCACATCGAGCTGGTGCTGGCGCGGTTCCCAGCCCTTGGACTTGAACCAGGCGGCGATGGTGGGGTGGAGGGACATTGCCCTCCACACTAGCCGATGGACACGATTTGTTCCACTGGGGCGCCGGGGCGGGGAGTGGGAGCGGCCCAGCGGGGAAGCGACACAAACACCCCCCTGAACTGCATATGCGAGCACGGCAGAACGCTGCAGGCGCCGGGCACCTGCGGCAGCCACCACCAGCAAAGCGCCAGCGGCGCGGCGAGCAGCAACCATCGCGCCGGACGGCCAAACATCCGCAT
Source organism: Devosia sp. (assembly GCA_035433065.1). Lineage (GTDB taxonomy): Bacteria > Pseudomonadota > Alphaproteobacteria > Rhizobiales > Devosiaceae > Devosia_A. Next base: position 3,261 of record DAORUH010000176.1, on the reverse strand, counting down.
CGCCGGGACGAGCGAGATAAGCCAGCCCGCCGAAAGCACCAGCGGCAGGACGTAGACCAGTAGGAGTGCCCATGTTCCGGTATAGATCGCAACAAATGGCAGCACGAAGAAGGCCACCAGCGAGACGATCGCGGCGAATACCCCGACCACCGCAATTCCGAGTGCAATATCGCGACTGTCGTCAGTTGGCACCGTCGCGCCGCTGCCATGATAGGTCACTGTTTCCCCCCAAACCGTGTCACGGATAATGATCCAATGAAGAGAACCGGCGCAAGGGCGCTTTTCACTTTTGCAGGACCTCGGCCGTGGTAGGAAACCATCCGGCGGGAGGCCCGTATGAACGACAACGAGCAGACCCACCTGCGGCTCGCGCCGGACGACGCGCTGCGGTTCCTTGTGACCCACGCGCATGGGCTGGCGGGGGGCAACCGGCGGGTTGCGCTTGGGATTGCCGGCGGGCCGGGTGTCGGCAAGTCGACGCTGGCGGTGGAACTGGTTGCGGCGCTGAACGCGGAGACGCCGGGGCGCGCGGCATATGTGCCGATGGACGGGTTCCATATGCGGCACGCGAAGCTCGTGGCGCTTGGGACCGACGCGGACAAGGGCATGCCGCATACGTTCGAGGGGGCGGCGTTTGCCGATTTCCTCGAGCGGCTGAAGGCGGCGGATGGGCCGGTCAGCGGGCCGGGCTATTCGCGCAAGATCGAGGATGTGGTGGAGGATGCCTTCACCGTCGATGGCGGAGTGAAGCTGCTGGTGGTCGAGGGGAACTATCTGCTGCTCGCGAACTCGCCGTGGTGGCGGATCAAGCCGCTGCTCGAATCCTCGGTGTTCATCGAGGTGCCGCGCGAAACGGTGCGGGAGCGGCTGATGAAGCGGCATGGCGAGGAAGGGCTGTTCAGCGAAGCGCGCAACCGCGAACATGTTGAACGCGTCGACCTCGCCAACTATGACCTTGTGCAGCGGTCGCGTGGCCGCGCCGACATTGCCATCGATCTTCTCACCGAAAGCTGATCCCCATGCCCGTCATCTTCGTTACCGGCGCCACTTCCGGCTTTGGCGCAGCCACCGCGCGCCTGTTCGCGAGGAACGGCTGGAAGGTGATCGCGACCGGCCGCCGGGCCGAACGCCTTGCCGAACTGAAGGCAGAGTTTCCGGCCGGGACGATCCACACCATCGAGATGGACCTGCGCGACAAGGCCAATGTCGAGGCGGGCGTCGCCGCCCTGCCCGCTGAGTTCAAGCCGGTCATGTGCCTGTTCAACAATGGCGGGCTGGCGCTCGGCTCGAACCCGATCCCCGAGACGCGGTTCGAGGACTGGGAGCAGATGATCGACACCAATATCAAGGGCCTGCTCTACGCCACGATGGCGGTGCTGCCGCTGCTGAAGGAGGCAGGCCGCGGGGCTTCGATCGTCAATGTGGGCTCGATCGCGGGGCGGTTCGCCTATCCGGGCGGCAACGTCTATGGGGCGACCAAGGCCTTCGTGCACAACTTTACCGAGAACCTGCGCACCGATCTCGGTGGCGGCGACATCCGCGTCACCGGGCTCGAGCCCGGCATGGCGAAATCGGAGTTCACCAAGGTGCGCACCTATGGTGACGGCGATGCGAACGAGAAGTTCTATGAGGGCGTGGAGCCGATCCTGCCCGAGAACATCGCCGACCTCGTCTGGTTCATCGCCAACCAGCCGCCGCACATCAACCTCAACTATATCGAGGTGATGCCGACGGTGCAGATCCCGACGCGCCCGACCATCGTTCGCAAGTGAGCCGTCCGGCCTATCCGTTCGAGGTCCGCTCGGCGGATGTGCTGCGCATTGCCGTGCCCGCATCGATCGCGTTCATCACCGAACCGGTCGCGGGGATGGTGGACATCATGGTCATCGGGCGGCTCGGCGATGCGGGGCAGCTCGGCGGCGTGGTGCTGGCGGCACTGATCTTCGATTTCATCTTCTCGCTCGCCTATTTCCTCAGGATTGGAACGGCGGGTCTCACGGCGCAGGCGGTGGGTGCGCGCGACCCGCGCGACGGGCTGCTGCATGTGGCGCGCTCGCTGGGCATCGGCATCATCGCCGGGGTGCTGATGATTGCGCTGCAGGTGCCGTTCCTGATGCTCGCCAACGCCGTGATGGCGCCGAGCGAGACGGTGGCGCATGCGCTGGCGCAGTACTTCCAGGTGCGCATCTGGGCCGCGCCGTTCTCGCTGATGAACTATGCGCTGCTCGGCTGGTTCTACGGCCGCGCGGCGGCGACGACCGGCATGCTGCTGCAGATGATCATGCACGGCTTCGACATCACGCTGTCGATCTGGTTCGTGTGGGGGCTGGGCTGGGGCGTGCCGGGCGCGGCGCTGGCCACGGTAATCGGCGCGATGGCGAGCACGGCGGCGGGACTGTTCCTGCTCATCCGGCACTTCGGCGGGGTGCGGAAGATGCTGGCGCTGATCGTGCCGGCGGAGCTGCTCGACACCACGGCGCTCAGGCGCAAGTTTGCGCTGAGCCGCGACCTGATGATCCGCTCGGTGGCGCTGATGACGGCCTATGGCTACTTCGCCGCGCAGGGCTCACGCATGGGCGAGGTGGCGCTGAGCGCCAACGCGATCCTGCTCAACTTCCTGATGATCGGCGCCTTCTTTCTCGATGGCATCGCGCAGGCGGCCGAGCAGCTTTGCGGCAAGGCGGTGGGCGCCAACTGGCGGCCGGCGTTCGATCGCGGCTATGCGCTTTCGATGAAGTGGGGCTTTGCCATCTCGGCCGTGCTGATGGTGCTGATGCTGGCCGGCGGGCCGGCGCTCATCGACTTCATGACCACCAACGAGGCGGTGCGCGAACAGGCGCGGTTGTTCCTGTGGTTCGCGGCGGTCTCGATGGTCACCAGCATGCCGGCGTTTCTGTACGATGGCATTCTCACCGGCGTGACGCTCAACGTGGTGATGCGCAACGGCATGCTGATTTCGCTGGTGCTGTTTCTTGCCGCGGCGCTGGTGCTGCAGCCGCTGATGGGCAATGCGGGGCTGTGGATGGCGCTGCACCTGTGGTTCATCGGCCGCGCGGGGGTGTACTGGTGGGCGCTGGAGCGGAAGAAGGCGGGGTTGTTTGTGGGGGCGGCGTGAGGCGGGTGGTGTGAGACCGGAGCTTGTGGGCAAGGTTAGTGTGCCCGGACCACGTGGTTCGACAGGCTCACCACGAAGTCCTCAGAGCGTTCGGGCTTTCAGTAGCCTTTGTGGTGAGCTTGTCGAACCACGAGGGCGTGGCGCTA
>DAORUH010000175.1:0-5228 GCA_035433065.1 Devosia sp. | reverse complement strand
GGGCGGAACTCCTTGCGCCAGAAGATCAGCGGCGTCTGCGTCTCGGCGATCTCGACGGGCGTGCCGCGCACGCCGCTGGGATAGGCCGTCGCCGACAGCCCGTCCTTGTCGGGACGCGCGCCGGTGCCACCGTTGGAGGTGATGGCCATGCCGAAGCCGTAGTTGCCGCCCTCGCCGCCCTTCACCCGGCCGCGCACGTTGATGTTCCACAGGCACGAGGTGCCCTCGGCGGGCACGCGCTCCGGCACGACCTGGCGCAGGCAGCCGAACGTCACGTCCGGCAGCATCTGGCCAATTACATGGCGTGAGGCGACGGCAGTCGGCTTGGGCGCGTTCAGGATGCAGCCCTCGGGCGCCGAGACGGTGAGCGGTTCGAGCGAGCCCGCATTGTTGGGGATGTGCGTGGAGACCACGCAGCCCAGGCCGAACACCGTATAGGCCGTCGTATAGGCATGCGGCACGTTGATGCCGCGCCGGGAGATGCCGGTCGTGCCCGAGAAATCGACGTGAATGCCGGTGTCGGAAATGGTCAAGGCCGCCTTGAGCGTCACCGGCTCATCATATCCGTCGACGGTCATGCTGTTGTGCCAGGTGCCCTTGGGCAGCTTCGCGATCTCCGCCAGCACCGCCTCGCGCGAGCGCGCGATCACATGGTCGCCGAGCTCGTCCAGCGAATCGATGGCGAACTCGTCCATCATTTCGATGAGCCGTCGTGCGCCGACATCGTTGCAGGCGGCCAGGGAGTAGACGTCACCCTCGGTGTCCACCGGCTGGCGCGTGTTGGCGCGGATCATCGCGAAGAGGGTCTCGTTCGCCTTCCCCTGGTCGAACAGCTTCAGCATGGGGATGTAGAGCCCCTCCATGAACACGTCGGTCGCGTCGGGACCGAAGCCGATGCCGCCGATGTCCATGAGATGGCTGGTGCACGAGAACAGCGCCACCAGCTTGCCGTTGCGGAAGCAGGGCGTGGTGATGACGAAGTCGTTGAGATGGCCGGTGCCCATCCACGGATCGTTGGTGATGTAAGCGTCGCCCGGCTTCATCGTCTCGATCGGGAAGTAGCGCAGGAAATGCTTCACCGACTCGGCCATGGAATTCACGTGGCCCGGGGTGCCGGTCACGGCCTGGGCCAGCATGCGGCCCTGCAGGTCGAAGACGCCGGCGGACAGGTCGCCGCACTCGCGCACGATCGGGCTGAAGGCGGTGCGCATCAGCGTCTGCGCCTGCTCTTCCACCACGGCGATCAGGCGATTCCACATGATCTGCAGATCGATCAGGCCGACGCTGTTGGACTGGCTCATGGGTTACTCCTCACGCTGCCTTGCGGTCCATGACGATACAACCGGAGGCGTCGATATGCGCGGCAAAACTGGCGGATACATAGGTCGACGTCTCATCCTCGGCGACGATGGCCGGACCGCTGAAGCTGCTGCCCGGCGGCAGCTTCTCGCGGCGATACACCGGCACGTCGGCGGTCTTTCCACTGCGCCCATCGAACACCGGACGGCGGCCGACCGGCTCGGGCACGGGGGCGCCGCCGGCCTTGCCCTGCACGTCGGGCCGCTTGGCCTCGGTCGAGACCTGGACCGACCAGCTCAGGATCTCGATGGCGGCGTTCGGGATATGGCGCTCGAACAGCACGCCGTAGTCGCGCTCGTAGGCCTCGCGCAAGGCCGCGGTATCGCCCGCGGTCAGCGGACGCTGCGGCAGGGTCACCATGATCTCGTGGCCCTGGCCGACATAGCGCATGAAGGCGACACGCCGCTCGAAGGTCGGCTGGCCGCGCGCGCCCGGCGCCACCAGCGCGGTCGCTTCCCGGCTCATCTCGTCCAGCATCTCGCTGGCCGCCTCGGCGTCGAACGCGTCGAGACGCATGTAGCGGCTGCGCACCAGTTCGAACGAGACCGGTGCGGCGAGGAACCCGACCGCGGATCCCACGCCGGCATTGGGCGGCACGATGACGCGCTGCACGCCGATCTTCTCGGCGACCCTCGCGGCATGGAGCGGCGCACCGCCGCCGAACGCGATCAGCGTGTACTGGTTGACCACGGAGCCGCGCTCGACGGCATGGACGCGGGCCGCGCTCGCCATGTTCTCCGAGACCATCTCGTAGACGGCGTAGGCCCCCATCTCGGTGGAGAGGCCGATGCCCTCGGCCACGTCGCGTTCGATGGCGCCGCGCGCCGCATCGATATCCAGGGCAATAGAACCGCCGGCGAAATGAGCCGGGTCGATCGTCCCCAGCACCACGTTGGCATCCGTCACCGCCGGATGCCGGCCGCCCCGCCCATAGCAGGCAGGACCGGGTTCGGCGCCGGCGCTCTCGGGGCCGACCGTGACACGCTTCAGGGCATCGAGCCGGGCAATCGAGCCGCCACCCGCGCCGATTTCCACCATCTCGATCACCGGGATGCGAACGGGCAGGCCCGAGCCCTTGAGGAAGCGGGCCGCACGATCGACTTCGAACACGCGAGCGGTATGGGGTTGATAGTCATCGATCAGGCAGATCTTAGCGGTGGTGCCGCCCATGTCGTAGCTCAGCGCCCGGGCTTCGCCCGCGCGCGCCGCCACCTGTGCCGCGAAGATCGCGCCGCCGGCCGGGCCGGATTCGACGAGGCGAACCGGGAAGCGCCGCGCCGTCTCGATCGCGGTGAGACCGCCGCCGGAGGTCACGAGATAGATCGTGCCGGTGAACTTCTCCGCCGCTAGCGCCGCCTGCATGCGCTCGAGATAGGAGTCCATCAAGGGCTGCACATAGGCATTGGCCACCGCGGTCGACGTCCGCTCGTACTCACGAACTTCCGGGCAGACCTCGCTCGACAAGGTCACCCAGAGTTCGGGCAGCTCCTCCTTCAGGATCTCGCGGACCCGCCTTTCATGCGCCGGATTCACATAGGAGTGCATGAAGGCCACGGCGACGCTCTCGATCCCCTCGGCCTTCAGGATCTTGGCCAGGGCCCGCACCGCGCCTTCGTCCAGGGCCAGCCGAACCTTGCCATGCACGTCCATCCGCTCCGGGATCGTGAACCGCATCGCGCGCGCGACGAGTGGCCTGGGCTTCTCGATGCCGAGATCGTACTGGTCGTAACGGCTCTCGTTGGCGATATCGAGGACGTCGCGAAAGCCCTCCGTGGCGATCAGGGCCGTGCGCGCACCGCGTCGCTCGATGACGGCGTTGGTGGCGAGCGTGGTCCCGTGCACGAAAACGCCGACATCGCCGAAGCCCTTGCCGGCATCCCCCAGGATGAGACGCACCCCTTCGAGAACGGCCTCCTCCGGTCGCTGCGGTGTCGTCAGCAGCTTGCGGGTGATCCGACGGCCTCCCTCTTCCAACACGACGTCCGTGAACGTGCCGCCGATGTCGACGGCAATGCGCAAATCGTTGAACACCTTGAGTGCAAACCTCTGTCTTGGGGAGATGGCTGGACGGTAGACCGGGCGCCGTCGCGTTGCAATTCGCAGGCCAGCCCGCCTATGGTCGCACCGTGACGGTCAAAGAAAAAACGCTCCGGGCGCAGCTGTTCGAGCTGCTGCGCCCCAACGATCCGATGGCGGGCGCCCGCCGCTGGCGGACAGCCCATCTGGTCGTTCTCGGCGTCGGACTCCTCGCCGTCATCCTGCTCTCGATCGATGAAATGCCACCCGCGCAGCGGGGGGTCCTGCGCGGCGCGATCTGGTGCGTGACCCTCATCTTCCTCGTTGAATACCTGGCGCGGCTGTGGGTGGCGCCCGAACTGCCGCACATGGCCGACACGGCTCCCCTCACGGCGCGGCTTCGCTGGGCCGCCAGCGTGCCCGGCCTGATCGGGTTGCTGGCGATCATGCCCGCCATCATGCTGGCAGGGGGCTACAGCATCGCCGGCACCGATGCCGCTTCGGTTTTCTGCATCCTCTGGATCCTGAAGCTCGGGCTTCACGCGCCGGCTTTCGGCACGCTGGCGCGTGTGATCTCCAACGAGCGCGCGCCCATCACCAGCGTGCTGATCGTGTTCGCGATCCTGCTGATGTCCGCTGCTACCGGGGCGCACATCGTCGAGCGCGACGGCCAGCCGCAGCAGTTCGGTACCCTGCCAAATGCGATGTGGTGGGCGGTGGTCACCCTGACGACGACCGGCTACGGCGACGTGGTGCCGCTCACCGCCATGGGCCGCATCATCGGCTCGCTGCTGATGATCAGCGGCATCGCGGTGCTGGCGCTCATGACCGGCGTGCTCGCCACCGGCTTCGCCCAGGAAGAAAGGCGGCGCGAGTACCTCCGGGTCTGGGATCAGGTCTCACGGGTCCCGATCTTCGCCTCGCTGGGCGTCGTGACGCTCTCCGAGATCGTGGGCAAGCTGCGGACCCGCTACTATCCCGCCCGCGTGACCGTGTTGCGTCGCGGAGATCCGGGCGACTCGATGTTCTTCATCTCCAACGGCGAGGTGGAGGTGCGGCTGCCGACCGGCGGCACGGTCCGGCTGGGTGACGGCGCCTTCTTCGGCGAGATGTCCCTGCTCAACAGGCAGCCTCGCGCCGCAACCATTGCCACGACCACACCGACGACCCTCCTGGTCCTCTATGCGAGCGACTTCTACGAAATCGCCTCGCACATCCCGGCCCTTGCCGAGGCGGTGGAGAACGAGGCGCGGCGTCGGCGCGAGGAGAATCTCGAGCGTCAGTCCGGAAGTTCGTCGCAGGGCGGGGAGAAACCATGATCGAAACAGACCTGCTGGTCGTCGGGTCGGGAGCCGCGGGCTTCTCCGCGGCCCTGACGGCCTCTCATGCCGGCCTGAACGTACTCATGGTCGAGAAGGAGAAGCTCTTCGGCGGCACTACCGCCTATTCGGCGGGCGTCATCTGGATTCCCGGCAACCGGCACGGCCGCACGCTCGGCATCGCGGACTCGAAGGAAGAGGCGCTCACCTACCTGCAGCACGAAGCCGGCAACCGTCTGAACCTCGAACTGGCCAATGCCTTTCTCGACAACTGCAATCCCGCGGTCGAGTTCATAGAGAACAACACGCACGTCCGATACGAGGCCGTCCCGATCTGGGCAGATTACCATCCGACCAAGCCCGGCGCCGCGCAGGGCGGGCGTTCGCTGCTCCCCTTGCCATTCGACGGACGGCGGCTCGGCAAGCGGTTCAACCAGCTGCGGGCGCCGCTGCGGACCATGATGGCGTTCGGCGGCATGATGCTCGGCCGCAACGACCTGCCGCATGTGTTCAAGATGACGCGGTCCGCGCGCT
>DAORUH010000174.1:0-5426 GCA_035433065.1 Devosia sp. | reverse complement strand
TGGCGTTCCTCGCGGCGCGCTCACCATCCGGAACGCTGAGCGACCCGGAGGGCAAGGAAGGCACGTTCGAACTCGCCGCGGTGATGGGCACCAATGGCGCGGGCGACCTGGGACCGGCAGCGTTCGGCCGCGCGGCAACCGACCTCGGCGCGAGCTTTGGCGTGCAGCTCGACGTCTTTTCGGCCTTCATCAGCGTGCAGATGCCGGCCGACCGTTTCGCGCCCGCCGTGGCGCTGCTCGGCGATGCGTTGCGGCGGCCGCGCTTCGACAAGGCCGAATGGGAAACGCTGCGGGCCAAGACGCTCAGCGGACTGGCGGAACGCGAGAGCGATGTGTCGGACGTGGCGTCGCGCTATGCGCTGGCCTCGCTCCTGCCCAAGCTGCCGGGCCAGCCGTCCATCGACAACTCTATTGCCTCGACCGGATCGGTGACGCGCGAGGAGGCGATGGCGATCTATCCGCGCGTCTTCTCGCCCGGATCGGTGACCTTCTACAGCGTCGGGCCGGTGCCGCTCGACGAGGTGGTGGCGGCGCTCGAAACCTCGTTCGGCGACTGGCAGTCGGATGTGGAGCCGCTGCCGCCGGCGCAGCATCGGCCGGTAACGATTCCGCTTGGCCGCCGGGTGCTGCTGGTGCCCGAGCCGGGCGCCACGCAATCGGCGATCTACATCGCGACGCCCGCGCCCGGCTACGACGAGAAGGGCAACACCGAAGCGTTCGCGGTGTTCCGGCTGCTGGGCGAGGATTTCATCTCGCGCATCAATTCGGTGATCCGCGAGGACCTTGGCTACACCTATGGCAGCGGCGGCAAGCTGCTGGATTTCGTGCGCTCGGGCACCGCGATGGTGATCGAAGCTCCGGTGACGCGCGAGCACACGGGCGATGCGCTGGCCGAGATGCTGAAGGGCTATGCCTCGCTCGCCACCGAAGCGGTGCGGCCCGATGAGCTGGAGCGCACCGTTGCGGCGGTCTACTCCGATCTCGCGGGGACCGCCGAGACGACGCAGGGGCTGTTCGATTCGATCCGCGGGGCGATGATCGCCGGCTCGACGCTGGAGGAGCAGTTCCAGCTCCGGGTGGCGGTGGGGAGCCTCGATCTTGCGAAGGTGCGGACACGGGCGCGGGCGATGGCCAGCACCGAAAATGCGCTCATCGTGGTGGTGGGCGATCCGGAGGCGGTGCGGCCGCAGCTCGATGCGCTGGGGCTCGAGGTCGAGCTTGTGGAGCGCAAGCTCTAGACGAGCGACTCGACGAGGAACGCCAGCGTCAGCGCGAGACCCACCCAGTGGTTGGCCTTGAACCGCACCAGCGGGTTGCCCGGCTCTTTCACGTTGAGCGTGAGGTTCTGCCAGGCGAGCAGCGCCGCGACGGCCGCGAGACCGGCGGCGAACACAAGACCAGCCCCGACCACGTATGCCGCGGTGGCCCACAGGATCATCGTGCCAGCATAGAACAGCCCGATCATCACGCGGGCCCGGCGGCCGAACAGCCGCGCGGTGGATTTGACGCCGATCAGCGCGTCGTCCTCGATGTCCTGCAGCGCGTAGATGGTGTCGTAGCCGATCACCCACAGGATGCAGCCCGCATAGAGCAGCAGCGGCGCCAGCGAGAGTCCGCCGGTCTGCGACGTCCAGCCAACGATCGCACCCCACGAGAAGGCGAGGCCGAGGAAGAACTGCGGCCACCAGGTGATGCGCTTCATGAACGGGTAGATGGCGACGAGCACCAGCGAGGCGATGCCGGCGACAATCGTGAACCAGTTGAACTGCACCAGCACGGCGAGGCCGACGAGCCCCTGCAGCGCCATGAAGATGACGGCGTTGATGACCGTCACCTGACCCGACGGGATCGGGCGCGAGCGGGTGCGCTCGACCTTGTCGTCGATGTCGCGGTCAACGATGTCGTTGAAGGTGCAGCCTGCGCCGCGCATCGCGACGGCGCCGATGAAGCAAAGCAGCAGGGCGCGCCAGTCGAAGCCCGCGGCAGGGTTGGCGACGGCGGCGAGGCCGAGTGCGAAGCCGCAGGGCCAGAACAGCAGCCAGAAGCCGATGGGCCGGTCCCAGCGCGCGAGGCGCGCATAGGGCTTCAGCCAGTCGGGCGCATGGCGATCGACCCAGTTGCCGCTCTGTGCGTCGGCGACGGTTCCGCTCGATGAAGGGCTTTGCATGGCGCGCGTCCTGTGCGGTAATCCCCGAAGCGTGCTCCGGATACTCGCTGGCGATTGTCCGGTTCGAGCACGCTACAAAACACGAGCCTTATCGGCTCCACGGCCTGTTGAAGCAAGATGCCCCGTACCCATAAGTCCTTTCCGCGTCTCTACGTCACGCACGGCCTCGCGCCGGGCGGAACGGTGGCGCTCGACAAGGACCAGACCAATTACCTCATCAATGTGCTGCGGCTGAAAGCCGGGGATTCGGTCATCCTGTTCAACGGGCGCGATGGGGCGTGGCTGGCCAAGGTCGCCGATCCGCACCGGAAGGGCGCAACGCTGGAACTGGTGGTGCCGACCGCGCACCAGTCGCCGCCATCGGACCTCTGGTATGGGTTCGCGCCGCTGAAGAGCGCCCGGCTCGACTATGTGGTGCAGAAGGCGACGGAGATGGGGGTAGGGGTAATCCAGCCCGTCCTCACGCGGTTCACCCAGGTGCACCGGCTGAAGTCGGACAAGCTCGATGCCAATGTCATCGAGGCGGCCGAGCAGTGCGAGGTGCTGACGATCCCCGTGATGGCGCCCGAAGTCGCGCTGACCGACCTCATCGCCACGTGGCGTGAGGTGCATGGGTTGCGTCGGCTGATCGTGGCCGATGAGTCGGCGCCGTCCGGCTCGCCGGTGGAGCAGCTCGAATGGCTGCGCGGGCTGCCGGTGGGCATCCTTGTCGGGCCGGAGGGTGGATTCTCCGATGACGAGCGCAAGCTGCTGCTCGAGCAGGATTTCGTTGTCCCCATCAGCCTCGGGCCGCGGATCCTCCGCGCCGACACGGCGGCGGTGGCGGCGCTGGCGCTGGTTCAGGCTATCATCGGCGATTGGCGATAAAGCCATTGCTTTCGGGCGGCGGCTGGCTATTGTCCGCCGCCGTAGCCGGCGGTGGGTCCGGTAGTAGTGCAGGTGGAGTGCTTATGGCCGGCGACGAATTTTCGCCCCTCATCGAGTCGCGGGCCGATTTGATCGAGGCGATGGCCAAAGGCGGCAAGCCGCGTTCGCAATGGACGGTGGGCACCGAGCACGAAAAGCACGTCTTCCGCAAAACCCCGCTGCGTCCCGTTCCCTATCCGGGCAATGACGGCATTCACGCGCTGCTGGATGGCGTCGAAAAGCGCACCGGCTGGCACCCGTTCTTCGACCGCGGCAACCCGATCGGGCTGCGCAATGACGAGGCGGCCGGTGGCATTTCGCTGGAGCCCGGCGGGCAATTCGAACTGTCCGGCGCGCCGCAGAAGACCATCCACGGCACGCGCGACGAACTCGACGCGCATCTCGCCGATTGCCACGCCGTCGGCGACCCGCTGAACATTCATTTTCTCGGGCTGGGCGTAACGCCGATCTGGACCGTCGCCGAAATTCCGGCGATGCCGAAATCGCGCTACGGTATCATGACCGACTACATGGGCAAGGTGGGTACGCTCGGCACCTCGATGATGTACCGCTCGGCTACCGTGCAGGCGAACCTCGATTTCGCCGACGAGGCCGACATGGTGAAAAAGCTGCGCGTCTCGGTGGCGCTGCAGCCGATCATCACCGCGCTGTTTGCCAATTCGCCGTTCATTGACGGCAAGCCCTCGGGCTATCTCAGCTATCGCTCGCACATCTGGCTCAACACCGACAAGGCGCGCACCGGCATGCTGCCGTTTGCCTTCGAGCCGGGTTTCGGCTTCGAGCGCTACGCCGACCATGCGCTCGACGTGCCGATGTATTTTGCCATCCGCAACGGCCAGTATGTGAACGTCGCGGGCGAGAGTTTCCGGGCCTTCCTGCGCGGTGAACTCCCGCAGCTTCCCGGCGAGAAGCCGACGGTCAAGGACTGGGAGGATCACCTCTCCACCCTGTTCCCTGAAGTGCGGCTGAAGCAGTTCCTCGAAATGCGCGGCGCCGACATGGGCTCGCGCGAGGCGGTGCTGGCGCTGGCCGCGATCTGGACCGGACTGCTCTATGACGACGCCTCGCTCGACGCGGCGTGGGAGATGGTGCGCGACTGGACGGACGACGAGCGGCAGGCGCTGCGTGTTGGCGTGCCGGTGACGGCGATCCACACCCCGTTCCGCAAGGGTACGGTCGCCGACATCGGCGACGAGGTGCTGGCCCTGGCGCTCGACGGGCTGCAGCGCCGGGCGAGGCTCGACGCGTCGGGCAAGGACGAGACGCAGTATCTGGACTTTGTCCAGAACGTGCTGGAGCACAGGAAGACCACGGCCGAGCACTGGCTCGACCGCTACAACGGTCCGTGGGACGGCGATCTCACGAAGATCTTCGACGAGGCCGCGATCTAGTCCATCCGGCTGAGGACGATGATCGGCTTGCCGGCTTCATCGCGCAGGATCAGTTTGCGCTGGACGTTGTCGATCTCGAACGTCCGGGCATTGGCGAGCGCGGCGTAGAACTTGTTCTCCTGATCCATCAGCGCCGGGGCGCAGGCCATCTGCGTGGTGACCAGCGATCCGAACGCGAGCTTGTTGCCCGCGACCTTGGCCGGGCCGCCATAGCTGTTGCAGCCGCCGCGGCCCGAGACGGTTTCCTCATGGAATTCGATCGTCGTCTGGGCATTGTCGATGACCCCGCCGCCCTCAATGTCTTCGGCGAGCCATGCGCCGGTGAGCGACAGCGGTTCGTCGGCTTCAGCGACACGCACCATTGGCAGGCTGACGCCGGTGGTCTGCGCCGGATCGAAAGCCATGAACGTGTCCGAGGTGAACATCAGGTTGCCTTCATGCCGGATCGAGGCGCGCCAGCCGTAGCGGTGGCCGGGCTGGATGACGGCGCTGTCGAAGGTCACCTCGAAGGCGGTGGGACTGGTGGTCGCCGGGCCGTCGAAGCTGGCGATCACCGTCGCGGGGGCATCGGCGCGGCTCTGGTCTTCGAGCCGCACTTCAAGCTGGGCGCCGGACGGCAGCAGCATGCGTTCGCGATAGGTTGCCTCGCCGGAGATGGTGACATCCGCGGCCGTGGCGGCGGTGGTCATGGCGAGTGCGAGGAGAAGGCCCGAGAGATGACGCATGATGATTCCCCGATGGCGGACATGGGAGCCATGTCGCAGAACATTGCGGAAATCGTTTGTCGCGCTACTCGGCTGCGATGCGGATCGGGTCGGCGCCGTCGAGATTGCCCATCGACTCGACGATATGGGTCGCCAGCGCATCGTAGATGCCGCCATAGGCATGGCTGGCCCGCATCAGCGCGATCTGCGCGTCGCGCAGACGGGGCAGGTTCTGGT
>DAORUH010000173.1:0-5446 GCA_035433065.1 Devosia sp. | reverse complement strand
AACAGCCACGCCGAATATGCCATCAAGGCGTTCAACGCCGGTGCCCATGTGTTCATGGAAAAGCCGATCGCCACCAATATCGAAGACGCCGAAAAGGTTGTCGCGGCGGCGCGGGCGACGAACAAAAAGCTCGTGCTCGGCTATATCCTGCGCGTCCATCCGAGCTGGATGAAGTTCATCGAGCTGGGCCAGCAGCTGGGGAAGCCTTTGGTCATGCGGCTCAATCTCAACCAGCAGAGCGGTGGCCCGACCTACGACTGGCACAAGAACCTCATCGACAGCCTGATCCCGATCGTCGATTGCGGCGTGCACTATGTCGATGTGATGTGCCAGCTGACGGGCGCCAAGCCGGTGCGTGTACACGGCATCGGCGCGCACCTCTGGGCCGACGCCGACAAGCCGAATTACGGGCACCTGCACGTCACCTTCGATGACGGCTCGGTGGGCTGGTACGAAGCCGGCTGGGGCCCGATGATGAGCGAGGTCGCCTACTTCGTGAAGGACGTGGTGGGCCCCAAGGGCGCCGTGTCGATCGTACCCAATCCCAAGCAGCACAAGGACGGCGTGTCGGACTCCTCGAACATCGACCAGCACACCAAGACCGACGCCATCCAGTTCCACAGTGCCGAGGTCAATCCGGGCGACAAGAGCTTTGCGCGCAAGGACGAGATCTTCACCATGACGGACGAGCCCGATCACCAGGAACTGTGTGATCGAGAGCAGGCGTTCTTCCTCAAGGCGATCAACGAAGACCTCGACCTCGGGGACTCGATGGATGCGGCGGTCAACAGCCTGCGCATCGTGCTTGCCGCCGAGCAGAGCATCAACGAAAAGCGGGTGGTCGAGCTCGCCTGAGCCGTCGCCCTCGATCCCATCATTCGCGGCAGGCCCAAGCGGCCGCCGCAAGCAGCGTCATATCTCGGAGAGTAGTCATGACAGCACCGGCAGCCGCCTTCGATCTCGTCCTCAAGGGTGGACGGGTCATCGATGAGCGCAACAAGATCGATGGGATTCTCGACGTTGGCGTGAAGGGCGGCAAGATCGCCGCCGTCGCGTCGAACATCGATGCGACCGGCGCGAAGGTGAGGAACGTCACCGGGTGCATCGTGGCGCCGGGCCTCATCGATATTCACACCCACGTCTATCACAAGGCGACATCGCTCAGCGTCGATCCGGGCCTCGTGGCGCGCCGCGCCGCCATCACCACGCTGATCGATGCCGGGAGCTCCGGCGCCGGCAACTACGATGGCTTCCGCGACTATGTGATGAAGCACTCGGACTACCGGATTCTCGCCTTCCTCAACATCTCCTTCCCCGGCATCTTCGGGTTCCTGCAGAACCTGCAGGTCGGCGAGGCGAACGCCATCAAGATGCTGCCGGTCCAGTTGTGCGTCGACAAGATCGAAGCCAACCGCGACCGCCTCATCGGCGTGAAGGTGCGCATCGGCGGCAGCATCTCGGGCGACCTGCGCCTCGTTGCCCTGCAGCAGGCGCTCGATGCGGCAAACGCCGTCGACCTGCCGCTGATGACGCATATCGGCCCGCCGCCGCCGAGCTATGCCGAAGTGGTCGACATGCTGCGGCCGGGCGACATCCTCACCCACTGCTATCGTCCCAGCCCGAACGCCGCCGTCGACGAGAACGGCAAGATCATCGAGTCGGTCACGAGGGCGCGCGAGCGTGGCGTACTGTTCGACATCGCCCACGGCATGGGAGCGTTTGGCTACGCCACCGCCGAAGCGGCGATCAAGGAAGGCTTCAAGCCCGACTTCATCTCTTCGGACGTGCACATCGCCAGCATCGTGGGGCCGGGTTTCGACCTGCTCCATACCATGAGCAAGCTTTACAATTGCGGTCTGACCCTCGCTGACGTCATCGGCATGACGACGAGCCGTCCGGCCCTCGCGATCCGCCGGCCCGAACTCGGGCATCTGGGTGTCGGCGCCACTGCGGACATCTCGGTGCTGCGCGAAGTGGCGTCCGATTACGTCTTCGCCGACGTGCAGGGCACCACGCGCCAGGGCTCGAAGCTGCTGCACCCGGTCGCCGTCTATCTCGGCGGCAATGAGATGGAAGTCTCGACCCGTCCGTTCGAGACGCCCTATATCCTCGGTCACATGGACCACCACCATCACCATGAGCATCACGAGCACTGAGGCGTGCGATGAGCTATAACGCGATCTATGGCTATGCCTGGGACATCGCCGAGGCCGGTGTGCGGGAAGCGGTCGATGAGTTCAGGCAGCTTGGCATCGACACGGTGACGCTGGCCGGCAGCTACCATGCCGGCAAGTTCATCCGTCCGCATGGCAAGCGCGGGAAGATCTACTTTCCGGAGGATGGGACAGTGTATTTCAACGCCGACCTGTCGCGTTATGGCGCCATCAAGCCGGTGGCGAACAGCCTGCTGCGTGAGAGCGACACGCTGCGCGAGCTGACCGAGACGGACATGCCGGTGAACGTGTGGCTGGTGCTGCTGCACAACACGCGGCTCGGCATGGCGCACCCGGATTCTGTCAACCGCAACGCCTTCGGCGACCCGTATTTCTACAACCTCTGCCCGTCGGCGCCCGAGGCGCGCGCCTATGCCATCGGGCTCGCCAAGGACGTGACCGAGAGCTACCCGGTCTCGGGCATTTCGGTGGAAGCGCCGGGGTTCACGCCCTATGCGCACGGCTACCACCACGAGATGTCGTCGATGCGGTGGAACCCGTGGCTCGAGAACCAGATGGGGCTCTGCTTCTGCGGCCATTGCGTGGCAGCGGCCGAGAAGGCCGGGATCGACGCGAAGCGTCTCAAGGCGCAGACCGCGGCCGACATCGAGGCGTATCTGAGTAGCGACCTCGATTTCCCTGCCGATATGGCGGAAGCCTTCTGGAAGGCGGACGTGGTGGCCGATGGCGACCTGCGCCGCTACCTTGATTTCCGCAATGGCGTCGTGACCTCGCTGATCGAGGAAATCCGCGCGGCTGTGCGCAAGGATGCCGATGTGGCGGTGATCCCGTCCGTGGCGCGTCCGACCGGCGGGGCCTGGTATGAGGGCAGCGATCTCAACGCGCTGGCCAGGGCGACCGGCCTCATCGAGGCGTGCTTTTACGAACCCAGCGCCATGCGCGTGAAATCGGACCTGTTCGATATCAAGCGGCGGTTGCGCGGCACCGATGCGCGGCTGCGCGGCATCCTGCGGCCGGCGCCGCCGGATATCGGCAGCAAGGACGAGTTCGTCGCTGCCGTGGCGGCGCTGCGCGAGGGCGGGGTCGAGGGTTTTGGCTTCTACAACTGGGGCCATCTGCGCCGGACCAATCTCGAATGGATCCGCGCGGCACTGAGGGGTTGAAATGACGAAGGCATTTGAAGGCAAGACCATCGCCATTACCGGCGCAGCCGGGGGTGTCGGGCAATGGCTTTGCCGCTTCTTCGGGGAAGAGGGCGCTACCATCGCGGCGCTCGACCGCGTCGAGAAGGTCCACGCGCTGGCGGATACGCTGGGCAAGGACGGCATCAAGGTGAAGACGGCGGTGGCCGATATCGTCGATACCGCGGCGGTGCAGGCTGCGTTCGCCGGGTTCGGTGATGTGCATGTGCTCATCAACAATGCCGGCGTCTCGCGCTATCCGACGCTGGCCAAGACCGATCCTGCCGGCTGGCAGGCGGACATGGAGGCCAATCTCGGCGGCGCCTATACCTGCGCCCATGCGGTGCTGCCGCAGATGGTCGAGCGCCGCTCGGGTAACATCGTCAATGTCGGCTCGGTCAACGGCCTCGGAGCGCTGGGCGATCCGGCCTATAGCGCGGCGAAGGCGGGCATGATCGCGCTGACGCGCACGCTGGCGCAGGAATATGGCCGCTACGGCATCCGCGCCAATATCGTGCTGCCGGGGACGGTGCGCACTCCGATCTGGGACGACCGTCTCGCCAAGGACCCGAACGTGCTGAAGACGCTGGAGCGCTGGTATCCGCTCGGCCGTATCGTCGAGCCATACGAGGTGGCGCGGGTGATTGCATTCCTTGCGTCGGACCTCGCCAGCGCCGTCACCGGCGCCGCCATTCCGGTCGATTGCGGGCTGAGCGCCGGCAATATCGTGATGGCGCGCGAACTTACGCTCGAAGATTTCTGATACATCTGGAGGGGACAAACATGGATCGGTTGCGCATCGGCATCATCGGCCTCGGCTGGTTCGGCGAAATCCACGCCGAGACCATCGCGGGCGTTGCCAATCTCGAACTCGCGGCGCTCTGCACGCGCACGCCCGACCGTCTAGCGGAGATGGGCAAGAAGTTCGGCGTCAAGAAGCTCTATCGCGACTATCACGACATGCTCGCTGATCCCGACATCGCTGCGGTGTCGATCTGCACCATGTGGGACCAGCACACCGAGCCAGCGATCGCCGCGCTCAAGGCGGGCAAGCACGTCTTCCTCGAAAAGCCGATCGCCTCGACGGTCGAAGATGCGAAGAAGATCACCTCGGCCTCGAAGGGCGCCAAGGGCATCCTGTTCATCGGCCACGTGGTGCGCTTCAACCCGCGCTATCGCATGGCCAAGCAGGCGATCGACGAGGGCCGTATCGGCAAGGTCGTGGCGCTGCAGTCTCGACGCAATATTCCGGCGGCGTGGACCCCGACCATCCTCAACAAGATAGGGCCGATCGTCGGCGATGCGATCCACGACACCGACATCATGCTCTGGTTCACCGGCGACACGGTCGCGACGGCCTATGCGCAGACGGTGAACGTGCGCGGCCTGAAGCACCCCGACATCGGGCAGACCATGTACCGCTTCAAGGGCGGCGCATCGGCGACGCTGGAGACGGTCTGGTGCATGCCCGAAAAGACGCCGTTCGATATCGATGAGCGCATGTCGATCATCGGCACCGATGGCATCATCCACGTGCAGGACACGTTCCCCGGCCTCGCCATTGTCGATGGCAACAAGCTGCATTCGCCCGACACCACGTATTGGCCGATGTTCAACGGGGTGCGTGGCGGGGCGCTGCGCGACGAGTTCGTCTACTTTGCCAGCACCGCGATCAGCGGCGGCAAGGTAACGATCGGCACGCCCGAGGACGCGACGGCAGCACTTGCAGCGACGCTCGCAGCCGAGGAATCGGCGCGTACCGGCAATGTGGTGAGGGTCGACTGATGGCGGACGACGATACGTTTGTCTTCGACCATGTCGGCATCACCACCGAAATCGAGCAGCCGCAGGAAGACTGGGTGGAGGCGTCGAAGATCTGGGTGACCAACCCGCGCAACCACCCCGAGCACATCGAGTTCCTGCGCTATCGCGCGGACAGCCAGGTTCCGCATGCGGTGCGCTACAACCCGCATGTCGCCTACCGCGTGAAGGACCTGAAGCCGCATATCGAGGCCGAGGGCGTGGAAATCCTGATTCCGCCTTTCGTCGTCGGCGATTTCCTTTCGGTGGTCCACGCAACCGTCCAGGATG
>DAORUH010000172.1:0-5459 GCA_035433065.1 Devosia sp. | reverse complement strand
TCCATGCTCGGTGCGATACCCGACATGGCCGCTCAGGTGCGGCGGCCCGCTCCTGCCCGAACCCTCCCCGCGATGCGCCGTTCGCATCTCGCGCCGGAGAGGTGAGGGGAGTTTTGCATGGGGTGTTGGGGGCGGGGATAAGTTTTGTTGGTGGCGGGGTGGGGAGCCCGGACTGCGTGGTTCCCCCGCTTGCGCGGGGGCAGGCTCACCACGAAGTCCTCGCCGGGTTTGCGGCGCGGGGGAGCGGCGGTGCGTTTGCCATATTCTGGCCGGGACACAGCGGCATTGCGGGGTGACGCGGCGGGGCGGTTTCCTTAAACTCTCGTCATTCAGGAGATTCAGCGCCCGTGCTCAACCGGCTCTTCATCGTGATCGGTGTGCTGGCGATCCTCGCGATCGGCGCGGCTTTCGTCGTGCCGCGGTTCATCCAGTGGGGGGACTATCGCGATCGGATGCAGTCGATTGCCGGGGAGGCGCTGGGCGCACCGGTGGAGATCGTCGGCGATATCGAGTTCTCGCTCCTGCCGCAGCCGCTGCTGCGCTTCGGCGACGTCCGCCTCGGTGACCCGGCAAACCCCTCGATCAGGGTGGCCGAGGTCGAGGCGGAGTTTTCGCTGATCGATTTCCTGCGCGATCGCTATTCCATAACCCGGCTGGTGCTGGAGCAGCCGTCCATCACGGCCAGCATCGGCAGTTCTGGCACCATCGAAACCGGTATTGCGCTGGCCGACAGGATGACGACATCGAACGTCTCGGTGGCGCGGGCCGAGATCGAGGGCGGGACCGTTACGATCATCGACCAGCGTTCTGACAAGACGCTGGTTGTCGATGCCATTGCGGGCGAACTGAGCATGGCGGCGCTGCGCGGGCCCTTCGCCTTCCAGGGCAGCGGCAACTATCAGGGGGCGGGGTACCGGGCCCGTATCGCGACATCGGCGCTGGATGACGCCGACAGCGGCCAACTGACGGTGTTCGTCGCGCCGGCCGACGAGAGCTTTTCGCTCACCGCGGAAGGCGCGCTGGCGACGGGGACCGCGCCGAGCTTTGCCGGCACGATGACCTATCGACAGAAGCCGCCGGCCGTGGCGGCAGCCGAGGGCGAGAACGCGAACGAGGATGTCGGCCGCGGCGATCTGGTCGCTACCGGCAAGTTCGAGGCGTCGCCGGACCGGATCGTGCTGTCGGAATACACCATCCTGCCGGACGAGAACCGGGCGGCGACGCGGCTGCTCGGCGCAGGCGAGGTGACGCTCGGGCAGGGCGGGCGTTTCAGCGCCAAGGTCTCGGGTGGCGTGCTGGCCTTGCCGCCGCGCGATGCGACCGCGGACCAGCAGGCGCTCCCCTATGAACTGATCCGGCTGCTCAACGAATTGCCGCTGCCACCGGAAACGGGCATGGATGGCACCATCGGGTTGGATGTCGCCGAGCTGAACCTGCGGGCGGTAGCGCTGCGCAATGTGCGGGTCGACGCAACGACCGACGGGCGCAGCTGGACGATCAACGAAGCGTCCGCCCATCTGCCCGGCGATACGACGGTCAGCGTCAGCGGCGATCTCACAGCCGATGCCGGCCGCCCGACCTTCATCGGCGCGGGCAAGCTGGTGTCGACGCGGCTCGACGGCCTTGCCGCGCTGTGGCGCAAGCCGCCGCAGGGCAATCCGCTGTTCAATGTGCCGGGGGCGCTGGAGGCGCGGGTGTCGCTGGTCGGCGAGACGCTGAGCCTGAGCGCCGCGACGCTGACGGTGGAAAAGGCGCGTGTGCCGTTCGCGGCGGAGATCGGCTTTGCCAATGCGACGCGGCACCTCAACCTCAGTTCCAACCTTGGCGCACTGACGCCGATGGAGAGTGCGCAACTGCTGGCGCTGCTGCCCGACCCCGGCGACGACTCGCGCTTCGGCTTCACCTTTCCGCAGGGACGGTTCGATCTTGCCGCTAGCCAACTCACCATCGCCGATCTGGCCGGTGAGAACCTCGCGGCCAAGGGGACCTGGGACGGTGGCGTGCTGGCGCTGGACACGTTTACCGGCACGCTTGGCGGCGTAACCTATGAGGCAAAGCTCACCGCCTTCGGCACGATCCTGCAGCCCGAAGTGTCGGGTACGGCGCGGCTGGCCGTCGCCGATGCCGCAGCGCCCGGGCTGGGGCGCCTGCTCGACACGCTCAAGGCGCCGCAAGGCGTGCGCGACTGGCTGCTGCGAGCCGTGCCGGCGGACCTGTCGTTCCGCCTCGATGCGCCGAGCGTCGAGAGCGGGCAGGAAATGAGTGTCACCGGCCGTGCCGGCGTCGCCGACCTGACGCTCGATGCGAAGTTCGGCGTGGGGGTGTTGCGGGCGCTGAGCGGGCGCATGAACCTGCTGCTGCGGATGGAAGCAGCCGACCCTGCGGCGTTTACGGCGCAGCTCGGGCTGGGCGAGATCAGCCTCGTGCCCGAGAGCGCGCCGATGCGTTTGACGGCGGTTGTCGAAGGCACCGCCGCCAACAGTTTTGAGACGACGATCCTCATCGAGGGCAGCAACGAGTCACTCGGTTTTTCCGGCAACGTCATGGCCGAAAACCTCGAATCGCCGAGCGGCAACGGTAACATCAAGCTGGCGCTGAGCGATCTCTCCGCGCTGACCGAGGGGCTGGGCATGGGCGGCATCTCGCTGCCGCCGGTCAACGCCACCGGGCGAGTCGATTTCTCCGGCTTCGGCGACGTCCGGATCAGCAATCTGGCGGCGACAGCGGGCGAGACGCGCATCACCGGCGCGCTGGCGCGGGCAGTCACGGCAAGCGGGCAGGCCAGCGTCACCGGCAAGCTCGCCATATCGAGCTTTGAGCCGAATGGGCTGCTGGCGCTGGTGGCCGGGCCGGCGGCGACGATCAACTCGGGCAGCGGGTTCTGGCCCGACGGCCCGGTGGCGGTGGGCAAGGCGGCGCGCACGACGACGGGGCGCATCGAGGTCACCGCGGCGCAGATTCCACTCGCGGGGAACGAGGGCCTGACCGACGCCAGCTTCGGCTTCGGCTGGGATGCCGACGAGGTCCGTATCCGCGATTTCAGGGCCGCGCTCGGCGGTGGCAGTGTTGCCGCCGAGCTGGCGGTGTGCTGCGCCGGACCCCTGCCGCAGCAGCAGTTCAGCGGCCGCATGACGCTCACCGGCGTCGACTTTGCCAGCCTCGTGCCCAGCGCCGTCGCCGAAACGATCGAGGCGAGAGTGGATGCTTCGGCGCGCTTCAGCGGCACCGGTGACAGCCTCCATACGGCCATGACGGCGATGACCGGCGAGGGCAGCTACACGCTCAACGGGCTCGCCATCCACGGCTTCGACCCGCGCGTCTTCGGCGTCATCGCGTCGCTGGACGAGGTGCTGAAACTGGAGCCCGACGCGGTGACGGCGAAGGTGACCGAAGGTCTGCGCGGCGGCACCTTCACCGCGCCATCGGTCACCGGCAGTTTCACCATCGCGGGCGGCGTGCTGCGCAGCCCCAACCTGTCGATCGGCGGGGACAGTGCGCGGCTGTTCGGCAGCACGACGTTCCGGCTCGCCGACCTCGGACTCAGCGGCGGTTTCGTCATGTCGCCGGCGGCGCCCTCGGGGCCGGACGGCATGCTGACCGAGGCGAACACCAAGGTCGCGGCGAATTTTTCCGGCACGCTGCGCGACCCGGTCGGCAGCTACGATGTCGCCGGGATGGTCGATACGATCATGGTGCGGGCCTACGAGATCGAGGTCGCCCGGCTCGAGGAAATCCGCGCCGAGGAGGAGGCCCGCGCAGCGGCGGCCGCCGCCGAGCGCAAGCGCCTCGAAGCTGAGGCTGCGGCGAAGGCCGAGGCGGACAGGCTGGCGGCGGAAGCGGCGGCAAAGCGGGCGGCGGAGGAAGCGGCGGCCGCCGAGGCGGCGGCCCGCGCGCAGGCGGCGGAGGAGGCGGCGCGGCCGCCGCAGCAGTTCGGTCCGCAGTTGCAGCCGGGCTTTAACCTGAACCTGCCGGCGCAACCGGCGCCGTTCTAGCGGGCGCTGGCCCAGCGCAGGATCGCCACCCGCACGGCCGACGAGAGATTATCGCCCTCGCGCTCCGCGTCGATCATGTTGATGAGCCCTGCGAGGGGCAGGCCGCGGTCGCGCGCCATCGCTTCAAGCGCCGACCAGAACTCGGGCTCAAGCGCGACGCTCGTCCGGTGGCCAGCGAGGGTGATGGAGCGCTTCTGCAAGGGCCTCAGGGCTTCTTGCGGAAGCTGTCCAGACTGACGACCTTTTCGGCCGTCCCGGAATTGCCGGCAACCGGAGCGTTCGGCGGGGTGGGGGCAGCGGGGTCGGAATCGGTGTCGTCGGCGGGCGTTACGGCGCCGCTGGCGCGCTCGGCGTCGAACTGCAGGCCGAACTGCACCGACGGATCGAAGAAGCCCTTGATGGACGAGAACGGCACGCCAAGCAGTTCGCGCTGGCCATCGAAGGAGAGGCCGACTTCAAAGCCCGTCTCGGTGACCTTGAGGTCCCAGAACTGGTTCTGCAGGACGATGGTCATTTCCTTGTCGTACTGCTCAAGCAGGCGCTGGCTGATGCGCACGCCCGGGGCGCGCGTCATGAAGGAAATGAAGAAATGATGCTCGCCGGGAAGTCCGGTCTTCACCACCTCGGAAAGCACCTTGCGAACGACGCCGCGCAGCGCTTCCTGGGCGAGAATGTCGTAGCGGATGAGATCTTCGGCCATGGCGTCCTTGGTGGTCAGCCGGGGAATCCGGCTCGCGGCCATATCAGCCCGAGGGCAGGGACAATTCAAGCCGAAAGCTGAGTGAAGTGCAGGCTTCTGTTGCCAGGTGCCTGCGAACCCCGCCTGTCGCCCGGCTAGGGGCGGAGGACTTAATTTCCCAGTGCTAGCACCGCTTACGCGGCGAGAGCGACCGGAGCCTTATGGTTGTCATTGGCAACTATAAGTTTTAGCCCGATGACGGTGGTACCATGCCGAGCGAAAACACACCCTTTACGCCCTCGTCGATCCTGTTTCGCCCCCATGACTCCACCCGATGAGTGGAGGGAATTTGGTGGAGGCGCCGGGTACTGCCCCCGGGTCCGATGGGTTTATTACGATGGCAATTTATCGCCATAGCCTTGCGGCAGCCCCAATATAGGTGGTGCCGCCCGGCGATGCAATCGGCGCCGGAATCGTTTAGGCTTGCCGCCATGCGCCAGTATCTCGATCTTCTCGCCGATGTGATGGAAAACGGAACCGACCGGTCGGACCGGACGGGGACCGGCACGCGCTCGGTTTTCGGGCGGCAGATTCGGATGGATCTGGGGCAGGGATTTCCGCTGCTGACCACCAAGAAGCTGCACCTCAAATCCATCATCTATGAACTGCTGTGGTTCCTGCGCGGCGAGACCAACGTGCGCTGGCTGCAGGAACGTGGCGTAAAAATCTGGGATGAGTGGGCCGACGAGAACGGCGATCTAGGGCCGGTCTATGGCAGCCAGTGGCGC
>DAORUH010000171.1:0-5503 GCA_035433065.1 Devosia sp. | reverse complement strand
CGGACCTGCATGACCGGCGAGTTCTATGGGCTGCTCAGTCAGCATTCGATCCTCTCGCGCACCCTCGACGCCGGGGCGCCGCTCGACAAAGCGACGTTCATGCGCGGCGTGACGCGCGCGAGTGAAGGCAACGGGCTCCTGCACGATGCCTTCGGCGTGCGGGCGCTCGCCTTGTTCGACCGGCTGTCGCCGGTGCAGTCGGCGAGCTATCTCTCCGGCCTGCTGATCGGGGAAGAGCTGCGCCACGAAGCCATCGCCGCCCGCGACGTGATCGCGATCGGCGCACCGGCACTCACGGCGCGCTATGCTCTCGCCTTGAAGACGAAGGGTGTTGCCGTGCGCTGCTTCGGCGGCGAAGCGACATGGGCGGGCTTGAGGGCTTTGCAGGGATGACCACGATCGACAGGTTCCACGCCGCGATGCGCGAGTTGCCGCTGGTTGCCATCCTGCGGGGGCTGAAGCCCGAAGAGGCGCCTGCAATCGGCGACGTGCTCGTGGAAGCGGGTTTTCGCCTGATCGAAGTGCCGCTCAACTCGCCACGGCCGCTCGACAGCATCGCCGCCCTGCGCGCGCGCTTCCCCGATGCCGTCGTCGGCGCCGGCACCGTCCTGAAGGCAGTCGAGGTGCGCGATGTCGCGTCGGCGGGTGGCGAACTGATCGTTGCGCCGAACTTCGATCGCGAGGTCGTCGAGGAGACGGTGCGTCTCGGGCTGGCGAGCCTGCCCGGCATCATGACGCCTACGGAAGCCTTCGCCGCGTTGAAGGCGGGTGCCCACGGCTTGAAGCTGTTTCCGGCCGAACTGGCATCTCCTGCCGTCGTGAAGGCGCTGCTGGCGGTGTTGCCGAAGGGCACGCCGCTGATCCCGGTCGGCGGCATCGGCGCGCATAATCTCGCCGCCTGGCGTGCGGCCGGTGCGGCGGGCTTCGGCCTCGGCTCGTCGCTCTATAAGCCGGGCGACGATGCCGCGACGGTTCGGGCCAAGGCGGCTGCCATCGTGTCGGCCTGGCGCACATAAGAAAAGAAACCGGAGAGGAAACATGAAGATCAAGAGCTACGAGATTTTCCGCTGCGATGCCGGCTGGCGTCTCTTCTCCTTCCTGAAGCTGGTAACCGACAGCGGGCCGACCGGCTGGTCCGAATACAACGAGAGCTTCGGCAGCCCCGGCCTCTCGGGCGTCATCGAGAACCTGATGCCGAGCGTGATCGGCATGGACCCGATGGACATCGAGCTGGTGAACGCCGTGCTCGCGACCAAGTCCACCCAGTCGCGAGGCGGCGTGGTGAGGCAGGCCATCGCCGCCATCGAGAACGCGCTGCTCGACATCAAGGGCAAGGCGCTGGGCGTGCCGGTCTATCAGCTGTTCGGCGGCAAGCTGCGCGACCGCATTCCCGTCTACTGGTCGCATTGCGGCTCCTATCGCATGCGCAATCCCGATCTCTGCGGCACGCCAGCGGTGCGCTCCTATGACGACATGGCGCGGACGGGCGAGGAGGTGCGCAAGAAGGGCTTCACCGCCTGCAAGACCAACATCGCGATGGAGGTCGACGGCAGGCTGCGCGCCTACCGGCCGGGCTTCGTCGTCGGCAAGGGCTTCCCGGAGCGCAACTGGGACGCCTTCATCGCGCGAAGTGCTGCAAAGACCGTCGAGGCGTTCCGCGCCGGCGCCGGGCCCGATGTCGGCATCATGCTGGACACCAACTTCCATTTCCGCACCGAGGGTTTCAAGCGCATCGCCGAGGCAGTCGGGCCGACCGGCCTCACTTGGCTGGAGCTCGACATCCACGACCCGAAGTCGATCGCGATGATCCGGCGCGACGCACCCTGTCCCATCGCCTCGGGGGAGACCCTGCTGGAGCGACGCGACTTCCGGCCGTACCTCGAGGCCTATGCCTTCGACACCGCGATCGTCGACGTGATCTGGAACGGCTTCGCCGAGTCGCTGAAGATCGCCGCGATGGCCGACGTCTACGAGGTGAACGTGGCGCCGCACAATTTCTACGGCCATCTCGCCAGCGCCATCTCGGCGCATTTCTGCGCAGCCGTGCCGAACTTCCGCATCATGGAGATCGACATCGACGGCGTGCCGTGGCGCGACGAGATCGTCGACAACCCTCCGGTCTTCGAGAATGGCGACTATCTCCTGCCCAAGGGACCTGGCTGGGGTGTCGAACCGAACGAGGCGGCCATGCGCCGCCATCCCCCGAAGACATATGTCGTTGCGCAATAGCAGTGGGAGCGCAATTCTCTGTTCCTGTTCGGAATGGGAGAGGTTCATGATTCGGACAATCGCCGGCCTGTCGCTTGGACTGGCACTGATGGCGACCTCGGCTGAAGCCCAGGTCTATTGCCGGGCAGAAGGCGTGCCGCACGGCTGCGTCTGGGCGCCGCGTGCCGGTCCAGGCGTCGGTGCGCCCGGCGTCGGCGTGGCTCCGGGTGTCGGTGTGGGCGCACCCGGTGTCGGGGTCACTCCCGGTGTCGGTGCAGGTGCCCCTGGGGTCGGCGTGGCGCCGGGTGCCGGTGTGGGGGCGCCGGGAGCGGGCGTGACCCGCGAGGGCGGTGTGGACGGGGCTGTAAACCGCGGTGGTCCGGTCAATCGCGTTGGTCGCCATTAAGTAGCTGATTTCAATAAGTAATTCAGGGGCTGCAGCGAAAACGGCTGGGACGGCCTTGAATTCAAGAACGATCAAAACATATCTTGGATATGTTTAATCATATCAGGATGCGGTCCATGAGATCTTCCCCTCATCACCACCATGACCGAAGCGAAGAGGCCCATCGGCATCATTTCGGCCGTCGTGGCTTTGGCCACCACTCCGGCCATGGCCGGCACGGCGACTCGGGCGAGGGTCGCGGCGGGCAGGGACGCCGGCGTGTCTTCGACTCGGGCGAGCTGCGGCTCGTCATTCTCAAGCTGATCGCGGACCAGCCGCGCCACGGTTACGAACTTATCCGGGCGATCGAGGAACTGACCGGCGGCGGCTACGTGCCGAGCCCCGGCATGGTCTATCCGACACTGACGATGCTCGACGAGATGGGGCATGTCGCCGAGACCAAGTCGGACGGCGCGCGCAAGGTCTTCGCGGTCACGCCGGACGGCACCGCCCATCTCGCCGAGCGCATGGCGGAGATCGAGGTGCTGTTCGCCCGGCTGGCTGAACTCGCCAACCAACAGGAGCGCACCGACGCGGCGCCGGTGCGCCGGGCCATGAACAGCCTGCGCGAGGCGCTGATCCATCGCCTGGGACGTGAGGGCGTCCAGAAACAGACGGTCCACGATGCCGTCGCCATCATCGACGAAGCCGCGCAGAGGATCGAACGCCTGTGAGCACCACCAGCATCGCGCGCGTCCCGACCGCCAACGGCAGCCGCTACCTCCAGCAGCTCTGCAAGCACTGGAGCCACAATCTCGCGGTCGAGTTCACGCCGGAGAAAGGCAGGGTCGTTTTCCCGCGCAACGCCCGGGGGGCCGACTGGCCGGGCGATGCGACGCTGTTGCTGGCGGCGCACGCCGACGCGCTGGAATGCCGCCTCGAAGCCAGCGCCGAGGGACAGCTCGAAGCGCTCAAGGGCGCCGTCGCCCGTCACATCGATCGCTTCGCCTTCCGCGAGGCGCCGCTCGCCTTCGACTGGCGCGATGCGTGACAAGCCGCGCGCTTGTTAACGCAAAGGCGGGCCTGCACATTCCGCGCGACTGCAGCCCGAGGATCCCATGTCAGCCATCGCCGAAGACGTCTTTACCGAGCCCGAGGATATTTCGCCGGATACGCTGGCCAACCTGGGTCCGCTCGCCCGCCTCGCGGGCGAATGGGAGTCCGACAAGGGCATCGACATCGCGCCCAAGGCGGCGGGTCCGGAACAGCGCAACTTCCGGGAGCGTATCCGGATGGAGCCGATCGACCCGCAGCCCAACGGACCGCAGCTCCTCTATGGTTTGCGCTATCACATCCACATCAACACCGATGAGGAAGCCATCACCTTCCACGACCAGGTCGGTTACTGGCTGTGGGAGCCCGCCACCGGCCTGATCATGCAGTCGATCGCTATCCCGCGCGGCCAGGTCGTGCTGGCGGGCGGGACGGCGAAGCCGGGAGACAAGACGATTTCCGTGGAAGCCAAACGCGGCGACACGCGCTTCGGCATCTGCTCGACCACCTTCCTCGAGCAGGCGTTCCGCACCGACTATTACCGCATCGACATCACCTTCAACGATGACGGAAGCTGGACTTACGTGACGCGCACCGACCTGGCGGTGCGCGGCAAGACGCCGGCCTTCGACCATCGTGACACGAACACGTTGTGGCGCGTCGCGGCGCCGGTCCAGAACCCGATGGTGGACCGGCTGAAGAGCGGCAAGTTCGACTGACGGGCTTCCGTTAGCGGATTTCGAATCCCATCTTCGCCAGCGCGGCGCGCAGGGTCTCGCGGCCGTTCATCGCCTTGATCGGGCCGAGGCGGTTCAGCACGCGCTGCGTCCACGTCGCTGCCTGAAGCTCGTGGCGGGCCGAGAACTTGCTCATTTCGACGTCGTAGGCGGCGCGCAGGGCCTCTTCCTTGCTCGCATCGTAGCGTTCGGTGTGGAGCACGACCGCCTGAGGCAAGCGTGGCTTTACCTCGCCTGCGCCCTTCTCGGTCGCATAGCCGACGCAGAGGCCGAACACGACGACGGTCTGGGGCGGCAGGCCGAGCAGTTCGGCAACGCGACCAGGGTCATTGCGCATGGCGCCGATATAGACCGTGCGCAGGCCCATCGATTCTGCGGCGACCACTGCGTTCTGCGCGGCCAGGGCCGCGTCGATCGAGGCGACCATGAAGGTCTCCAGCCAGGGCATGGTCTCGAACGGGGTCTTTGTCGCGTTGGAGATGCGCTGGTTGCGCGACATGTCGGCGATCCAGGCGATGAACAGCGGGCACTGCTCGATATGCTTCTGGCCGCCGGCGATCTCGGCCAGCACCATCTTCTTGGCGGGATTCGTGACCGCGACGGCGGACCACCATTGCATGTTGGAGCTGGTGGCGGCCGACTGCGCGGCGGCGATCATGCTTTCCAGCGCGCCGGCCGGCACCGGATCGGGCTTGTAGCTGCGCACCGAGCGATGATCGAGCATCGTGGCGATGGTCTCGTTCCACGGTCCGGCAGCGGGCAGGGCCTCCGCGCCGTAGCGGCGGGCTAGCGCTTCTGTCTTGGCGGGAGTTGCAGGCGTCAGGGAATCCATCAGGTGATGCTTTCGGGTTTGCGGCGGGTGAGGGCCGTCACCAGGGCCAGGAAGATGAACCCGGTGACGATCATGAAAATGGCGCGCGGCTCGCCATGATCCATCAGGAAGCCATAGAGCAGCGGGGCGACCATGCCGCCCAGATTGAAGCCGGTGCTGACGAAGCCGAACACCTTGCCGAACGAGCCGGGCGGCGTGACGGCGCGCACCATCATGTCGCGCGAGGGCATGATGATGCCGTAGGCGAGGCCCGAGCAGGTCATCACCGCCACCAGCAGCACCGGGCCG
>DAORUH010000170.1:0-5765 GCA_035433065.1 Devosia sp. | reverse complement strand
GAGATCACCTCGGAAATGGGCAGGCCATAGCCGCGATAGCCCATGGCGATCTTCGCCACGAGCCTGAGGTGCGACGTGATGAGTTTCTGGGCAGCGGCCGGATCCTCGTGTTCCTTGTAGCGCTTGGCGAGCATGAACTCCTCATCGGGTTCAAGCATCGGGAACTTGCGGATTTCCTGCAGATAGCGGCTAAGGCCGCCTTCGGCCGACAAAACAGGCAGATTGGACTGGGCCAATGTAACCCCCTTCTCCCCCCGTTATCGGGCGGGACATCGGGCCGCGTCCACCTCCGGCACGCGGTCCATCGCGGTTATATAGGTTGAAATCGGGCCGTGATAAGACCCGCGTTGGCAAGAGAACCCGGCTGGTGCCTTCAGGTTCCGCGCATCCCCGGCAAACTCTGGTCGAACGGCGCCAGGGCCGCTTCGAGCGCCGCCATATCGGGCGGCAGCGGCGCCTCGAACGCCAGTTCCTCGCCCGTTACCGGGTGCTCGAACCCCAGTTCCGCGGCGTGCAGCGCCTGCCGGCCAAGCCCCAGAACCGCCGCCTTCAGCGGTTCCGGCAGGCGGTTGGCCTTGGTGGCAAAGCCGGTCGCGTAAACCGGATCGGCGAGCAGCGGATGGCCGATATGGGCCATGTGCACGCGGATTTGATGCGTCCGGCCGGTTTCCAGCACGCAACTGAGCCGTGTGACGTCCCAGCCGTCGGTGCCGAAGCGCGCATCGACCGCATAGTGGGTGATCGCCTCGCGCCCGTCCTTGCGGACGGCCTGCTTCAGCCGGTTGTTCGGATCGCGCCCGAGCGGCGCCTCCACCGTGCCGCGCGCCTGCTGGGTGCGGCCCCAGGCGAACGCGGCGTAGCGGCGGAACAGCGGCCCGGTGCGGCCGTGATCGGCGAACTGCGCCGACAGCCCGGCATGCGCCGCCTCGGTTTTCGCCGCGACCATGACGCCCGAGGTTTCCTTGTCGAGCCGGTGCACGATGCCCGGCCGCTTCACCCCGCCGATCCCTGCGAGGCTGTCGCCGCAGTGGTAGAGCAGGGCGTTGACCAGCGTGCCGGTCCAGCTTCCCGGGGCCGGGTGCACCACCATCCCCGCCGGCTTGTCGATGACGATGAGGTGCTTGTCCTCGAAAAGGATCGACAGCGGAATGTTTTCGGCCACCGGAATGGCTTCGGTCGGCTCGGGCGCCACGAGCACGATCTGGTCGTCAGGCCGCACCTTGAATTTGGGCTCCCGGACCGTTTCACCATTGATCGCGACGGCCCCCGCCAGTATCAGGTCTTTCACGCGGTTGCGGGAAAAGACCGGCAAGGCTTTTGCCAGCGTCGCGTCCAGCCGGCCGCCGGCCGCATCGGCGTCGACTGCGACCTCGAATTCCATTTCCTCGCTGGAAAAGTCCTGCATGAGCGATCCTGTCAATACGCCTGACCAAGAACTGACACCCGAAGCGCGCCAGGTCATTGCCCGGGCGCGCAAATCGTTCCTGTTCTCGGTCGGTTTGCTGTTGCTGGGCTTTATCGCCATCGGCGGCGCAATTGTCTATCGCTCGTCGCAAACCCCCAGCGGTCCGTCCGGCGCGAACTACGTGATCGCCGCGATGAAGATCCCGGCCGGGGCCGAAGTCATCTCGGCGGTGGCGGCCGATGGCCAGCTCACCGTGACCTACCGTGCCGGGTCGATGACCAGCGTCCGCATTTTCGACGGCAAGACCGGCGAAATGCTCCGCGAAATCCCCGTCATCAGCGAGTAAGCGGCCTAGTTCCGGTCTTGAATCTCGCGTAGCGCCGTGAGGCGGTCGGACACGTTGCCGGCCGCGTCCTCTTTCCGTCCCGCCTGACCCGGCCGCTCCGCGGCCTGCACGTCATCGACGGCAAACCGCTGCACGCGGTCGAACAGGCTCTCCTCGCTGTCCGCAGGGCCGTTGCCCTCGATGGCGTAAACCAGACGGCTGACGTCCGACGCGATGTCGTTGAGCTTTTCGCGCAGGTGCGATTGCTCGATGCGGTCGCTGTCCCAGTCGGCCATCACCGTCGATTCGACCGTCAGCACCTTCACCCGGAGCGAGTCGAGTTCCTCCTCGAGCGACAGCTTTTCCGCCAGCAGTTGTTCGCGCTGCTGTTCTCCGGTCTCGACGACGCGCGATGTCTGCTCGAGGATTTCGTTGACCCGGCTTTCGGCGCTGGCGATGCGCGCCTCGGCTTCGATGAGTTCGCTTTCGGCCGTGACTTCGGCGGCCTCGGTGCGGGCGAGCGATTCACGCAACTCCGCGGTTGCGGCTGCGGTGTCGGTTGAACGCTTCGTGCTCGACTCCAGCTGGCCGATCAGCGTGCGGTTCTGGTTCTCGAGGAAAGCCGAGCGTTTGCGCTCGATTTCGAGCAGCTGCAGCATCTCGTCGACATCGTCATTGTAGTCGCCGGTGAGGGGGCGCCCGTCGAGCGCAAAGGCGCGGGGCACGTTGCCGCGGATGGTTTCGCGCGCGCTTTCGAGCTGGGTGGCCTTTTCGGCGAATTCGCGGTCGCGCATCCTCAGCTTCTGGTTGAGGTCGGCGCCTTCCTTTTCGAGTTCGAGGACGCGGCGGCGCAGTTCCGCCTCGCGCTCTTCGAGTTCACGCACGATGGTGACGTGGTTGTCCCTCTCGCCTTTCATGCCGCCCAGTTCCGACTTGCGCCGGTTCATGTCGCGTAGCTGGTCGGCCAGCCGGCGGCGCAGCGTCTCGACGTTCATTTCGAGGCGGCGGGTGGACAGCGCGAACTCGGCGCGCAACTGGTCCTTGTCGGCGCGGAACTCCGCCATGGTGATCGGCGTCGCCGCTTCGATGCGCTTCTTGGTGAGGCGCACGGCGCGCTGCCACACGGCGGGCATGACAATCAGCCCCACGAGGCCGGCGACCAGCACCCCCAAGGCGAAGTACATGATGTTCTCGATGAGCATAACTCTACTCCGCGCCCACGCGGTCCGCGCCCAGAGCCATCGATCGACAACGGTGCTGTCGATGCCCGGGGCACCCCGACCGACACCAATCTTACCGCGAAAAACCTACGCGGTCACGACTGCGGACGGGCAGCGGAAAAGAAACGGCGGCCACGAGGCCGCCGAATGTCGCCTGAGCTGCCGCTGTAAGGGCGTCAGAAGGGGTTCCAGGTGGGTTCCCGGGTGAACTTCAGGTAGCCGACATTGAGCCCGGCGCGCAGCCCGACGCCGGAGCGGATCGGCACCAGAACAACGTCGCCAAACTTCATCACCGTCATGCCGAGGCCGCCGACCATGTAGGCCGAGCCGTCGACACCGGGATAGCGCTCGAACACGGAATCGACGCTGGCGAGATTGTACACCAGCATCATCACCTTCGAGCCGTCGCCGCCGAAATCGAGGCCGATGCTCGGGCCCTGCCAGAAGATCGGGTGTTCGCCCTGGTTGCGGGTGTACATCGTGCCTTCGCCGTAGCGGGCGCCCGCAAACAGCGCGCCGCCAGCCTCTTCGCCGAGAACATAGGCGTTGGGCAGGCCGAACTCGCCGACCGCCTTCTCGACCAGCGAGGCCAGGCCCTGCGAGACCGAGCCGAAGAATTCCCCGCCCTTCGACACGAGGTCGTCGGACGAATAGGTGTCGCTCACCGACTGCGCAGTGGCGGGGGCGAGGCCCGCACCGAACCCGGCAAGGAGAACGAGGCTAAAGAGGACGCGTTTGAGCATTCCGAACTCCGGGACGGCGATGACGGGGACCCACTCATTTACGAAGCGCTCACCACGACAGGCGTAGGTTTCGGCATCTCGCAGGCCCGGCACGCTAGGCATTCATCACGGCAATGATGCGGCAAATCTGTAAACAAATCTTAACCATAGAGCTGTTTGCTTGCAGGCGCAGGTGTTCGCGTCCGCGCCGGCGCGTCCATTGGCGGCGTGCAGCAATCCGCTAGGGCCCCCGATGAGCTATCGCTATCGTTCCTCAAACTGATTCTTCCGGAGACTTGGCCATGGCCGACATCATCGAGCTTTCCGCAACCGATCTTGCGGCGATGCTCTGTTCACGCGTCTGTCACGACCTGATCAACCCCGTGGGAGCGATCGGCAACGGCCTCGAAGTGCTCGCCGATCCGTCGCAGACGGCGATGTTCGACGGCGCGCAGGAACTGATTGTGAATTCGGCGAAGCACGCCCGCGCCAAGCTCGAATTCGCGCGCCTTGCCTACGGCGCTTCGTCGACGGCGGGCACCGATTTCGACACGCGCGAATGCGAGCGCGTCGCGACGCTCCTGTTCGAGATCGAAAAGTCCGATCTTGAATGGCTGGTGGCACCGATGCTGCTGCCCAAGCACAAGGCGAAGCTCCTGATGAACATGCTGCTGATCGCGGCCATGTCGGTGCCGCGCGGCGGCCAGGTGAAGGTCGAAGTCGAAGGCCCGGCGGGCAGCGAAATGTTCCGTTTCAGCACCAAGAGCGATCCGGAAAAGCGCCAGCGCACGCTGATGCCTGCCGGCGCCGAGGGCCTGCTCTCCGGCGCGCCGGAAGATGGCGTCGATGCCCGCGGCATCCAGCCCTTCTACACCGGCGTCCTCGCCCGTCTCACCGGCATGGAACTCTACATCGCCGTCAACGGCGACTCCTTCACCTTCACCGCCACCCCCAAGGCGGTCGCCGCCGCCGCCTGATAGCTTAGCGGCCGATCCGAACACTCCGCCCGCCGTCCGGTGATCCCGGCCGGCGGGTTCTTCTTTTGGAGTTGAGGCGCAGGGGGGCCGAGCCCGGACCTCGTGGTTCGACAGTCTCACCACGAAGTCCCTCGGATGGATCGGCGCGCTCAGTAGCCTTCGTGGTGAGCCTGTCGAACCACGGAGGCGTGGCAGGGGGCTATCCCCGAAAAAGAGAAAGGGCCCCGCGGGGTGCTCGCCCGCTGGACCCTTTCAGTCGCCGCTACTCACGGCAGAGACTGAATTCGTGTGCCGCTTACGCCACGTTCTCGGCGTAGACTTCGCTCTCGTCGGGCTCGCGCAGCACGTAGCCGCGGCCCCAGACGGTCTCGATGTAGTTCTTGCCGCCGGTCGCAACGCTCAGCTTCTTCCTGAGCTTGCAGATGAACACGTCGATGATCTTCAGTTCCGGCTCGTCCATGCCGCCATAGAGATGATTGAGGAACATCTCCTTGGTGAGCGTCGTGCCCTTGCGGAGCGAAAGCAGCTCCAGCATCTGGTATTCCTTGCCCGTCAGGTGCACGCGGGCGCCGGTGACTTCGACAGTCTTGGTGTCGAGGTTCACGGTCAGGTCGGCAGTCTGGATGACCGACTGCGCATGGCCCTTGGACCGGCGCACGATGGCGTGGATGCGGGCGACCAGTTCATCCTTGTGGAACGGCTTGGTCATGTAGTCATCGGCGCCGAAGCCGAGACCGCGCACCTTGTCCTCGATACCGGCCAGCCCCGACAGGATCAGGATCGGCGTCTGCACCTTGGCGACGCGCAGGGTGCGGAGCACCTCGTAGCCGCTCATGTCGGGCAGGTTCAGGTCGAGGAGGATGATGTCGTAGTCGTAGAGCTTGCCGAGATCGACGCCCTCTTCACCGAGGTCCGTCGTGTACACATTGAAACTCTCGGATTTGAGCATCAGTTCGATGCTCTGCGCTGTCGCGCTGTCGTCCTCAATCAAGAGTACACGCATGCCATTCCCCTAAAATTCGTTCCGCCGCGGAACCGGTTGAGGCATCGGTTGCCATCAACCCTAACCGAACCCTACTGGATATGACTCAAACCTAAGCGCCATTAGTTAACAAA
>DAORUH010000169.1:0-5765 GCA_035433065.1 Devosia sp. | reverse complement strand
CAGGCGGCGGAAGCCACGGCCACCGCGAATGCCGGCGGGCATGCCCCAAGGCTCGATGCGGAAACCATCCGCATCGCCCTCGCCAACACCGACCGCAGCGAGCCGGCCGTGCCGTTCGCGCAGGCCCGCGGCTATCTCACGCTGCCCTCAAGCGGCACGCGGGCGATCGAGTATGGGGCGGGCGATGGGTTCGGCGGCATCTCGCAGGGCCTTTCCATCGTGACGCTTGCCGACGCCACGGTGGTCGCGCCGGCCGACGGCTGGGTGCTCTACAAGGGCGACTACCTCAATTACGGCCAAATCATCATTCTCAATACGGGGCAGGACTACACGGTCCTGCTCGCGGGCCTGGCGAGCGTGAGCGTGAACATCGGCCAGTTCGTGCTGATGGGTGAACCGGTGGGAACCAT
Source organism: Devosia sp. (assembly GCA_035433065.1). Classification (GTDB taxonomy): domain Bacteria; phylum Pseudomonadota; class Alphaproteobacteria; order Rhizobiales; family Devosiaceae; genus Devosia_A. The sequence goes on along the minus strand of DAORUH010000169.1, from coordinate 5,355 downwards.
GGGTTCACGCACAATTGGCCAGACGGTGACCACCAGCGCTGGCGTCTCGCGCCCCACGCTTTATATTGAGATGCGACAGAACAACGAGCCCGTCGACCCCACCGGATGGTGGGCAAACCCCGAGACACCGACCCAGAGTGGATAAAAATCCGATGCGACTGACGCCCGTTCGCGTTTCCGTGATCGCTCTCGCCTTCGCCGCCATTGGTGCGACGGGCGCCTTCTATGCCCCGGCGCTGATTGCGCAGGACCAGGCCGCGGTCGATCCCAAAGCGCCGGCCGCCCGGAGCTCGGACGAGATCTATTCCGATCTCACCCTGTTCGGCGAAGTGTTCGACCGTATCCGCGCCGAGTATGTCGATGCGCCGGACGAGAAGGCGCTGATCCACGCTGCCATCCAGGGCATGCTGACCTCGCTTGACCCGCATTCGAGCTATCTCGAGCCGGTCGACTACGAGGACGTGCAGCAGGATACGTCGGGCCAGTTCGGTGGCCTCGGTATCGAAGTCACGATGGAAGAGGGGATCATCAAGGTCGTCTCGCCCATCGACGATTCGCCGGCCTCGAAGGCGGGCGTGCTGTCGAACGACTACATCATCGAACTGGACGGCAAGCAGGTCCTCGGCATGACGCTGGACGATGCGGTCGCCAAGATGCGCGGGCCGGTGGGCTCCAAGATCAAGATCAAGGTGATCCGCGAGGGGAGCCAGGAGCCCAAGGAATTCGAGCTGTCGCGCGATGTCATCGCCATGCGCGCGGTGCGCTGGAGCATGGAGGGCGATATCGGCCTGCTGCGTCTCAGCCGCTTCTCCGAGCAGGCCTATGTCGGCATCCAGAAGGCGATCGACGACATCTACAAGGAGCGCAAGGGCGTGGCCCCCAAGGGGCTGATCCTCGATCTGCGCAACAACCCGGGCGGACTCGTCGACCAGGCGGTCTATGTGTCCGACGCGTTCCTCAAGCAGGGCTCGGTGGTGCTGACGCGCGGCCGGGTGGAATCGGAAAGCGCCCGCTACGACGCGCGGCCCGATGACCTCGACTCCAAGATTTCCAGCGTGCCGCTGGTCGTGCTGATCAACGGCGGTTCGGCCTCGGCGGCCGAGATCGTCGCGGGCGCGCTGCAGGACCACAAGCGCGCAACGCTGGTGGGCACGCGCTCGTTCGGCAAGGGCTCGGTGCAGTCGATCATCTCGCTCGGCCCCGATGGCGCCATGCGGTTGACCACGGCGCGCTACTACACGCCGAACAACCGCTCCATCCAGGCCTCGGGCATCCATCCGGATATAACCGTGACCCAGGACGTGCCCGACGAGCTGAAGGGCAAGGACGAGCTGCTCGGCGAAGCCGGGCTTGCCGGCCAGATCGGCGGCGGCAGCGAAGAGGCGGCGACCGCGGGATCTTCGGTCTATGTCCCGGCCGACAAGACCAAGGACAATCAGCTGCAGTATGCCATCAAGCTGATCGAAGGCACGGAGACCGATCCGTCCTATCCGCCGAAGGCCGAAGGCTGATCTTTCTTAGGTAGCGCGACATTCATCGGCCTCCCTCCGGGGAGGCCGAATTGTTTTGGGGCCCTTGTGCTGCGGGCCGGGGAGGAGGAGAACCGCGGGGTGAGTTTTACGAGCGCCGAGCAAGATATGAAGTCTCTCAGAGAAACACTGCCCTATCGTGACTGCGTCGGCGTCGCCGTGTTCAACCGCGACGGCAAGGTGCTCGTCGGGCGGCGCATGGCCGACCTGAAGCTCGAGGACCGGACGGAGGTCGCCGCCCCCTGGCAGATGCCGCAGGGCGGCATCGACAAGGGCGAGGAGCCCTATCCGGCGGCGCTGCGCGAACTGTTCGAGGAAACCTCGATCCGCTCGGTGGAGCGGCTCGCGGAAGCGCCGGGCTGGATCTATTACGACCTGCCCGATGACGCGCTGGGGATCGGCCTCAAGGGCAAGTATCGCGGGCAGCGGCAGCGCTGGTTCGCGTTCCTGTTCACCGGTGAGGAGGGCGAGATCAACGTGACGTCGCCCGGTGACGGTTCGATGCCGGCCGAGTTCGACGCCTGGCGCTGGGAGGCGCTCGAGGCGCTGCCCGGCCTCATCGTGCCGTTCAAGCGGCAGGCCTATGAGGCGGTGGTCGCGGCGTTTGCCGGCCTGCCGGGAAAGCTCCGCGGATGAAGACGATCGGCCTCATCGGCGGCATGAGCTGGGAATCGACGGCGCACTACTACGCGACGCTCAACAAGGAGACGGCGCGGCTGCTGGGCGGGCTGCATTCGGCGCCGGTGATCGTCCATTCGATCGACTTCGCGCTGATCGAGGCGTTGCAGCGGGCCGGGGACTGGGACGGGGCGGGTGAGCAGCTGGCGACGGTTGCCTCGCAGCTCGAAGCGCAGGGCTGTGGCGTCATCGGGCTTGCCACCAACACCATGCACATCGCCTACGATCGTATCACGCGCGATCTCAAGGTGCCGATGATCCATATCGCGGCGCCGGCGGCCGAGGCGGTGCGGGCCGACGGGATCGAGCGGGTGGGGCTGCTGGGGACGCGCTTCACCATGGAGAAGCGGTTCTATATCGATGAGATCGAGCGGTACGGGCTCGATGTGCTGGTCCCCGATGTCGGGGTCACCAATCTCAACGGCATCATCTACGAGGAACTGTGTCTCGGCATCGTGCGCGAGGAGTCGCGGCGCGTCTATGTCGAAGCGATCGAGCGGCTCAAGGCGCGGGGCGCCGATGCGGTGATCCTCGGCTGTACCGAGATCGGCATGCTGATCGATGACAGCGTCAGCCCGCTGCCGACCTATGACACGGCGGACCTTCATGCGAAGGCTTTGGTGGCCGCGGCGCTGGCCTAGAAAAGCAAAGGGCGCCCGGAGGCGCCCTTCAGATATCCAAACCTTGCGGTGAACTCAGTGCGAGGTCGCACCGGCCGAAACCGCTGCGTCGAGCAGCAGGTTCTTCCAGGTGTCGAGCTCGTTGGTGAGCACGGCCTTGTCGTCTGCGTTCGAGGCGGCATCGAGGGCTGCCTGCTTTTCGGCAATCAGCTGTTCGATGTCGGCGCGGCGGAACTCCGACGCGTTCTTCGCCTCGTCGGCGAGGATCGTCAGGCCCTCGGGCGACACGTCGGCAAAGCCGCCGCGCACGAAGATGACGTGCGTGGCGCCGGAGGTGTCGACCGCGGTCACGAAGCCCGGCTTCAGCGTGGTCATCAGCGGCGCATGGTCGCCCATGACCGTGAAGTAACCCTCGCTGCCCGGCACGGTGACCGAGCGGACCGCCTGCGAGATGATCAGGCGTTCGGGAGAAACAATCTCGAGCTTGGTGCCATCGGCCATCGGTCAGTCCTTAAGCAGCCTGAGCCGCGAGCTTCTGGGCCTTCTTGACCGCATCCTCGATGGTGCCGACCATGTAGAAGGCGGCCTCGGGGAGGTGGTCATAGTCGCCGTTCACGAGGCCCTTGAAGCCTTTGATCGTGTCTTCGAGCTGCACGAAGATGCCCGGGGTGCCGGTGAAGGCTTCGGCCACGAAGAACGGCTGGCTCATGAAGCGCTCGATCTTGCGGGCGCGGGTCACGGTCAGCTTGTCCTCTTCGGACAGTTCGTCCATGCCGAGAATGGCGATGATGTCCTGCAGCGACTTGTAGCGCTGAAGGATCGCCTGGACGCGGTTCGCGGTCGTGTAGTGCTCCTCGCCGACGATGTTGGCCGAGAGCATGCGCGAGGTCGAGTCGAGCGGGTCCACCGCAGGGTAGATGCCCTTCTCGGAGATGGCGCGGTTCAGCGTCGTCGTCGAGTCAAGGTGGGCGAACGAGGTGGCCGGCGCCGGGTCGGTCAGATCGTCGGCGGGCACGTAAATGGCCTGCACCGAGGTGATCGAGCCCTTGTTCGTCGTGGTGATGCGTTCCTGCAGCGCGCCCATGTCGGTGGCGAGCGTCGGCTGGTAACCCACGGCGGAAGGAATACGGCCGAGCAGAGCCGACATTTCAGCGCCCGCCTGCGTGAAGCGGAAGATGTTGTCGACGAAGAACAGCACGTCCTGGCCCTGGTCGCGGAAGTGCTCGGCGACGGTCAGGCCGGAGAGCGCCACGCGGGCACGGGCCCCGGGGGGCTCGTTCATCTGGCCGAACACCAGGGCGCACTTCGAACCAGCGGTCGAACCGTTGTTTTCGGCCGGGTCCTTGTTCACGCCGGACTCGATCATCTCGTGGTAGAGATCGTTGCCCTCGCGGGTACGCTCACCGACGCCGGCGAACACGGAGTAACCACCGTGGGCCTTGGCGACGTTGTTGATCAGCTCCTGGATGAGCACGGTCTTGCCCACGCCGGCGCCGCCGAACAGGCCGATCTTGCCGCCGCGCGCATACGGCGCGATCAGATCGACGACCTTGATGCCGGTGACGAGGATCTGGGCCTCGGAGGCCTGATCGACGAAGCTCGGCGCTTCCTGGTGGATGGCGCGACGGACCGCGGTCACGACCGGGCCGGCTTCATCCACCGGCTCGCCGATGACGTTCATGATGCGGCCGAGCGTCTCGTCGCCGACCGGAACCGAAATCGGCTCGCCGGTATCGGTGACGGGGGCGCCGCGGACCAGACCTTCGGTCGTGTCCATGGCGATGGTGCGCACGGTGTTCTCACCCAGATGCTGGGCGACTTCGAGCACCAGGCGGCTGCCGTTGTTCTCGGTCTCGAGTGCGTTCAGGATGGCGGGCAGTTGGTCGTCGAAGGTCACGTCAACCACGGCGCCAATGACCTGGCTCACCCGGCCGACGGAACCCGTCGCTGCAGTCTTGGCTTTAGCCATTTGTCATTCCTCTTTCCTAGAGCGCCTCGGCGCCCGAAATGATTTCGATCAGTTCCTTGGTGATCTGCGCCTGACGCTGGCGGTTGTACTGCAGCGTCAGCTTCTTGATCATGTCGCCGGCATTGCGCGTCGCGTTGTCCATGGCGCTCATCTGGGCACCGAAGAACGAGGCGTTGTTCTCGAGCAGGGCCCGGAACACCTGGATCGCGATATTGCGCGGCAGAAGCTCGGTGAGGATGGCTTCCTCATCGGGCTCGTATTCATAGGCCACCGTGCTGGCGGCCGGCGCTTCGGCGGCATCCACCTTGGCCGGGATCAGCTGCTGTGCCGTCGGCACCTGGCTGATCACCGAACGGAAGCGGGCGTAGAACAGCGTCGCGACATCGAACTCGCCCGCCGCGTACATGCTGAGGACCTTGTCGGCCACAGACTGCGCGTTGACGTAGCCGATCTGGCGCACTTCGCGGAACGAAACCGTTTCGACGATGTGGTTGGCGTAGCTGCGCTTCAGGATGTCGTTGCCCTTGCGGCCGACGGTCAGGATCTTGACCGTCTTGCC
>DAORUH010000168.1:0-5838 GCA_035433065.1 Devosia sp. | reverse complement strand
CAGATCTTCTGCGTTTCCAGGGCGTCGCGGAAGGTCGGGCCCGCGGCCTTCCCCTTGGCGAGGCCGTCGAGGAAATCGGCGACGGTGTGGAGGAACGACGTTTCGTAGCCGATCGATAGGCCCGGCACCCACCACTTGCCCATGTATGGGTGATCGCCGTCGGTCACGTGAATGCTGCGCCAGCCGCGGAGGTTGCCGGCGTCGCGGTGATCGAAGTATTGCAAGCGATGCAGATCGTGCAGATCCCACTTGATCGAGGCGTGCTCGCCGTTGATTTCGAGCGTGTAGCCGGCCTTGTGGCCGCGCGCATAGCGCGTGGACTCGAACGTGCCGAGCGAGCCGTTGGCAAAGCGCGTCAGCACCGCCGCCGCATCGTCGATGCCCACCGGCTTCAGCTTGCCGGTCTCGGCGTCCTTGCGCTCCTTGACGAAGGTCTCGGTCATCGCCGTCAGCGACGAAATCGGGCCGTTGATCCACGTCGCCGTGTCGATGCAGTGCGCCAGAAGATCGCCCGTCACGCCCGAGCCCGCTGCCTCGACATCGAGCCGCCATGTCGCCTGCCCGCCCTGCGGCACGTCGGGGCTGATGGTCCAGTCCTGCAGGAACGAGGCGCGATAGTGGAAGATGCGCCCGAGCTTGCCCGCCGCCACCATGTTGCGAATGAACGTCACCGCCGGAATGCGCCGGTAGTTGTACCAGACCATGTTGGCGACGCCGGCCTTTTCGACTGCGTCCACCATCGGCTTGCCTTCCTTGGCGGTGCGCGCCAGCGGCTTTTCCGTCAGCACCATCTTGCCGGCCTTGGCGGCCGCAATGGCGATCTCGGCATGCAGGTCATTGGGCACGCAGATATCGATGGCGTCGATATCGGGGGCCGCAACGAGCTTCCGCCAATCGTCCTCGACCCGCTCATAACCCCACGCGTTTGCAAAGGCCTGCGCCTTTTCCGTGTTGCGCGCCGCCACCGCCTTCAGCACCGGCTGGTAGCCGGTATCGAAGAACTTCGCCGCCTCGCTCCACGCATGCGAATGCGCCTTGGCCATGAAGCCATAGCCCACCATGCCCACGTTCAGAATTTTCTTCTTCGCCGCCATGTTCCGCTTCCCTTGCACTTCAGGAATCAGGCGACCGGCGCCATGATCCACTCAATCACCGGGTCATTCCTGCGAACGCAGGAATCTCCGTTTCAGGTGATGCCCCGCGCGCCGCAAACAGGGATTCCTGCGTTCGCAGGAATGACCCCGTGAGTGGGGCGAGCGTCCCGCCCGTTACTCCCGCCACCCATGCGCATCCCGCACCTTGATCATCTGCGCGAGGATCTTGTTCCACGTCCCCTGCGTCTCCATTACCGCGTTGGGGAACATGCAGCCGTCCCAGCAGATGTGGCGCATCTTCTTCGTGAGGTTCCCCGCGTCGTCGCGCAGCCAGTAGCCGGCGTGCTTGACCACATCGAGCCGCCCGTTGGGGTCGTCCACCTGGCAGTGCCGGCCGGTCTTTTCGTGATCGCCCGAACCGAAGGTCGTGCCGTCATTCTGCGCCACGTGGAAATCCAGCGTCCACGGCCGCAGCGCATCGGCCACCTTGTGATAGGCGGCATCGAGCGCGGCCTTGTCGCTCCACTCGAAATCCCTGGGCAGGATGCGGTCCTTCTCGGCATTGGCGCCGAGCACGAACAGCATCGAGTGCGCCATGTCGGCCTGGTAGCCGACGACGCCGGGCATGTTCACCAGTTCGAGCAGCTTCACATTCTCGCGCCAGCTGTGCATGCCGCCCCAGCAGATTTCGCCCTCTGCAGCGATGAACTCGCCATACTGCTCGGCGATCTTGCCCGCCTCGCGGAAGGTGTCGGCGATCTTCTTCGTGTTGCCCACCGGGTCCGCGTCCCACGCCTCGACGCCGGTCGAGGAGTCGACGCGAATGCCGCCGGTCGGACGGATGCCGATCTCGCGCATCTGCTGGCCGATGCGGCAGGCCTTCTCCACCTGCGTGAGGAAGCGCTTCACGTCGTCCTTGTCGCCCATGGCCGAGCCGCCGCCCGCCCCGCCCCAGATCGGCGCAACGAACGAGCCGACCTTCAGCCCGAAGCCCGCGATGTGATCGGCCACGCGCTTCACATCGTCCTTGCTCGAGTCGATCGAGATATGCGGATCGGCGAGCCACAGGTCGACGCCGTCGAACTTCTGCCCGTCGACCTCGGCATTGGCGGTGAGCGTCAGGAGCGTATCGAGCCCGATGATCGGCTCGGCGCCCGGCGCACCCTTGCCGACCACGCCCGGCCACGTCGCATTGTGGAGTTTTGGGTAGTTGTTCGTCTGAGCCACTCTATCCTCCTAAGGCGGCGGGCAGTCGTCGACCGGCAAGCCGGTCGGAACCACCCGGTTCTATATTGCGCTCTGCGCTGCTTCCCGATTGCCGACTGCCGATTGCCGATTGCCGTCGTGCGCAAGGTTCACGCCGGTGGAACGATCGAAGAAAATCACCTTGTCGGGGTTCCAGCCGAAGCGAACCGTGTCCTCGACCGCGACACCGACGCGCGCCGGCACCGCGGCGCGCACGAAGTGTTCGCCGGCCCTGAGCGTCAGCACCTTCTCGATGCCGTGGTTCTCGATGTCGTGCACTTTTGCCTCTACCGGCGCGCCGCTCTCGACACGCACGTCCTCGGGCCGGATGCCGAACGTATAATCGCCATCGGTCGCGCCGCTCTTCGGCGTGGCGGGCAGCTCGAAGCTGATCGGCGCCACCACCGCGGTCCCGCCTTTCAGCGTCCCCGGCAGCAGGTTGATCGCCGGCGAGCCGACGAAGCCGGCAACGAACGTATCGCGCGGGCTGCTGTAAACCTCCTGCGGCGTGCCCACCTGCACCAGCCGCCCGTGGTTGAGAATGCCGATGCGGTCCCCCATCGTCATCGCCTCGACCTGGTCATGCGTGACGAAGATGAAGGTTGCACCCAGCCGCCGCTGCAGGTCTTTCAACTCCGAGCGCAGCGACTCGCGCAGTTTGGCATCGAGCGCCGACAGCGGCTCGTCCATCAGGAAGACCTGCGGCTCGCGCACGATGGCGCGGCCGATCGAGACGCGCTGCATCTCGCCGCCTGACAGCCGGTCGGTCTTGCGTTCGAGCAGGTGCCCGATGCGCAAAGTCTTGCTCGCATACTCGACGCGCTTCTCGATATCGGCCTCGTTCATCTGCCGGATTTTCGAGCGCAGCGGGAAGCTGAGATTGTCGCGGACGCTGAGGCGCGGATAGAGCGAGTATTGCTGCAGTACCAGCGCCACGTCGCGCTCGGCCGGCCCCCACGCGCCCACATCAACCTCGTTGATATAGACGCGCCCGACGGTCGGCTTTTCGAGCCCCGCGATGGTGCGCAGCGTCGTCGTCTTGCCCGCGCCGGTGGGGCCGAGCAAGACGAAGAACTCGCCATCGCCCACGTCGAGATCGAGGTCCTCGACGGCAGTGAAGCCGCCATAGTTCTTGGAGATATTTTCGAGACGGATACGGGCCATGGTCAGTCGCCGAGCCTGATGTCGAGCGACTTGCCCGATTTGTCGAAGAAATGCGCCTGCGTGGGATCGATCCGGGCGAACACCCGGTCCCCCGCCTTGCCGACGAAGCCCGACGGCGTGCGCGCCCGCAGCGTCTCCTCGCCGACCCTCAGGTCGATGATGTCGAACCCGCCGAACGGCTGGATGATATGCGCCTCGGCCGGCCGGTAGCCCGCCTGCTCGTCATGGCTGATCAGCACGCCCTCGGGCCGCACGCCCAGCGACAGCCCGTCGCCCGCCTGCTTCTGCTCCAGCATGCCGAGCAGTTCGCGCGGCCATTCGAACGCCGCGCCTTCGAGGCCCACTTCCGCCCGGCCATCCTTTTCGGAGACGGCGGCGGACGTGATGTTCATCACCGGCGAGCCGATGAACTGTGCGACGAACAGGTTCGCCGGGCGCAGGTAGACGTCGGTGGGCGTTCCCACCTGCTGCAGCACGCCCTCGTTCATCACCACGATCCGGTCGGCCAGCGACATCGCCTCGACCTGGTCATGCGTCACATAGATCGAGGTCGAGCCGTTCTCGAGGTGCAGGCGCTTCAGCTCCACCCGCATCTGCTCGCGCAGCTTGGCATCGAGCGAGCCGATGGGTTCATCGAGCAGCAGGGCCTTCGGCCGCCGCACCAGCGCCCGGCCGATGGCGACACGCTGCATGTCGCCGCCCGACAGCGCTGACGGGCGCTTGCGCAGGAGATGCGTGATGCCGAGCGAGTTGGCGACCGAGCCGACCGTGCTCTCGATCTCGCTTTGCGGCGTCCGAACCGAGCGCAGCGGGAAGGCGAGATTCTCGAAAACCGTGAAGTGCGGATAGAGCGCATAGTTCTGGAATACGAAGGCAATATCGCGGTCCGAAGCATGCAGGTTCTGGATCGGCTTGCCGTCGAGCAGGATATCGCCCGAGTCGATTTCCTCGAGCCCCGCAATGGCCCGCAGAGTCGTCGTCTTGCCGCAGCCCGATGGGCCGAGGAACACCACGAACTCGCGGTCCTTCACCGTCAGGTTCACATCCTTGATGACGTGGACCGGGCCAAAATGCTTGTCGATGTGCCTGAGTTCGATCTCAGCCATGACCGCCCCCCGACTGCTCGGCGGAGGCCTCAGCCTTCGGCTCGGGCGGCGCGACATGGGCGGCCACGTTGAAGCCGATGAGCCCGATCAGCATGATGGTCACGCTGTAGACGTGCAGCACCTCGATCCACGGCTGGCACAAAAAGATGATGCCGAGGATCATCAGCCACATCGACACGGGCTCGAGGTATTTCTGGTTGAACAGCCTGAAGCTCATTTGCGGATCGCTCCAAAGCTCATCCCGCGCAGCAGGTGGTTGCGGAGCAGGAAGGTGAAGATCGCGACCGGCAGCAGGAACAGCACCGTACCGGCGGCGATCACCGTCCAGTCCGGCAGGCCCGAGCCGATCTGGCTCGGAATGAACGGCGGCGCGGTCTGCGCCCGGCGGTTGGTCATAATCAGCGCGAAGGCGTATTCGTTCCACGCCGTGATGAAGCAGAACACCGCCGTCGCCGCGATACCGGTCGCCGCTTCCGGCAGCACGATCTTGAAGAACGCCTGCATGCGCGTGTAGCCGTCGACCAGCGCCGCTTCCTCGTATTCACGCGGGATCTCGTCGATGAACCCCTTCATCAGCCACACCGCGAACGACACGTTGAACGCGGTGTAGAGGATGATCAGCCCGATATGCGTGTCGGTCAGCCCGAACGTCCGGTACATGAGGAACATCGGGATCGCGACGACAATGGGCGGCAGCATTCTCGTACTGAGAATGAAGAACAAGAGGTCCGCCTCGCCCTTCACCCTGAAGCGCGAAAATCCATACGCGGTGATCGTCCCCATGCTGACCGCGAGCAGCGTCGAGGTCACGGCAACGATCAGCGAATTCATGAACCGGTCCGGATAGCCCGAGAGCTGGATTTCGCCCTTGCCCGAACGCACGATGCGCTCGCCGCCGTCGAACACCAGCCGTTCCCACCAGGTGGCGTTCTCGTAGTCCACCACCTCGTTGGGCTTCAGCTGCACGCGCTTCGTGAACAGTTTTACGAAGGACGACACTTCCGGCTGGAACACCACCGTCGGCGGCGAGGTCGTCGCGAGGTTGCGCGGCTTGAACGCGGTCGAGCCGATCCAGTAGATCGGCGACAGGAACAGGATCGTCAGCACGATCACCGCCGCAATCGCCAGCCGGTTGCCGAGGCGCTGGCCGCGGGAAGAGACGACTGCCATCTTACCGCTCCTTCACCTTGTTGAGGTACTTCACGTAGACGTTGGTGATGCACAGAACC
>DAORUH010000167.1:0-5904 GCA_035433065.1 Devosia sp. | reverse complement strand
GAGGATGGCGAGTGACACCGCGCCCACCACCAGCACGCCCGAATAGGGGACGAGCGGGATGGGCGAGACGAGGTTGGTCGAAATGCCGCGCTCGATGAACGCCACCGCCAGCACCGCGACTTCGAGCGGAAATTCGCGCCCGGCGCGCCGGCCATGCGGAAAGGCGCCGAACGCCGCGACGAACAGGCAGATGCTCAGCACCCGCCACGCTTCGCCCAGCCGGCCGCGCAACTGCCCCATCGTGCCCGCATCGAAGCCGCGCGTCTGGATCAGCTGGATTGAGTTGATGTTTTCCAGCCCCTCGACGCCGCCTGACGCCGTCAGCCGGTCGACCGCGAGGTCGTAGCGGCCGAACGAGACTTCCGAGAACTGGCCCTCGCTGGTGCTGTACTGGATCGAGCCGTTGACGAGCTGCAGCACATAGCCCTCGTCGTCGGCGGCGACCGTCGCCGAATCCGCGATGTAGGTGCGGCGAATCTCGGGGTCGCGCGCGTCATCGGCGAAGAAGCTGTCGAGCGTGCCATTGGGACCGCGCGCGCCGATCACCAGCGTCACGCCCGGCGTCACCTGCACGAAGGTATGCGGCACGAGCGTGCGGCCCACCAGATCGGCCGCGATATTGGTCGACCAGGTGTTGAAGGTCTTGCGCGTCGTGGGTTCGAGCAGGTTGGTGAGCAGCAGCACCAGCAGCATGCCGCCCACCGCATAGATGGCGATGGCCCGGAACAGGCTGCCGGTCTGCCGGCTCGAATGGATGATGTGCAGTTCCTGGCTCTGCTGCAGCCCGCGCAGCGCCCGCGCCAGCCCGATGCCGATGCACACGTGCAGGAACGCGATGGCGAGCGTCGGAATGGTCAGGATCGCCTGGCCGACCAGCGTCAGCAGGTCCTGGCCCTGCGCCGAGACCACATCGAAGCTGCGCAGGCACTGCATGAGAAACAGCAGCAGCGACGCCACGGCGAACAACGCCAGTGAGTCGACGACAAACAGCCTCGAAAGATATCTCGTGAGACGAGTCATGAACCTCGAAATGTCCGCAAATCCGGGCTCGCCGGATCTTCCCCAGTCCCGCGTCCACCTGCCGGCAGTCACGAGCCGCGAACTTGCGGATGATATGTGCCCTTGGCAAGGCAGCGGCGGGCAATGACACCGAAAGCGTTGCGTGTGTTGCGGGATTGACGCGCGCGGCAAAGCGCCTCACGCTTGCGCTTCCTGCCCGCATCGCTTCCGATAAAGGCCAGCTCAAAGGCCAGTTACGCCATGGCGTCCACGCTTCAGATTCGCACCGCTTCGCTTGCCGTCAAAACCAGCGGCACCATCGTCATCTACACCGCCGAAAACGCCAAGCCGGCGGGCGAGGGCGCAAAACTCTGGGCCGCCACCGGCATCGACTGGAAGCGCGCCACCTCGGCCGCCGGATTCACCGGCAAGCAGGGGCAGGTGCTCGATATCGTCGCGCCGAACGGGCTGAGCGCCAACCGGCTGCTCGTCCTCGGCGCGGGCAAGGCCGACAGCGACTCACCCACGGCCTGGACCGATCGCGGCGGTTCGCTCGCTGGCAAGCTGCAGGCGCTGAAGGTGACCAGTGCCGCGGTGGTGATCGAGGACGCCCCGGCCGAGCGCGTCGCCGATCTCGCGGCGGGGCTGCGGCTGCGCCACTACCGCTTCGATCGCTACAAGAGCGCAAAACCCGATGCCGAGCCCGAAAAGCTGTTGGTGACGCTGCACACCGCCAGCAAGGCGGCGCTCGACCGCGCGCTGGTGCAGCGGATGCCGGCGGTCGAAGGCACGCTTTTGGCGCGCGACCTTGTCAACGAGCCGGCCAACGTGCTCGGCACGGTGGAATTCGCCGACCGCGCCAAGGAACTCGCGGCGCTTGGCGTCACCGTCGAAGTCCTCGACGAAAAGCAGTTGCGCAAACTCGGCATGAACTCGCTGCTCGCCGTGTCGCAGGGCTCGGCCCGGCCGCCGCGGCTGGTGGTCATGCAGTGGCTCGGCGGCAAGAAGGGCGAGGCCCCGGTGGCCTTCGTCGGCAAGGGCGTCGTCTTCGATACCGGCGGCATCTCGATCAAGCCGGCTGCCAACATGGAAGACATGAAGGGCGACATGGGCGGCGCGGCCGCCGTCACCGGCCTGATGCAGACGCTCGCGGCGCGCAAGGCCAAGGCGAATGTGGTGGGCGTCATTGGGCTGGTCGAGAACATGCCCAGCTCCACCGCCATGCGGCCGGGCGATATCGTCACGGCGATGTCGGGCACGACCATCGAGATCATCAACACCGACGCCGAAGGCCGCCTCGTGCTGGCCGACGCGCTCTGGTACACGCAGGACCGCTTCAAGCCCAAGGCGATGGTCGACCTCGCAACGCTCACCGGCGCCATTCTCGTGGCGCTGGGGCAGGACCATGCGGGCCTCTTCTCCAACAATGACGAACTGTCGGCCAAGCTGTCGGCCGCCGGCGCGGCCACCGGCGAAAAAGTGTGGCGCCTGCCGATGGGCCCGGCCTACGACAAGATGATCGAAAGCCGCTTCGCCGACATCAAGAACTCGGCCGGCCGCCACGGCGGCTCGATCACCGCGGCGCATTTCCTCCACCGCTTCGTCAAGGATACGCCGTGGGCGCATCTCGACATCGCGGGCGCCGGCATGGGCACCCCGGCCAGTGAGACCAACACCTCATGGGCGCCCGGCTTTGGCGTGACGCTGCTCGACCGCCTGGTCCGCGACAACTACGAGGCCTGACGTGCCTTTGCCCATCGCCGCCAGCCCGTCGCGGCTCTGGCTCGTGCCGGTCGCCGCGGTGGCGCTGCTTCTCGCCGTCATCTGCCTCATCCCGATGCTGGTGATGCTGGCCGGCATGCTCGGCATCGGCGGCCTGAGGACCGATTTTGGTGCGACGCTGGTGGCCTTCCCGGTCGCTGGTGTCGCCGCGTTCCTCCTCGCCGCGGGCTTCGCCGCCTTTGGCGATCTCATGATGCCGCGGCCGGTGCTCACCATTGATGAGCACGGCCTCTTCGACCGCCGCATCACCGACACGCCGATCCGCTGGGACGAGGTCGCCACGGCGACAGCGCTGCCGCGCGGCAGCGTGGTGCTCGACCTCAAATCGGCGCGGGGAGGGCGGCTCAACCCGTATCGCGTGGGCAGCGTGTTTTACCAGCGGCCCGACGACGGCGTGGTGGTGATCCCGGTGCGGGCAATGGATATGCCGGCGGCCGATCTGGCCGACGCGATTCTGCTCTGGGCCGAGCAGCACGGCGCATCCGTCGGCACCGCGGCGCGGCACGAAAAGCTGCAGCCGCTGCGCTTCTTCTAGCATTGCTGGCATCACCGGCGCGCCGGGGCTAGAACGGGCACATGACCGACGTCCTGTTCTACCATCTCGAAATCCACCCGCTGGAGCGCGTCATTCCCGTGCTGCTCGAGAAGACGCTCGAGCGCGGCTGGAAAGCGGTGGTGGAGACGACGAGCCGCGAACGCGCCGAAGCGCTGGAGGTTTCGCTGTGGACCTACCGCGACGAAAGTTTTCTCCCGCACGGGGTGGCCACCGGCCAGCCCACGGACGCGCTGCAACCGGTGCTGATCACCGCCGGCAACGACAACCCCAACGGCGCCAACGTCCGCTTCTTCGTTGACCGCGCGGTGCCCCGCGAGACGGCCGGCTACGACCGCATCGTCTTCATGTTCTCCGGCCACGACCCCGACGCCATGTCCGAAGCCCGCCTCGCCTGGAAAGCAATGTCCGCGATCGAGGGCAACGCCGTCACCTACTGGCAGCAGGATTCCGGCGGCCGCTGGGTGAGGAAGGCAGAGAGCAAACCGCGGGGGTAACACGCCATCCCACCCACGGCGTCACCCGGCCATGACGTGGGGAGGGTTTGGCGTTTGGCGGGAAGAAACCGCATTCACCCTGCCACGCCCTCATGGTTCGACAAGCTCACCACGAAGGCTGCTGAGAGCGCAGCGCACCTCCTGAGTTCTTCATGGTGAGCCCGTCGAACCACGAAGAACGGGCACTCGACAATGCCCTCGGCCACGCCCAATCCACCCCACCCACCACGTCACCCCCGGGCTCGACCCGGGGGCCCACTCGATCGCGCGACATGCCGAGGCATCGAGTGGATGGCCGGGTCACGCCCAGCCATGACGACTGAGGGATAGGGGCGTCGGCGGCAGGCTATGCCCCCTACGCCCCCGGCGCCCACCCGTCCTCGGCCATCTCGAAAAACCGGAACTCGAAACCCGGCGCGACGGTGCAACCCACCAGCGTCCACGCCCCAAGGCTTTGCGCCGATAGCCATTCACCGCGCGGCACAATCACCTGCGGCCGCTCACCCGCGGCAAGATCCGATCCCAGCGTTTCAACCCGCGTCGCAGCCCCATCGGCCGACATCGTGAGGGTCAGCGGCGCACCCGCATACCAGTGCCAGACCTCGGCGGAATCGACGCGGTGCCAGCGGCCCGCCCCGCCGCCTTCGAGCAGGTAGTAGATCGCGGTCGAACGCGCACGCTCACCATCGTCCGGCAGGTCGGCAAAAGTCTGCCGGTACCACCCGCCTTCCGGGTGCGGCTCAAGCTGGAGCAGGGCGACGATTTCGGCTGCCGTCATCGTCACCCCCTTGGCTCACGCCGTTGCCCGTTCGGCCTCTTCCAGCTCCGTGCTCATTTCGAGCCAGTGCTCTTCGACCTTGGCGATGTCGCTTTCGTAGCGCGCCTTGTCCTTGCCCAGGAGCACGACGCGCTCCGGCGCGCCGTCATAGGTCTTGGGGTCGGCCAACACGGCGTCGACGCGCGCCAGTTCGGTGCGCAGCCGCCCGATCTTGGTCTCGGCGTCCTTGATCTTCTTGCGCAGCGGGGCGATTTCGGCGCGCTTGGCCGCCGCGTCCTGCCGGGCCTGCTTGCGGTCGTCCTGCGGGGGCGCGGCGTTCGCTTTCTTGCGGTCTTCCTTCGACGTGCTGCCGGTCAGCATGCGCTGGTAGGCGTCGAGGTCGGCGTCGAATTCCTCGATCGTACCGTTCTGCGCGATCCACAGCTTGTCGACGGTGGCATCGATCAGGTGACGGTCGTGCGAAATGACCAGCACCGCGCCCTCGTAATCGTTGAGCGCCGCGATCAGCGCATCGCGGCTGTCGATGTCGAGGTGGTTGGTCGGCTCGTCGAGGATGAGCATGCCCGGCCCGCCGAAGGTGATGAGCCCGAGCAGCAGGCGCGCGCGCTCGCCGCCCGACAGGTTCTTCACCAGCGTGTCCATGCGCGAGGTGGACAGCCCCATCTGCGCCACGCGGCTGCGGCGCTTGGCTTCGCTGTCGTATGGCATGAGCTCGACGACATGCTCGAACGGCGTCCATTCGGGCTTCAGCTTGTCCATCTGGTGCTGGGCGAAATAGGCGATGTCGAGCCCCTTGCCCTTGCGCATCTGGCCGTCCATCGGCTTCAGCTCGCCCGCCAGCAGTTTTGCGAAGGTCGACTTGCCGTTGCCGTTGACGCCGATCAGCGCAATGCGGTCGTCGGGGTCGATGCGGTTGGTGATCTTGCGCAGGATGACGCGGTCGTCATAGCCCACCGACACGTCGTCGAAGGTGATCATCGGCGTCGCCGGTTCCTTCTTCGGCTGCGGGAAGGTGAACGGCGCCGAATGCTCGTCGAACATCGCAGCTGGCGGCTTCAGCTTGGCGATCATCTTGACGCGGGCCTGCGCCTGCGCGGCCTTGGTGGCCTTGGCCTTGAAGCGGTCGACGAATTTCTGCAGGTGCGCGATCTGGTCCAGCGTCTTGTCGCGGGCCTTGTTGTTCAGCTCCATCTGCATGCGGCGCGTTTCTTCAAACGTGTCGTAGCCGCCCTTGTAGAGCGTGAGCTTGCCGCGCTCGAGATGGATGATCGAGTTCACCGCCTTGTTGAGCAGGT
>DAORUH010000166.1:0-5911 GCA_035433065.1 Devosia sp. | reverse complement strand
GCCTCGATCACCTCGTCGGGGATCGACAGCATGGCGGCGTAGATCAGCATCATCGGGATGCCGATGAACTGCCAGTTGGAGATCAGCGCCAGCGTCGTCAGCGCGTATTCTTCCTTGCCGAGGAAGGGCTGGTAGAGCCAGCCGAGCCCGACCGAATTCAGCATGGTTTTGGAAATGCCCCAGGTGGGCGACAGGATCAGCTTCCACACGAAGCCGACAATCACGAAGCTGAGGATGGTCGGCACGAAGAACACGGTGCGGTAGAAGCCGCGCAGCCTGAGCCGCGGGTTGGAGAGCAGCGCTGCGAGCAGGATGCCGATCGGGTTCTGCACCAGCATATGGATGATGAAGAACCACACGTTGTTGCTGAGCGCATTCCAGAAGCTGGCGCTGAGGCGCGGATCGGTGAACAGCTGCACGAAGTTGCCGAAGCCGACGAAGGTGAATTCCTTCGACAGGAACGACTGGTAGAGCGTCGAAACCAGCGGGATGATCATGAAGGCGGTGTAGACGGCGATCGCCGGCAGCAGGAAAATCGCGATGTGCCAGCGGAAAGGCCGTTTGGCCGCGGGGGCCGTCTCATCAGTCGCCATGCCGGGTCCCCGTGCCACGCAATTCGTGGGTCGACAGGCTCACAACGCGGGACAACTGCCGCCCCGATGATTGCGAAGGACTTCGTGGTGAGCCTGTCGAACCACGACGTCTGGGCAGAATGCCCAAAAGATGCCGGGCCGCCCTGGGGCGACCCGGCTCGTCACACTACTTGGCAGCCGGCTTGAACCAGCTGTCGAGGCCGGCCTGCAGGCGCGCGCCCGCTTCTTCCGGGGTCTCGGTGCCGTTGATGACCTGCGCCGAGGCGTTCCAGGTCTCGTTCTCGAGGTTCGGCGTGCCGCGGCTCAGGATCGCGTAGGTCGAGCGGATGGTCGACTCGCACTCGCCGCGCCAGGAGGCGAATTCCTGGGCCAGCGGGTCTTCGAGGGTGACCGGGGCGCTCGACAGCGGGAAGAAGCCCGGCAGCGAGTTGGCGAAGATGGTGCCGAATTCCGGCGAGGCCACCCACGACAGGAACTTCTTCGCCGCGTCCTTGTTCGGCGAGGCGGCGTTGAGGCCGATGCCGATGTCGGTGTGGTCGGAGATGTAGCACTTGTCGCCGGCGGCAACGACCGGCGGCGCGAAGGCGCCCATCTTGAAATCGGCCTGGGTGTTGAACAGCCCGATTTCCCACGAGCCGGCAGGGTAGATGGCAGCGCGGCCGAGGGTGAACAGGTTCTGGCTGTCCGAATAGGTCTGCGCCTCGAAACCGTCGCCGAGATACGGCTTCCACTTGGCGAGCTGGCGGAACGGCTCGACCCAGCCCTCATCGGTGAGCTTCTGGGTACCGGCGATCAGCGCCAGGCGGCCCTCTTCGCCCTTCCAGTAGGTCGGGCCGATGTTCTGGTAGCCCATCGTCGCGGCTTCCCACTGGTCGATGGTGCCCATCGCGAGCGGGGTATAGGTGCCGTCCGCCTTGATCTTGTCGAGCGCGGCGTAGAACTCCTCAACCGTCTTCGGCTCGGTGATGCCGAGCTTGTCGAACGCATCCTTGTTGTAGATGAAGCCGTGGATCACCGCGGCCATCGGCACGCAGAAAGTCGTGGCGCCGTCATCGGTCGTCCAGGCGGACTTGGCGACGGGCGAGAAGCCCTCCATGCCCGGCAGGTCGTTCAGGCCGTCGAGCTTGCCGCGCTGGAACAGGCCCAGCGACTGGTCGAACGGACGGCAGGTGATGATGTCGCCCGCGGTGCCGCCTTCGAGCTTGGCGCCGAGCACGGCGTCATATTCCGGCGGCGAGGTGGGCGAGAAGGTGATCTGGATATCCGGGTTCGCCGCCTGGAAGGCCGGGATGATCTTGTCCTGCCAGATGGCCAGATCGTCGGTGCGCCAGCTCTCGATCACGAGCTTGGTCTGCGCGAAGGCGGGTGCCGTGGCCGATACCAGCGCAATGGTCGCGCCGGCCAGCATCAGTTTGTTCCTGAGTGTCATGCTGTTTCCTCTCTCCTGTTCACCATCGCCCTGGGCTCAGGTGTCGTCACGCCGGCGTCGCGGCGGCCATATCGGCCAGCGCCGCGCGCAGGTTTCCCTGGTATTTGCCGAGCAGCGCATTGGCCTCGCCAAGGCCTGCTGCACCGGCCGCCATCAGCACGGCGAGTTTGACCTCGCCATGCGACAGTTCGAGGGCGCGCGCCGCCGTGGCGTCGTCTGCGCCGGTAATCTTCATGACGATGCGTGCCGCGCGCTGGCGCAGCTTGGCGTTGTCGGCCGTCACGTTCACCATCAGGCCGTCATAGACGTGGCCGAGGTGCACGCCGACGAGGGTCGAGAACATGTTGAGCGCCGCCTTCTGCGCCGTGCCTGCACCCATCCGGGTGGAACCGGAGATCACTTCCGGCCCCGCGTCAAGCAGCACGCCGATGTCGGCGCCCTCGATCAGCGGGGCGCCCGCATTGCCGGCGATGCCGATGGTGACGGCGCCGGCCGCGCGCGAGGCGGTGAGGCCCGCGACGGTGTAGGGGGTCGAGCCGGAGGCGGAGGTGGCGATGACGCAGTCGGCGGGGCCGACGCGATGGGCCGCGACATCGGCGATGGCGGCCTCGGCGCTGTCTTCATCGACGCCGGTGAGATTGTCGAAGATGGATTTGCCGCCGGCGAAGAGCAGCAGGATGCGCTCGCGCTTCACGCCGTAGGTCTGCGGGATTTCGAGCGCGTCACCGAGCGAGATGAGGGCCGGGCTGCCTGAGGCGAGATAGATCAGCCGGCCACCGGCCCTGAGCTTTTCCGAGGCGGCTTTGGCGGCACGTGCGAGCTGGGGGATTGCGGCTTCAACCGAGGCGAGGGCGCGGCGCTGGCCGTCGAGCAGGGCAGACAGGATTGCCTCATCCGGCCATGTGTCGAGGCCGGCATAGCGGTCATCGGCAATCTCGGTGGCGGGCACCGTCAGCGTCATGCTCGTTCCTCCTGCGAAGAATAGAACCAAAAAAATACCACTTGTCCAGCAGCCCCTGCATTCGGGGCGCTGCCTGTGCAGAACGCAGCGAACGGAAGCCCTCGCGGGCTGTGATGACGTGTTTTTGCTTGGTGAATGGTACTTTATTGGTATTATGTCCGGGCAAGGGATGCACATGACCAACACCCAGTCCCTCTTCGGTGCCGATACGATTGTCCTGCCGCAGGGCGGGCCGCTGTATCTGCAGCTCAAGCGCTGGATCGAGGCGGCGGTGGCGAGCGGCGCCATTCGCCCCGGCGACGCGCTGCCGTCGGAGCGCGACCTGGCGCAGCGGGTCGACGTGTCGCGCGTCACCGTCCGCAAGGCCATGCAGCAGCTCGTGCAGGACGGCGTGCTGGTGCAGCGCCACGGCTCGGGGACCTTCGTTGCCCCGCAGACCCCACGCGTCGAGCAGTCGCTGAGCCAGCTCACCTCGTTCGCCGAAGACATGGCGCGCCGCGGCATGGCGGTGCATTCGACCTGGCTCGACCGCGGGCTGTATGATGCGTCGCCGGAAGAGACGGTGGTCCTCGGCCTGTCGCCGAACGAGCGGGTGGCGCGCGTCGAGCGGCTGCGCATCACCGGCGACATGCCGCTGGCCATTGAACGGGCGGCGATTTCGGCGGCGATCCTGCCGGACCCGGAGAACGTCGGCACGTCTTTATATGCCCACCTCGAAAAGACCGGGAACCGCCCCGTCCGGGCGATCCAGCGGATCCGGGCCGTCAGTATAAATGCCTCGGACGCCGCCCTGCTGGGCGTTAAGCAGGGCGAGCCCATGCTGCAGATCGAACGGACGTCCTATCTGCCGTCCGGCCGCGTTATTGAATTCACGCGATCGGTGTATCGCGGCGACACCTACGATTTTGTCGCCGAACTGCGTATCGCGGACGAAACAAGGAGCCGCAAATGACCAAGAGCCACATGCGCCGCGAGATCGAGGAAATCCCCTCGGCCGTCGCCCGCCTTCTCGAAACCCAGCGCCGGCCGCTGGCCGATGCCGGTGCGGCGCTGCGCGAGGCCAACCCGGTGATGATTGCCACCATCGCCCGCGGCTCATCGGACCATGCGACCTCGTTCCTCAAATATGCGGTGGAACTGACCGCAGGCATTCCGGTGGCCTCGATCGGCCCGTCCATCGCATCGGTCTATGGCCGCTCGCTGGCGCTCAGGGGCTGCGCGGCCATCGTCATTTCGCAGTCGGGCAAGAGCCCGGACATCGTCGCCATGGCCGAAGCGGCGCGGCAGGCCGGCGCGCTGACCATCGGGCTGACGAACACGCTCGACTCCCCGCTCGCCGACGCCGCCAGTATCGCCATCGACCTGGCGGCGGGCGAGGAAAAGTCCGTCGCCGCGACGAAGAGCTTTGTGAACTCGGTGGTCGCGGGGCTCGCCGTCACCGCCCATGCCACGGAAAACGACCGGCTGCTGCGGGCGCTGTCGGCGCTGCCGGAGCAGCTCGAGGCCGCGATCGCCTGCGACTGGTCGGCGCTCGGCGACGTGGTGAACGATGCGCCCTCCTTCTATGTGCTCGGGCGCGGCCCTTCGCTGGCCATCGCCCAGGAAGCGGCGCTGAAGTTCAAGGAGACCTGTGGGCTGCATGCCGAGGCCTATTCGTCGGCCGAAGTGGTGCATGGCCCGGCCCGCATCGTCGAGAACGGCTTTCCGGTGCTGGCGCTCGCCGCGCCCGATACCGCCGAACAATCAATTGCCGATGTTGTCGACCGGCTGGCCGGGCAGGGCGCCCGCGCCTTCATCACGTCCACCAAGTCAAAAGCCGGAACACCGCTGCCCGCCGTCGATACCGGCGATCCGATCACCAGCGCGCTCGCATTGGTGGTTTCCTTCTATGGGTTCGTTGAGGCACTTTCCCGCCGCCGCGGATTCGATCCCGACCGGCCGCCGCACCTGAAGAAGATTACGGAGACAAGATGACCCGCATCGCGCTCACCGGAGCCCGCATTTTCGACGGCGTGAACTGGCACGACCGCGCGGCGCTCATCGTCAATGACGGCGTGGTCGAGGGGCTGATGGCCGCCGACTCGCCTTCCGACGCGGAGCGTGTGGCGCTGCACGGCGGCATGCTGGTTCCGGGCTTCATTGACCTGCAGGTGAATGGCGCGGGCGGCACGCTGCTCAACAGCACGCCGACCGTCGATGGCATCCGCACCATCTGCGGCGCGCTGCATCAGTTCGGCACGACATCCTGCATGCCGACGCTGGTGACGGACACGCCGGAGGTTGCCGACCGGGCCGTTGAGGCCGGTCTGGCCGCGGCGCAGCGAAAGATCCCGGGCTTTCTGGGGCTCCACCTCGAAGGCCCGCACCTCGCCGTGGCCCGCAAGGGCGCGCACGACCCGGCGCTGATCCGCCCGTTCTCGAGCAATGACCTGCAGCGCCTCATCAATGCCCGCGAGGGCATGCCGGCGGTGCTGACCACCGTGGCCGCCGAAACGGTGTCGCCCGAAGAGATCGCCTCGATCGTGGCGCATGGCATCGTCGTCTCCATCGGCCACTCCGATGCCACCCATGCCGAGGTCGTCGAGGCGGCGAAGGCCGGCGCGACCATGGCCACCCACCTGTTCAATGCCATGAGCCAGATGGGCAACCGCGAGCCCGGCGTCGTGGGCGCCGTGCTCGACACCGGCAGCATGTATGCGGGCCTCATTGCCGACGGCATTCATGTTCATGCGGCGACGATCGCCAACGCCATCCGCGCCAAGCGCCTGCCGGGCCGCATCTTCCTCGTCAGCGACGCCATGTCGGTGACCGGGACCGACGACACCGAGTTCAGCTTCACCGGGCGGACCGTCTATCGCAAGGACGGGGCCCTGCGGCTTGCCGATGGCACGCTCGCAGGCGCCGATCTGACCATGATCGAGGCCGTCG
>DAORUH010000165.1:0-5995 GCA_035433065.1 Devosia sp. | reverse complement strand
GAACTGTCGAAGCAGCCGCGCAGCTATCGCACGCGCAAGGACCACACCCTGGTCCGGTTGGCGCGCGCCAAGGGCACCCAGCACGCGCTCGCCAACGCCATCGCTGCCGCCTATTTCCTCGACCACAAGACGACGGCCGACGACGAGGTGCTCGCCGATATCGCGGCCCAGCACGGCTATTCCCGCGCCGAAGCGCTGCAGGTGATGCACGATCCAGAGGCGCTTGCCGAAACGCATGATATCGCGACGGCCGCGGCGGGGCAGGGCATCCAGGGCGTGCCGTTCTTCATCTTCGACGGCAAGTTCGCGCTGTCGGGCGCACAGCCTGAGGAAGTGTTCGATCGGGCCCTGCGGATTGCTATCGGCGATGAGCCCATGCCGTCCTAGCGTCCGAGGCGGCGGGGTGGCAGGATCGTCGCATGAACCGACTGCGCCGCATCGTCATTGTCATCGCCATTGCGATCGCTGTCGCCTATCTGGCGGCGCTCGCGATCATGTTCCTGTTCCAGCGCGATTTTCAGTACGAGCCCGAAGGCCGGATGCTGAATCTCGCCGAAACGGACCTCAAGTCCTCGCAACTGGTGTCGATCGACGGTGCCGACGGCACGAAGATCGCTGGCTGGTACGCGGCCCCGGCGGCGGGCAGGCCGGTCATCCTCTACTTCCGCGGCAATGCCGGGAGCTTTTCGCGCGAGCATGAGCGCTATGAGGCGTTCGTGAACGGCGGTTACGGTTATCTCGCGTTCGACTATCGCGGCTTTCCGGGGACACCGGGGGAGATCAGCGAGGGCAATATCCTCGCCGATTCACTTGCGGCCTATGACTGGCTGGCGGCCAAGGGCGCGCCCATCCTGCTGTGGGGGCGTTCGCTTGGTTCGGGGCCGGCCACCTACGTCGCCGGGGAGCGTGACGCCAAGGCGCTGCTGCTCGAGACGCCGTTCGATTCGGCCGTGTCCGTTGCCGCCGATCGCTATGGCTTCCTGCCCGTCCACCTGCTGATGCACGATCAGTTCCCTGTCGATGAATGGATCAATGGGGTGAGCGAGCCGGTGTTCGTCGCCCACGGAGCGGTGGATGCGACGATCGGCGTGGCGCATGGCGAGCGGGTCTACGCGCTCGCGCCGAACAAGGCCGGACTGTGGATCGAACCGGGCGCGGGCCACAGTGATCTGTGGGCGCGCGGCCTGTGGGAGCGCGCCCGGGCGTTTTTTGCCGCCGTTCCCTGAGGCCAAATGAAAACGCCGGCCCGAAGGCCGGCGTTTCCGAATTCCGTTGTAGGCGCTCTCAGTGGAGCGTCAGGCCGGCAAACGCCCAGGTGAGGTTCAGGCCGGTCGAGGCCTGCACCGACCAGGGCTGCAGGGCAAAGCCCTTCTTCGAGCCGCCGATCAGCCAGTTGGCGCCGCCACCGACGCCGAAGGTTGCCTCGCCCGAAGCGCCGACATAGGTGCCAGCCAGCGAGCCCTTGCCGGCGTTCGCGCCCTTGCCCGAAAAGACGAGCCAGACGAGACGGGTGTCGCCGGTGATGCCGACGTCGAGGCCGAGCTTGCGGATCACGCCGTCATAGTGCTGGGCCTTGCCCTTGTTCGGCTTGAAGGTGCAGCTGACGTCCTTTTCGGAGCCGATCAGGAAGCCAACGCCGCCAGCGATATCGCAGGTCAGACGGCCGACCTGGACACGGTCCTGGGCGAAGGTCGGAACGGCGGAGGCAACGAGCACGGATGCGGCGAGCGCGGCGGCGAGCAGTTTCTTCATGGTGTTTCCCTCAATGGAAGTTCTGTCGATCTGTCCCTGAATGCCGAGTTTATCGGCTGCCGGTGGTACGGAACAAGGCCCCCGCTCCCAGCCACCGGATAAACAACGCCGCCCGGAGGCGGCGTTGAAACTATTCAAACTGGATTACGGCCGGGCGGGACGCGCTGCGGCGGCGGGAGCAGGCAGCCCCCCCTCACGCTGAGCGCGCTTGCGGGCCAGCTTGCGGGCGCGGCGCACGGCCTCGGCCTTCTGGCGAGCCTTCTTCTCAGACGGCTTCTCATAGTAGTTACGCAGCTTCATCTCGCGGAACACGCCTTCGCGCTGAAGCTTCTTCTTCAGGGCCCGGAGCGCCTGATCCACATTGTTATCGCGAACAACTACTTGCAAGCGTAACCGCCCTTCTTGACCGTCAAACTGGATTTGTGACTCAGCGCCGAAGCCAAAATGTCTTCTGCGCCGACCGGCCGTGCCGGTCACCGTTGTGTGCCGCTATATAGGACATGCAGGGGGGCCTTGTCCACCGTCCAAAAGGGCGAAAATCGCCTAAATCTGGCGGCGTTTTGCCGTGATCCGGGTCACATGGCCCATTTTTCGGCCCGGCCGCGACTCGGCCTTACCGTAGAAATGGGGGCGCGAGGGGCCGCCAAGGATCGCCGGAAGGTCCGCCGACTCATCGCCGATGAGGTTTTCCATCACCACGTCGGCCAGCCGGCGCGGGTCGCCCAGCGGCCAGCCGCAGACGGCGCGGATGTGCTGCTCGAACTGGTCGGTGACGCAGGCGGCCTCGGTCCAGTGCCCCGAATTGTGGACCCGCGGGGCGATTTCGTTGACGAGGAGTGTCCCGTCCTCAAGCACGAAGAACTCGACGCCCAGCACGCCGACATAGTCGAGTGCGCTGGCGATCCGTTCGGCAATGGCCTGGGCCTCGCGCGCCGTTATTGGGCGGATACCGGCGGGGACCGTGCTGGTCTTGAGAATGTGATCGCGGTGAACGTTCTCCGCCGGATCGAATGCAGCGGTTTCCCCGCCCGTCCCGCGGGCGACGACCACCGAGATTTCCTTGGCGAATCGGATGAAGCCTTCAAGCACCAGCGGCTTTGGCGCCAGCGCCTCGAACGCGGCGGCCGCTTCGGCCGTGGTACGCACCATGCGCTGGCCCTTGCCGTCGTAGCCAAGACGGGTGGTCTTCAGCACCGCGGGCAGGCCGATATCGGCAATCGCAATGGCCAGTTCATCGAGGTTTGGGACAGCAGCGAACGGCGCCACGGGAATGCGGTTGATGCTGAGAAACGCCTTCTCTGCCAGCCGGTCCTGCGACACGCCCAGCGCCCGCGCGCCGGGCCGCAGGGGCTTCAATCCGGCGAGGAACTCGGCGGTCTTGGCCGGCACATTCTCGAATTCGTAGGTGATGACATCGACCGCGGCGGCGAAAGCGGCGAGAGCCGTCTCGTCGTCATAGGCGGCGACGGTCTTGCGCGGCGTGACGTCGAAGGCCGGGCTGTCGGGGTCGGGGCAGTAGATGTGGGTCTTCATCCCCAGCCGGGCCGCAGCGATCGCCAGCATGCGGCCGAGTTGGCCACCGCCCAGGATGCCGATGGTGCTGCCTTGCAGCAGCGGCCCGTCACTCCGGGTCATCGGTCGGGAACTGGGCGACGGCTTCGGTCTGGGTGCGGCGGAAATCTTCAAGCCGGGTCTCGATCTCGGGGTCGTAGAGGGCCAGCACGGCGGCGGCCAGCAGCGCGGCGTTCTTCGCCCCCGATTCGCCGATGGCGAGGGTGCCGACGGGCACGCCGGCCGGCATCTGGACAATCGACAGCAGGCTGTCCTGCCCGCTCAGCGCCCGCGACTGCACGGGCACGCCGAACACCGGGATGATGGTGAGGGAGGCGATCATGCCCGGCAGGTGTGCCGCGCCGCCCGCTCCGGCGATGATCACCTTGAAGCCGTCGGCTTTGGCGTTGGTGGCGAACTCGAACATCCGGTTGGGCGTGCGATGCGCCGAAACGATGCGCGCCTCGTAGTCGATCTTGAGGGTGTCGAGAATTTCGGCGGCATGGCGCATCGTGGGCCAGTCGGACTGGCTGCCCATGACGATGGCGACGGGCGGTGTATCAAGCATCGCGGCCCCGGAGTGCTCAGACTGCGCGTGTAGCGGAAAGGCGGTGAGCCATCAAGCCTCGCGCGCCGTTGCCTCGATCACGCGATGATGTCCGGCAACAGGATGTTCTCAAGCTGCACGATGCGGTCCTTGAGGCCAAGTTTGCGCTTTTTCAGGCGCTGAATCAGCATCTGGTCGGCAATGCCGGTGGTCGACAGCGTATGGATTGCGGCATCGAGGTCGGAATGCTCCTGGCGTTTGGCGGCCAGTTCCAGCCCGAGTGCAGCTTCCTGTTCCTTTGTCAGCGGGAGCATGCGGCGGGGACTGCTCGAAAAATGGCGCGAACGCAGGTGCCAAAAGTTAGCCGATCGGGGCAGGATTTGCACCTGCTTTTCCACGCACGAAATCGCGTCCCCTCGCCGCTGTCGACAAAGGGCGAAGAATTTGGGACGATGGGCCGTCGGAAGTTGCTGAAGGAGTTGTTATGACGACTGAAAGCCATATCTCGGCACTCGAGCGGCGGCATCGTGACCTCGACCACCAACTGGAAGAGGAATTGGGCCACGCCAGCCACGATGACCTGATTGTTCAGGAACTGAAGCGCAAGAAGCTTGAAATCAAGGACCAGCTGGCGCGACTGCGATCGAGCGAAGCGGCCTGAGTGCGAGACTACTGTTCTGTAAGGCCACGGCATCCGCCGCGGCCTTTTTTCATGCCCGGGCTCAGCGAAAATCGTTGATCTCGATCCAGTAGCCGTTGGGGTCCTGGAGAAAGACCGCGCGCATGCCATCCGGCCGCACGTTGATGCCGCCGGGCGTGCCCTTCATGTCCGACCATGTGAGGCCGTTGAGTTCGAGCTCGGCGAGCACCGAGTCGAATTCGCCCGCGGCAGAAAACGCGAAATGGGTGTTCTTCTCGACATGGGTGCGGCTGATGTCGCCGGCCTGCATGTGGAAGCGCTGGTTGGGTCCGAACTCGAACCAACGGAAGCTCGTGCCGCCCATCGGGTTGGGCACTTCGCGAATGCCGGGAATGGCGGTGTAGAAGGCCGCGCTCTCGTCGAGGTCGCGGACCAGCAGCGCGATATGATCGAGGCGCAGTGTCATGAGGCCGGAGCGGCGAAGAACACGCCGGTGATGCCGTCGTAGACGAGCTTGATCGCCAGCATGCCGACGAGCGTATAGGCGATGGCGTAGAACTGCTTGATCGAGATCCGCCGCACCAGCACGACCCCGAGCATCACGCTGAGAATCGCGACCGGCACCAGCAGGGCGGCGTGCGTCATGTTGGACACGTTGAGCTGGCCGAGGAAGAAGTACGGCGCGAGCTTGGCGGTGTTCACGATGGCGAAGAAGAATGCCGAGGTTCCGGAGTACATCACCGGGCTCATCCGGCGGGGCAGGGTGTAGATCTGGAACGGCGCGCCGCCGGTGTGGCTGATGAAACTGGTGAAGCCTGCGACCCCGCCCCAGAAGGTGCCCCACGGCTTCGACGGCGGCAGGCCCTCGAGTTTCTTGCGCAGCGGCAGCAGGGCATCGGCGACGAACAGCAGGGTGATGACGCCGACCATCAGGTTGACGAACGCGTCGGTGACGACCGACCACATCAGCCAGCCGAGGAGCGTGCCGATGGCAGCGCCGGGCAGCAGGATTTTCAGGATGTCCCAGTTGGCCTCGCGCCGGTAGTTCCAGACGCTGATCGCATCCATGACGAGCAGCAGCGGCAGCATCAGTCCGGCCGCGTCGCGCGCCGGCATGACGAGGCTGAGCAGTGGCACGGAGGCGAGGCCGAGTCCGCCGAGCAGACCGGACTTGCTGAGGCCGGCGACAGCAACAGCCGCCGCAGCGATGAGCCAGAAGGTAGGGCTGTCCATGAATGGGATCGCTGCGGGCGGGAGGGAAGGCTAGGGGCGATCCGATGCCGGGGGCGTCTGGTTGTCAAGCTCATCGGCAGGGTCGCCGGTTCGCTCGGGTGCCGGCTCCGCTGAACCGCCGCCGGCATCTGCCCCATCCGGCTGGCGCGGTTCCGGCGAGTTGGCGAGATCGGCCCGCATCACCTCTTCGAGCATTTCGGTCGAGCGGCGCACGAAGCCGACATAGGCGGCTTGATCGTGGCGCACGTCGTAGCTGTCGACGTCATAGCCCG
>DAORUH010000164.1:0-6084 GCA_035433065.1 Devosia sp. | reverse complement strand
TCTTGCGCAGCCGCTTGATGTGGCTGTCGATGGTGCGGTCGTCGACATAGACCTGGTCGTCATAGGCGGCATCCATCAGCGCATTGCGCGATTTCACCACGCCCGGCCGCAGCGCCAGCGCCTGCAGGATCAGGAACTCGGTGACGGTGAGGGTGACGCGCTGGCCCTTCCAGGTGCAGGTGTGGCGCTCTTCGTCCATCACCAGAGAGCCGCGTTCGATCAGCTGCTTGCCGGGGGCCGGTTCGGCCGACGTGCCGAGCGCCGTCGGATCGCGCGGCGCGGCGCGGCGCAGAATCGATTTGACGCGCTCGACCAGCAGCCGCTGGCTGAACGGTTTGGTGATGAAATCGTCGGCGCCCATCTTGAGGCCGAACAGCTCGTCGATTTCCTCGTCCTTGGACGTGAGGAAGATCACCGGCACGTCGGATTTCTGGCGCAGGCGCCGGAGCAGTTCCATGCCGTCCATGCGCGGCATCTTGATATCGAGGATCGCGAGATCCGGGCGATCGCTGGTCAGGCCTTCGAGGCCCGACGCGCCGTCGGTATAGGTGGAGACGGAATATCCTTCGGCTTCCAGCGTCAGCGACACGGAGGTCAGGATATTGCGGTCGTCGTCCACCAGGGCGATCTTGGGCATAAACTTCCCCTTTTTAAGCATCGGCGGCAGCCCCGACGCGGCGCGGACTTTGACTGCCACAATCCCACATAAATAAGGCGCGTTGCCCGTGATTGCCAGCGCTCGCCATGATTTCCCTCCGTTTGGTCCCTGTGCATGGGACGCCGGAGCGGGGGGAATCCTTGGGGTGGATAGCGTTTGGAGACTGCGGCCCCACCCTCATCCGGCGCTGCGCGCCACCTTCCCCCATCAAGGGAGAAGGAATCCCGACTGAGAGTTTTCAGTCACGCCTTCTCCCTTGATGGGAGAAGGTGCCCGAAGGGCGGATGAGGGTGGGGGCCGCACGCGCCAGCGCAAATCCCCCCAAAACAAAAACGCCGCCCTCCCGGACGGCGCCACGTCAAACCTGAGCAAAATCAGCTAGTTGCTGGCGTAGAACACGTGCGAACCGATGGCGGCGACGCGCTGGAAGGTGTGCGACCAGCGCGGGGCAACGGCGGTGGTGTGGTAGAACAGCACCGAGTTGGGGACAACGCCCGGGCGCTCGCCCTGCTGGAATTCACGGAAGGCTTCGCGCGCCATCTTGGCGGAGCGGTTCCAGGCGGTGCGCTCGCGGCCCATGTCGGACCGGCCGTCACACGCAAAGGTGAACTGGCACTTGTAGCGGCCCTTGTCGGCGTTCTGGAACACCACGCCGCAGATCGTCGAGGGGTATTTCTTGCTCATGGCGCGGTTGATGATGACGTTCGCCACCGCCAGCTGGCCGTCGCGCGATTCGCCGCGGGCCTCGTGATAGATGGCCTGCGTCAGGCAGAGCATCTCGTCGTCGGCGAGCTTCACCTTCTTCTTCGTCGGCGTATAGCCCTGCTCGGCATAGGCGACGAGCACGGCGGAAGACAGCGCGGGCTCGCCGGTGACATCGACCGTATCGATGGCGTCGAGCGCGTCGTTGCGGCGCTTGGCGATGTAGCCGAGCAGCATGTCTTCGGTGAGCGTCGTCTGCTGCACTTCGATGGCAACATTGACCTGCTGGAGCGCCTGCTGGCGCTCGACATAGGCGGTCAGCAATTCGGTGGTGAGCTTTGGCTCAGCGGCAACCGCCGCCGCCTGCTGCTGGAAACGCCAGGCCTGGCGTTTCATCGCGACAGCGGAGGTAAAGGGCGCCGGAACCACCTGAGTCTGGACGGCGGCTTCCTCGGCGGAAGCCGGAATGGCGGTAAAAAGGGCAAACGCGGCCGAACAAACGACAACGGCATGCGCAACCGCACGCATCGCTCCTGTTGTCCGCCCTGCCCTCAATCCGACCCCTATCCCCGAAACCCGCCCCAAGCGAGTCCAGTCGATGGTTACCCGGGCTCGACCCTAGCCGAGCTTGTTCCGGGAGGGAACCCAAAATTTACAGTTACTTAACCATGAAAGTTAGGCCCTTAAAATCACGTTAAAGGCTCACGTAACGTCTGAAAAGTGAGGAAATTCAAGGCTTGAGGATAGAGGCAACGCCGCCTTGCGGGTAACCGCAAACGTTAATTCAAATGCGAATCGTTGCCGTAGGGCAACGTTAAGCATGAACGGAATCGCAATCTGGGAGAGGGGCCGGAGACGGCCCGGTTCAGCCGGTGAAGGCCGCCTGCCGGAGGTGATGGAGGCTTTCCATCACGTGCGCACAAAGCGCCGCCACCTCGTCGGAGGGGTGGATCAGGTCCGGCACCATGATGGTCTGCATGCCGGCCGCATGCGCCGCGCGGACCCCGACATGGGAATCCTCGACCGCAATGCAGGACGCCGGGTCAAGTCCGAGCCGGCCGGCCGCCAGCAGGTAGGGTTCGGGGTGCGGTTTGGGGTTCGTCACATGGTCGCGGGTGACGATGGTGGCGAAGCTCTCGATGATCCCCGCCTTGCCCAGATGCCCGATGGCATGGGGCGAGCGCGACGAGGTCGCCACCGCCGCCGGGATGCGGCGGGCCGCGAGTTCGGCCAGGAGTTCATGGACACCGGCCTTCACCGGCACATCCTGCTCCATCCGGTGGTGCATCTTTTCGCGGCACTGCAGATCGAACACCGCCTGCGGAAAGTCGGACCCATAGGTATCGAGCAGCAGCCGTTTCGTCGTTTCGTGGCTGACGCCGACCATGGCGAGGTGGACCTCGTTGGTCATAGCGAAGCCGAGCCCGTCGCAGACATCGAACACGATCTCGCGAAACACCGCCTCGGTATCGAGGAGCGTGCCGTCCATATCGAAGACCACGGCAGAG
This sequence comes from Devosia sp., assembly GCA_035433065.1. Lineage (GTDB taxonomy): Bacteria > Pseudomonadota > Alphaproteobacteria > Rhizobiales > Devosiaceae > Devosia_A. The sequence continues at coordinate 3,216 of DAORUH010000164.1, read as the reverse complement.
AACGGCCGCAGCGTTTTCACCGGCAGATCAAGCATCCCCGGCATATAGGCCGCTTCGATGACGATTGAAAGAAGCGGTGGAAGGTGCGGGTGGGCGGGCCGCGGGCGACGTTGGGGGTAGGCAACCAGGAGGGGGCGGCCCCACCCAACGGAACATCGGCCCATCCCCCAGCCACCGAATCTTAAGCCCCGCGCCCTATGGTGCGCCGATCGTCGCACCAGGGGGTTCGTTCGGTGACGCGCCGCAAGGTGAAGAAGAAAAAGAGCGCGGCCGGGCGGCCGATGCTGAAGCCGATTGTCGTCGGCGTCGTGGTGCTGGGTGGCGTTCTGCTGTTCATGGGCCTGCGCGCCAATGATCCGGCGAACCTTTCGGCGGTGCCCGAGGCGGAATTGCCGTTCGAGCGCCGGATCAACCAGACGCAGACCTATTCGAAGGGCGACGACCAGTTGCGCAACATGCTGCGCCAGTAGCGCCCGCCCGCGTATTGCCGCACGGGCAGGCGCATGGCGTGCGCCCTATCCCGCCGCCTGCCGGCCGAATTTTGACGCGACATCCTCGGCCAGCCGCCCGCTCAGTTCGGCAAAGTGGTCGAACTGCTGGGTAAAGCTGCCGACGCCCGCCGTCGCGGACCGCAACTCAACGATCAGATCCTGGATTTCGGCCGCGGGAATCTGCGCCCGCACCTCGTCCCAGCCGGGCCAGCCATCGCGGGCATCCGAACCCACGATCTGGCCGCGCCGGCCGCTGAGAATCGCGTTGATCTTGGCGTTGCTTTCCGATGGGCAATAGACCGTCACGTCCATCACCGGCTCAAGCAGCACCGGGGCCGCCTCCGACATGCCCTCGACCATCGCCAGCCGCGCCGCCTGCTTGAACGCCATGTCGGAACTGTCGACCGCGTGGTAGCTGCCGTCGGTCAGCGTCACCGCCACATCGACCACCGGGAAGCCCAGCGGGCCGCTGGTTTCGAGGTAGTCGCGCACCCCGGTCTCGACCGACGAGAAGTACTGCCGGGGCACCACGCCGCCGGTGATCTTTTCGTTGAAGGCGAGGCCCGCGCCGCGTTCACGCGGCTGGATTTCGAGCACCACGTCGCCGAACTGGCCGTGCCCGCCCGACTGCTTCTTGTGCCGCCCGCGCTTGGTCACGGGCTTGCGGATGGTCTCGCGATAGGCGACGCGCGGCGTCGCCGTGGTCACCGGCACGCCGTATTTGCCGGTGAGCCGCTCGACCGTCACCCGCAGGTGCATTTCGCCGTGCCCTTCGAGCACCGTCTCGGCGGTTTCCTGCGCGTGGATGAGGCGCAGCGAGGGGTCTTCCTCGCGGATCTTCTGCAGCGCGGTGGACAGCCGCACGTCGTCCTTGCGCTCCTTGGGGGCGATGGCGATCGACATCACCGGCTCGCGCACTTCGGCCTCGGCCAGTTGCGCCGTGTCGCGCGGGTTGGCGTAGAGCGTATCGCCGGTCGCGGCATGTTCGAGCTTGCCGAGCGCCACCGTCTCGCCCGCCTTGCCCGCATCGCGCTTGACCGGCTCGGCCCCCATCAGCCGGAAGACGCCGGCCACCTTGCTCTCGCCGTCGGGGCCGTAAAACACCGCGCCGTCTTTCACTTCGCCGGTGAGAATGCGCGCCACCGACAGTTTTCCGCCGTGTGTCGTCTGCATGGTGCGCAGCACCTGCACCGCGCCCTGCACATCGGCCGGCAGCCCCAGCCGTTCGCGCGTCGTCTCGATGCCGGGGGCCTCGTGCCTCAGCGCCTTCAGCAACCGGCCCACGCCATACCCATGCTCGGCCGAGCCGATGAACACCGGACAGATCTGCCCGGCGCGCAGCTCGCGCACGAGATCGGCGAACACCAGCGAGCGTTCCGGCGCGATGTCGTCGAGCAGTTGCTCCATCAGCGTGTCGTCAAAGTCGGCGATCTTTTCGAGCATCGAGAAGCGCGCTTCGTGCTCGGCGGTCAGTTCGCCATCGGGGATGGCGACGATCTCGGAATCCTTGCCCTCGCGATAGATGTGGGCGCGCTCCTGCGCCAGATCGATCGAGCCGGTGACGGTGTGCCCGTCGCGCAGCGGCAATTGCCGCAGCACCAGCGGCGCGGCCGAAGCCTGCTGCAGCATGGCCAGCACTTCGCTGACGCTGCCCTCGGCGCGGTCGATCTTGTTGAGGAACATGAGGTGCGGGATTTTCCGCTGCTCCAGATCGCGCAGGATCACCTGCAGCGCCGGGAGCTTCTTTTCATCCGCCTCGGCCACCACCACCGCAAGGTCGGCGCCGGCGAGGACGGGAGCGGATTGCGCCTGGAATTCGATCGAGCCGGGGAAATCGATGAAGGTGTAGCGGTCGCCCATGAATTCGGTTTCGGCGATATTGGCCTCGACGCTCATCAGGTGGGCGCGGGCTTCGGCGGAGGAGTCGCCGAGCGTGTTCTTTTCGGCGACGCGTCCCTGCCGGTTGATGGCCCCGGTCCGCATCAGGATCGCCTCGAGCAGCGAAGTCTTGCCGCTGGCAAAAGGTCCGACGAGGGCGATGCACCGGGGCCCGCTTACTCTGCCCGCTGTGTCTGCCATTTTCTCCTCCTCCGTTGATTGTTCCTGTTTTGTTCGGTTGACGCTTGTTCCTCGTGCCGGGTGCGGGAGACCAGCCGCCGCGCTCGACAGGGTAGGGGGATGCTAGACCTTTGGCAGCGGAGTTCAACGGGGGTCCGCAACGGTCCCCCCGATTGCCGACTCCGCGCCGCCGCACTAAACGGGAGGCATGGCAGAGTTCGACCCCTATGCGACCCTCGGCGTCGCGCGCAATGCGGTGCCGCCGGTGATCAAGGCGGCCTATCGCGCCGCGGTGCAGAAGGCCCACCCCGATCGCGGCGGCGATCCGGCGGCGTTCATCCTCATCGTCAAGGCGTTCGACCTGCTGTGCGACCCGGATGCCCGCCGGCTCTATGACGAAGGCGGCATCGTCGACGAAGACGCGGTAAAGGCCTTCCGCCGCGATGTCGCAAAAATCCTCGCCGACATGTTCGACGCCGCGGTCTCCACCGCCGTTGCCACCGGGCTCGACCTGAAGCGCGTCGATTTCGTGCTGCAGATGACCAGCGCCATCAAGACCGGCATGACCGACGCCCGCGCCGGACTGCTGCGCGCGGACCGAGACATCGCGGCGCTCGGGGCGCTGGGCAAGCGCATCACCCGCAATGGCGATGGCCAGAACATCTTT
>DAORUH010000163.1:0-6201 GCA_035433065.1 Devosia sp. | reverse complement strand
AATGGCACGAAAGCTTTGTGCGGGCGATGATCTATATTCGGGGGCAGGTTTAGGGGCTATCCGGGGGGCCGGCTGAACAACTCGGCAATGTGCGCGGTTGAATCGAACTCGGTATCACCATCCGGAAGGCACGGGCGGGGGCCGAGGTAGAGGCTCTGAAGATATGCCAGCGTGTAGCGAGCATACTCGGTGCCGCTCTCATCGACTGCGGTCAGGGAATAGATGATAATATCCCCCAGCGGCTTGGTTGTACGATCAGTGACGACTAGCGAGCGACTGGGAGACTGACCGTCCCCGACGACGACTTTCTCGCCTCGGAGGTTGGTGAAGCTGACAGAGGCAATACCAGGGCCGTTCACCAAACTTCTGGCCATGACATCTATAGGGGGCACGCCGCCAAATCCTGCGTCTCCGACAGCAGCGCCATGATAGTCGGAAAACACGACCGCATTGATGTTGGCTGGCAGTGGCAGCGTGACCGATTCTGCCTGGGAACAGGCATCCTCCCAAGACGAGTTCAGCAATCTCGCGTACGAGGATTCCGCTGGATACGAGAGTGCAAGATAGGCGAGGGCTCCGCCGGCCGTTGCCGCCACTCCGAGCGCAATATCGGTCCTGTCCACGGACAGGTCCTCGATCGGGACATCAATGCTCCGCAACTGAATGACAACGAGCAGGATCATGCTCGACAGCCACAGGTAGTAACCCAGACCGCGCCCGGCGATGGGTTGTTCGGTGTCAAGGTGTAGCGAGCCAAGAAACAGGAATGAGAGTGCGCAGATCAATGCGGGCACCGCGAAAAGCAGGCCCTTCCTGTTTCCCGTTACGCTGTAGACCCAAGCGACGATGAACAGCGGATTCGCCAGCCACATCGCAAGAGCCGGGAGACCCCAAGGGGCAGCGAACAATGACAGCCAGCCGAGAAGGAGAATCCCCCACGCCCGCATAGGCACCCATCCGGCGCCGAAAAAGAAGCCGTTGAAGAAAAGGCTGGTCACAAAGAGTGCAAGCGGCACGATGCTTGGCGACCGCACCAGGGCCCTGATCTTTGTGGCCAGCGCCGCTTTCCAGCTGTGGGTTGTCAGCGGCGGCTCCATGTGTCCGGGGATAGCGCGCGGTCCAAAGTCCCGCGGATATTTATGCCCAGAATGCCCGCGCGGCCAAGGTGCTTCAGGTCTTCAGCCGGCATCGGCCAGCTTTGGGACTACCTACGTCACTGCAGCGCGGCGGGATCGAGTGGATGGCCGGGTCAAGCCCGGCCATGACGGCTGTGGACGGGGCGGGGTCGTTGCCCGCCCACGGCGTCACCCCGGCGATGGCGAGGGGACGGGGCAGTCGGCTACGCCGTTGCAGCCATCTCCGGCACGTCGCAGGCGTCGGCCCATTTGTTGCCGCAGAGGTCGAGCAGGCGCGCGAGGGGCAGGCGGACGGAGGCGTGGGTGCTGCCGCCGGCGGGGATGACTTCGTCGTAGATCTTCAGCGACTCGTCGCAGTAGATGGTCAGCGGGGCGGGGAGGCCGAAGGGGCAGACGCCGCCGACCTGGTGGCTGGTGAGCCGCAGCACGTCCTCGGCGCCCAGCATGCGCGGGCGGCCGCCGAAGGCGGCCTTGGCCTTGCTGTTGGAGAGGCGGGCGTCGCCGCGCGTCACCAGCAGGAACTCGGCATCGCCGACGCGGATGGCGAGGGTTTTGGCGATCTGGCCGGGGGCGACGCCGTGGACTTCGGCGGCAAGCTGTACCGTGGCGGTGCTCGCTTCGGTGACCATGACCACGAGATCGGGGGCGCGGACCGCGAGGTCGGCGCGGACGGTTTCGAGGCTCATTCAGTTTTCCCGGGTGGCAAAGAAGCGGATGACGTCGCGCAGGCGCTCGGCGCGCGGGCCGAAATCATCGAGCAGCGTCAGCGCGTCGGAAACGCAGTCGTCGAGCATTTTTCGCGCGCCATCGAGGCCGATGGAGGCGACGACGGTGGCCTTGCCCTGCGCGGCGTCCTTGCCGGCGGTCTTGCCCAGCGCCTCGCTGGAGGCGGTGGCGTCGAGAATGTCGTCGGCGATCTGGAAGGCGAGGCCGGCGTGGTCGGCGCACAGTGTCAGCGGGCCGATATGGGTCTCGCCGCCGAGAATCGCGCCGATTTCGACCGAGGTGACGATCATGTCGCCGGTCTTCATCTGCTGCATGGCGGTGATCTCGTCGAGCGAGCGCGGCTGGCCCTCGCCCTCGATGTCGAGCACCTGGCCGCCGACCATGCCCATCGCCCCGGCACGGACCGCGAGGGACTGCACGAGCCGGATACGGATAGCGGGATCTGCGTGAGTCTCGGGCCCGGCCAGCACGCGAAATGCTTCGGTGAGGAGCGCGTCACCGGCGAGAATCGCCATGGCGGGGTCGTAGGCGGCCCAGACGCTGGGCTTGCCGCGGCGCAGCCGGTCATTGTCCATGTCGGGCAGGTCGTCGTGGACCAGCGAATAGGAATGCACCATCTCGATGGCCGCGCCGGCCCGGACAGTGGCTTCGGGCGGCATGCCGTACATGCCGGCGACCGTGCGGACGAGGTAGGGGCGCAGGCGCTTGCCGCCGCCGAGCGCCCCGTGGCGCATGGCCGCAAGCAGGCGGCCGGGCGTGCCCATCAGCGGCGCGTTATCGGCATTCGACAGGTGCGAATCGAGGAACCGCTCGATCAGGGCAGCGTGTTCGGCGATTTCTGTGCTAAGGTCGGGCATTCTGGCTCGGCGAGACTGTCGCAGGGGGCTTATCGGCTATGCGGGCAAAAGTCTCTAGCCAAGCCCGCCGCAATTGACTATAGAGGCCCGAAATTCCCGGCAGACCTGTCCGTTTGCCCCGCGGAAACGCGGCAGAAACCGATTTACGGAGTAACTCAAATGGCTGTGCCAAAGCGCAAAACCTCGCCGATGAAGCGCGGTTTCCGCCGCTCGGCCGATGCGCTCGCCGTGCCCGCCTATGTCGAAGACAAGGATTCGGGTGAGCTGCGTCGTCCGCACCACGTTGACCTCAAGACCGGCATGTATCGCGGCCGGCAGATCATCGAGCCCAAGAGGTCCTGATCTTGCTGGCGCCCGTGCGCGGCAGCTGACGAAATTCATGCGGCCAGTCCCCCAGCGGGACTGGCCGCTTCTTTTTGCTTGTGAGGATGAAACGAATGGCGACGCGCGTCGAAACCGATTCCATGGGCTCGATCAATGTGCCGGGCGAGAAGTACTACGGCGCGCAGACGGCGCGCAGCCTCGCCAATTTCGATATCGGCGGCGAGAAGATGCCGACCGAGATCATCCGGGCCTTCGGCATCCTGAAGAAGGCGGCGGCGAACGCCAACCACAAGCTCAAGCTGATGGACAAGGCGACCCGCGACCTGATCGTGAAGGCCGCTGACGAGGTGATCTCGGGCGAACTCGGCGATCATTTTCCGCTGGTCGTGTGGCAGACGGGCTCGGGCACGCAGTCCAACATGAACGTCAACGAAGTGATCTCGAACCGCGCCATCGAGATGGCCGGGGGCGTGATGGGCTCGAAGAAGCCGGTCCACCCGAACGATCACGTCAACATGAGCCAGTCGTCCAACGACACCTATCCGACGGCCATGCATATCGCGGCGGTCGAGGCGATCGAGAACTATCTGTTCGAGCGGGTCATGCCGCTGCGCAACACCCTCGACGCCAAGTCGAAGGAATTCATGACGGTGGTCAAGATCGGCCGCACGCATCTGCAGGATGCGACGCCGATCACGCTCGGCCAGGAGATCAGCGGCTGGGTGGCGCAGATCGACCTGGCGCTCGCGGCCATCCGCGCGACGCTGCCGCAGCTCTATGAACTGGCGCTCGGCGGCACGGCCGTTGGCACCGGCCTCAATGCGCATCCCAAATATGCCGTGACCGTCGCGGCGGAGATCGCGAAGCTCACCGGCCAGCCGTTCGTCACGGCACCGAACAAGTATGCCGTGATGGCCGGGCACGACGCCTTCGTCAGCGCGCATGGGGCGCTGAAGCAGCTCGCCGTGGCGCTGATGAAGATCGCCAACGACGTCCGGTGGCTGGCGTCGGGTCCGCGTTCGGGGCTGGGCGAAATCACCATCCCGGAAAACGAGCCGGGCTCCTCGATCATGCCGGGCAAGGTCAACCCGACGCAGTCGGAAGCGACCACCATGGTTGCCGTGCAGGTGATGGGTAACGATACGGCCATCGGCATCGCGGCGAGCCAGGGCAACTTTGAACTCAACGTGTTCAAGCCGGTGATCGCCTACAACTTCCTGCAGTCGGTGCGGCTCTTGGCCGATACGTCGAAGAGCTTTAACGACAACTGCGCCGTCGGCATCGAGCCGGATCGCAAGCGGATCAAGCAGTTGGTCGACCAGTCGCTGATGCTGGTGACCGCGCTCAATCGCAAGATCGGCTATGACAACGCGGCAAAGCTTGCCAAGAACGCTCACAAGAAGGGCATCACGCTGCGGGAATCGGCGATCGAGCTCAAGCTGCTCACCGGCAAGGAATTCGATGCCGAGGTGAAGCCCGAGCAGATGGTCGGCCCGCTCAAGGTCTGACGCAGGCCACGGCCCGGGGGCGAGGTTTCGCCCCCGGAGCTCCCCTGACTATTTTTCGGTGTTGACCGAGCGGACGGCGAGGCCGGTCAGCTTGCTGTTGGCGGCCTTTTCCTCATCGAGGATCTGCGACAGGAGGTTGTGCGCCTCCTCGTGACCGAGCACCTTCGCCCATTCGCGCAGCGATCCATAGCGGGCGATCTCGTAGTGCTCGACGGCCTGTGCGCAGGCGAGGAGTCCGGCGTCGAGGGCCGCACCCTCCGCCTCTTCCATCAGCCCGTCGCCCTCCTTGATGAGGCCCTCGATGGCGTCGCATTTTTCGCCTTCGGCCTTCTTGCCGATGCTGTCAAACACGGCCTTCAGCGTCTTGATGTGGTTCTTCGTTTCGGCGAGATGACCATCGAATGCGGCAGAGAGTTCCTTGTTACCAACCGCCTTGGACATTTTCGGCAAGGCCTTGGTGATGGCGTTCTCGGCGTAATAGATGTCACGCAGCGTGTGCTCGAACAGGTCTGCAAGGCTCTTCATGGCGCTCTCCTGAGCTTGTGGCGCAGGATGAACCTCGTGATGACATGAAGGTTCCTCGCGGCTGGCACTAGCGGCGCGGGGCGCGCTTTGGCATTGTCGCGCCACTTTGTTTCAGGTGGTTTCAAGGAACAGCAATATGGCCGACACGGTTTTCATTCCGCCAGATCGCCGCCCGTCGCGCGGCATCTTCATTCCGCCGCTGCTGGTGATCCCGTTCGTCCTCTACAACATCATCGCCATCGTCAGCGGCATGAACCCGGCGGTGTGGAACACGCAGGCCTTCCCGATCCCCATGGTGTCGGGCGCCTCATGGTACATCACCTGGGGCGATCTCATGCTCGTCCTCGGGCTCGTGTGCCTGTTTCTCGAGGTGCTGAAGTCCACCAATACGGGGCGCTCGTCGGTCGTCGAGCACATGCTCTCGACGATTCTGTTCATCGTGTTCCTGATCGAGTTCCTGCTCGTCGGCTACAGCGCCAGCTCGGTGTTCTTCCTGCTCATGATGATGTCGATCTTCGACCTCGTGGCAGGTTTCACCGTGTCGATCACCAGCGCCGGCCGCGACGTCTCGATGAACTGATGGTCTGGGGGCGCTGCGGTTCGCCGCGCCTCCGCCCGGCCGCTACTTGAACGTGTCCTTGGCGGCGCGCAGCGTCGCGAAGACATCGGCGGGCTTGCTGCCTGCGGCGAGTTTAAGGCCCGCTGCGATCGCCGGCTCGTCGGCGCGCAGGAACGGGTTGGTGCGCTTTTCCAGGCCGAGGCTGACCGGGATGGTGTAGCGGCCATCGGCGCGCATGCGCTTCACCTCGGCGGCACGCAGGTTGAGCGCGGTGTTGTTCGGATCGATGCTCTGGGCGAAGCGCGCGTTGTCGAGCGTGTACTCGTGCCCGCAATAGATCAGCGTGTCGTCGGGCAGTTCGCGCAGCTCGGCCAGCGCGCCCCACATGGCGGCAGGCTTTCCCTCGAACATCCGGCCGCAGCCGAGCGAGAACAGCGCATCGCCGCAGAACAGCCGGCCGCCGGCGGGCTCGTAGTAGACGACGTGCCCGAGCGTGTGGCCGGGCGTTTCGATGACGAGGAAATCGGTGTCGCCGAGCGTGACCGTCGAGGCGCCCGTCACCAGCA
>DAORUH010000162.1:0-6233 GCA_035433065.1 Devosia sp. | reverse complement strand
TCATCGCCTTGCCCATGCCGCGCATCACGGCGCGCACGTCGGCGAAGTCGAGGTTGATGAGACCTTCCTTGACCATCAGGTCGGTGATGCAGGCGACGCCCGAATAGAGCACCTGATCAGCCATCTTGAAGGCGTCCGCGAAGGTCGTCTTCTCGTTGGCAACGCGGAAGAGATTCTGGTTCGGGATGACGATCAGCGTATCGACATGACGATGCAGTTCATCGATCCCGTCTTCGGCGAGCCGCGCGCGGCGGTTGCCTTCGAACGAGAACGGCTTGGTCACGACGCCGACGGTCAGGATGCCCTGCTCACGCGCCGCACGCGCCACGACCGGCGCGGCACCAGTGCCCGTACCGCCGCCCATGCCGGCGGTGATGAACACCATGTGCGCTCCCGACAGATGATCGTTGATCTCGTCGTAGCTCTCTTCGGCGGCAGCTTTACCAACCTCGGGGTGCGAACCGGCGCCGAGCCCCTCGGTCACGCCCACACCCAGCTGGATGATGCGCTGCGCACTCGCCAGCGCGAGCGCCTGGGCGTCGGTGTTGGCGCAGACGAAGTCCACTCCACTCAGCCCCGAGGCGATCATGTTGTTGACGGCGTTGCCGCCTGCCCCGCCGACACCGAAGACGGTGATGCGCGGCTTCAGTTCCTGAATATCCGGGATGGTGAGGTTGATGGTCATGGAGGGCCCCGTGGGTGGCGTACTGGGAGCATTGTTAGTCGCCAATTCGTTAACTACCTCCTAACAATTGCGGGCAATCCCTTAACGAAAGTGCATTTTGCAACAGGCAGGATGGTCGCCGGTAACCACCGGTTAAACATGAATCTGAGGACGAGCCCCCGGCTCTAACCGATTTTGATCCCTGCAATTTTCTGTCGCACCGGGCGGCCCGTCACGTGCCATCGCGGCGCGGCAGACGTAAATTTTCGTGCGGGACGGTTCAGCCGGCCGCTCTAACACCCGTTAACGATGATCCGACTCGGCGGTAACGGATTCGGCCGTCTCAGAAGCTGCTGCGCAGCCAGCTGCCGACGCGTGCGAGGTAGCCGTCGGTGCCGGTGAGCTTTGCCGCGCGGTGCGGCTCGGTGAACTCCTGGGCGCAGACCTGCGGGTAGATCAGCATGCCGGCGACCGTGGCGAAGGCGGCGCCCTTGGCCATTTCCGGCAGGCCGGCAATGCCCATAGGGCGACCGTTGCGGACGTTGCGCGCCAGCATGCGGCGGCCGACTTCCGGCAGGCCGGTCAGCTCCGACGCGCCGCCGGTGAGCACGAAACGGCGGCCGCAGACATCCATCATGCCTGTGGCCTGCATGCGGTCGCGGACGGCGGTGAGCACTTCTTCGATACGGGGGCGCAGGACGCGGGTGATGTGCGAGCGCGGAATCTGGCCCGGCGCTTCATCGGCGGCCGCACCGACCGGCACGATGGGGATCAGGTCGCGTTCATCCGCCTGCCCCGGCAGCACCGAGCCGTACATCGTCTTCAGCCGCTCAGCGTCGGGGACCGAGACGGAGAGCGAGCGGGCGATGTCGAGGGTCAGGTGATGGCCGCCGATGGCGATGGCATCGGTATAGACGAGCTGGCTCTCGGCGAAGACCGAAACCGTGGTCGTCGCGCCGCCCATGTCGATGCAGGCGACGCCAAGCTGGGCTTCGTCATCGACAAGGGTGGCGAGGCCCGAGGCATAGGGGGTGGCGACCAGCGCCTCGATCTGCAGGTGGCAGCGGTGCAGCACCAGTTCGATATTGCGCATCGCGAGGGTCTCGGCAGAGATCACCGAGACATCGACGCTCAGCCGCTCGCCGACCATGCCGCGCGGGTCCTTGACGCCCTTCTGGCCATCGAGCGTGTAGCCGATGGGCAGCGCATGGATGATCGAGCGTTCCGGTCGCACGCTGCGGTCGTTGACCGACTTGAGCACGCGCTGGATATCGGCGCGCTCCACTTCCTGCCCGCCGAGGTTGACGGTGGCGGAGAACGTTTCGGAGCCGAGGCGGCCCGCCGTGACATTGACGATGACCGACTGGACGGTGAGGCCGGCCGCGCGCTCGGCCATGCCGACGACGCCGCGCACCGCGTGCTCGGCCTTTTCGAGATCGGTGATGACGCCAGACTTGATTCCCGAGGACGGGCCATAGCCGAAGCCGATGACCTCGGCGACGTGCGTGCGGCCCCGCAGCGACTTGCCCTCGGGGCGCGGCGTGAGGCGGGCGATGACGCAGCAGATCTTGGTCGAGCCGATATCGAGCACCGAGACCAGCGTGGTGCGTCCCGGCTGCACGGGCCTCAGGCGGGCCGTCATTGCGTCGGTCATGGTCATGGCTTTTTCTTCTTCTTGTCGGCTTCGGCTTCCGGCTCTTCGCGGACCGTCTGCTTGACGGCCATCATGCCGGGCACGCGAAGGTCGATGAGAGTCAGGTCGCGATCGAGCAGCGCGTAATCGCGCTGATACATTTCGAGCTGGTTGAGCGCCTGCGCGACGCCCTGCTCCGGCAACTGCACGCGCAGGCCGGTGTAATAGATGAGGTCCCAGCGCCGGTCGCCGATGCGGCTCAGCGCGGCGAGGTCCTTCTTGAGGATCTCGTGGCGCGACAGGCTCGAGACCATGATCAGCGCATCATCGGACGCACCGACGCCGACGACCAGCGGCAGGTCGTTGTAGTGGCCTTCGTCCTTGGCGATGGGCTCGCCCTTGCCGTCGACGAGATAGGTCGCATCGCCGATGCGCCAGCGCACCACCGGCTCCTTCTCGACGATCTCGACCACCACCTTGTCGGGGAAGACCCGGCGCACGGTGGCGCTCTCGACCGCGGCGAGCCAGTGCAGCCGGGCAGCGGCCTTCTGCACGTCGAAGGTCAGCGTCGAGGCGCCGGTGGTCAGCGCCATCATGGTGTAGATGTGCTCGTCGGTGGTGAGCTTCTGGCCGCTGATCTGGATCTGCTCGATGCCAAAGCCGGCAGCGGCGAACTCGCCCTGCACCATCCGGCCGACCCGCTCACCCACCGCGACCAGCAGATCGCGCGCCTGATACGCCCCGACCGCCAGCAGCAGGACCAGCATCGCCGCCGCCGCCCGCACGATGATGGCGCGATGCAGCACCCACGTATGGGATACGCTGATCAGCGCCTTGCGGCCAAGATCGGTAACGGGAACCGGAAGCTGTCGAGGATCGACTGTCTGGACGGTGGCGTAGCTATTCGCGCCTACCTGCTGCAACTCGCATCCTCCACCATCCAGGCGACCAGTTCCGGGAACGACATGCCAGCATGGCGGGCCTGTTCTGGAACCAGCGATGTTTCGGTCATGCCTGGCTGGGTGTTGATTTCGAGGCAGACGAGCTGTTCGTCCTCCTCGGCCTGTTCGTTGAAGCGGAAGTCTGACCGCGTCACGCCCCGGCACCCAAGCGCAGCATGCGCCTTGAGAGCCATATTCTGCACTTTGTCGTAAATTTTCGGTTGAATCGGCGCAGGAATGACGTGGTTTGAACCACCTTTGGCGTACTTCGCCTCATAATTGTAGAAGGCGAGGTCAGTCATGATCTCGGTGACCCCCAGAGCGCGGTCGCCCATCACGGCGCAGGTCAGCTCGCGGCCGGGGATATAGCGCTCGACCATGACCTCTTCGCCGCCGTTCCAGTCCTCGCGCAGGATCTCCTGCGGCGGATGGGACTGGTCGGCCTTGACGATGAACACGCCGAAGCTCGAGCCGTCGGAAATGGGTTTGACGACATAGGGCGGCGCCATGACGTGCGAACGCGCCACGTCCGAGCGGGTGGCGATCACGTGGTCGGTGACTGCGATCCCGGCCGCCTTGAACACGATCTTGGCCTGATGCTTGTTCATGGCCAGAGCCGAAGCGAGCACGCCGGAATGGGTGTAGGGGATGCGCAGGAATTCGAGCACGCCCTGGATCGTGCCGTCCTCGCCATAGGGGCCATGCAGCGCGTTGAAGGCGACGTCGGGGTTCAGCGCCCGCAGCTTTTCGGCGACATCGTAGCCGACATCGAGTTCGGTGACGCGATAGCCAGCTTCGCGCAGCGCGCGCGCGCACTCGGTGCCCGATTTGATCGAGACGGGACGCTCATTGGCGAGCCCACCCATGAGGACGGCGACGTGCTTGGTCATTCTTGGACGCTCCGGGAAGTCGCAGTCGGGGTTCCCCTTCCCTCACGGGAAAGGATGGCGCGCAGCGCCGGGGCAGGCATCACCGTCACACCGCGCCCGTGAAGACATCGCCGTCGAGGAACTCGCGCACTTCGCGGCCCGGGAGGAAATGGCCCATGCGGCGCACTTCCCAGCGCAGCAGGAGGCCGTGCTTGTCGCGGACTTTCTGGCGGATCGTCTCACCGACCGTCTCGACTTCGTAGGCGTCGGCGTCGCCGGTGTTGATGAGGAAGTTCGAGTGCATCTCACTCATTTGCGCACGCCCGAAGGTGAAGCCGCGCCCGCCCGCTTCATCGATCAGCTTCCAGCTCGAATGGCCTTCCGGATTCTTGAAGGTCGAGCCGGCGGTCCTGGCCTTGGTCGGCTGCGAGCTCTCGCGCCGTTCGGTGACGGTGCGCATCTCGGTGAGGATCTTCTCCGGCTCGCCCGCAAAGCCTTGGTAGGTCCCTGAGACAAATACCGCGCCGCGCGGCCCGTTCGACTTGCGATAGAGATAGCCCATGTCGGCATTGCTGAGCGTCACGATCTCGCCCTGCCGCGTCACCGCGCGCAGCTCGACCATCCGGGCCCGTGTCTCGGTGCCATAGCAGCCGGCATTCATGTAGAGCGCGCCGCCGATCCCCCCCGGGATACCGCGATAGAACCAGAGGCCGTCGATGCCCGCTTCCGCCGAGGCGCTTGCGACCTTGACGTCGGGCACCGCGGCACCGGCGCGGACCCGATGGCCGTCGAGGATGTCGATCGCACCAAAGCCCTTGGCCGGCAGCCGGATCACAACACCGTCCAGGCCACCATCACGGATCAACAGGTTCGAGCCGAGGCCGATCACCGTTACCCTGATCTCGGCCGGCAGGTTCCTGAGGAAGAATGCGAGGTCCTCCTCGTCCACCGGCCGGAAAAACAGTTGCGCCGGGCCGCCGACGCGCAGCGTCGTCATCTCGCCGAGCGACTGGTTGGGAATGAGCTGGCCGCGCACGTCGGCGACCCACGAGCCGAGGTCCGGGAGCAGATCCGGCCACTGGTGCGCGAGATCAGGCGCGGTTATCGCGGGATTGCTCATGCCGCCTCCGGTTCCTGGCCGAGCAGCGCGCCGAGTTCGCCCGGCAGGGCCGCGGCCCACTGCGTGATATTGCCGGCCCCGAGGCAGACGACATAGTCGCCCGCTTCGGCGCGGCTGGCGATCAGCGGCGCCAGCGCTTCCGGCCGGTCGATGACGCGCGCGTCGCGATGGCCGCGGGCGCGGATGCGGTTGACCAGTTCCTCGTGCGTGACGCCGGGAATGGGCTGCTCGCCGGCCGCATAGACCGGCGCGACGATGACCGTGTCGGCGTCGTTGAAGCAGGTGGCGAAATCGTCGAACAGATCGTTGAGGCGCGAATAGCGGTGCGGCTGCACCACGGCGATGACGTCGCGCCTGGCCGACTGGCGCGCGGCACGCAGCACCGAGGAAATCTCGACCGGGTGATGGCCGTAGTCATCGATGATGGTGATGCCGTTGACGATGCCGGTGCGGGTGAAGCGGCGCTTCACGCCCGAGAAGCCCTTGAGGCCCTTGCGGATGGCTTCGGCGGGCACCTTGAGCTGGTCGGCGACGGCAATCGCGGCCGTGGCGTTGAGCGCGTTGTGCTCGCCCGGCATCGGCAGTTCGAGGCCTTCGATGCGCAGGTGCGTGAGCCGGATGCGGTCGCGGATTTCGACGGCGAAGGTCTGTACGCCATCGTGGTTTTCGAGATCGACCAGCCGCACGTCGGCCTGCGGGTTGCGGCCATAGGTGATGACGCGGCGATCGCGGATCTGGCCCACGAGATCCTGCACCACCGGATGATCAAGGCACATCACCGCAAAACCGTAGAACGGCACGTTCTCGATGAAGTTGATGAAGGCCTGCTTGACGCCATCGAAGTCGTGGTAGTGGTCGAGATGCTCGGGGTCGATATTGGTGACCACGGCAACGTCGGCGGGCAGTTTTACGAAGGTGCCGTCGGACTCGTCGGCCTCGACCACCATCCACTCGCCGCCGCCGAGGCGGGCATTGGTGCCGTAGGCATTAATGATGCCGCCATTGA
>DAORUH010000161.1:0-6267 GCA_035433065.1 Devosia sp. | reverse complement strand
TGCCACACAACCGCCCTCGCAGTCGTCACCCGCGGGCTCGACCCGGGATGACGTGGTGGGTGGAGTGGATGGCGCGGTCGGTGGTGCTTTGGGCTCTCTGACCCGGCGGGGCATCCTCAGGACGCACGCCGTTTGCCTTGTGGAACGCTATCCGTGCCGCACAACCGCCCTCGCAGTCGTCACCCGCGGGCTCGACCCGCGGGCCCACTCAGTGCGCTGGTGGGCGCTGCTGCATCGAGTGGATCCCGGGTCGAGCCCGGGATGACGTGGTGGGTGGGCGGATGGCGCGGTGGGTGGGGGCGGGCCCCCGGTAGGCGCGGAGCGGTGGGTCGCGGGACTCCTTCCCCGGCCACGTCGGAGCAACCGGCGTCAGGGCGACTGTTCGGTGATGAAGGCGTCGAACGCCGCGAAGACCTGGCCGCGGATCATGTCGTTTTCCATGAACAGTTCGTGCCGGGCGGTGGCGATCACGGCGTGCCTGCCGGTGCGCATCCTCAGCCCCAACTGCTCGATGGCCGAGGTCGAGACGACCTGATCGCGGGCTGCCGCCAGCATCAGCACCGGGGTCTTGATGCTGCCGGGAAAATCGTCGCGCGCCGCCCGCGCCATCGCCTCGAACGCCGCCCCCAGCCAGGCGATGGTCGGGCTCGTCACTTCGAGATCGCCGCGCGCCTTGATGACATCTACCATGCGCATGTAGCGCGTCACATCGGAGGTCAGCGGGTTGCCCGCAAAACTCGCCTCGGAGGCGGGCTTGTCGGCGGGCCGGGCGATCGGCGTGCTGCCCAGCCCGGCGAGGCGGAGCACCCGCGCGAGCCCCGCCAGCGTGCCGGCCGACAGCGGCAGGCGATCGAGCGCCAGCATCGGCGCGGACAGAAAGATGCGCTCGAACATCATGCGGTCGCGCAACCCGGCATAGAGGCTTGCGAGCCCGCCCATCGAATGGCCAACGAGAAAGTACGGCGGCGGACAATCCGGCAAGAGGATCGAGCCGTGAAAGCTCTTGAGATCCGTCCAGTAGTCCTCGAACGAATTGACGTAGCCGAGTTTGGGGTTGGCGATCAGCCGCTGGCTGCCCCCCTGCCCGCGCCAGTCGAAGGTCGCGACGGCAAAACCGCGCGACTGGAAATTGGCGATGGTCTCAAAGTACTTCTCGATGAACTCGGTCCGCCCCTGCACGAGGCAGATGGTGCCGCGCGCCGCCCCGGCCGATTTTGGAAACGTCGCGTAGCGCAGTCTGACCTTGTCGCTGGTTTCGAAGACCCCCACCCGCGCGCCCTCGGGCACCGGGTTGGAGGGGACCACGCACAGCGTGGGCGTCGCTAGGTCGGGGGCTGCGTTCAAACCTGCCTCATGTGGCCCGGGCCACGATTCGATTGCCGGAGAATGGGGCCTCAAAAGCGGAAAAGCCAGCGTCCCTGGGGACGCTGGCTTTCCTCTGAAGGGCCGCCGTGCGGGGGGCGGGTGACGGCGGCTCATCCGGTGTGCCCTGCAGCAGACAGTAAGCACAGTCACGCTTATAGGAGTAGGCACCTGAAGCCTGCCTGAGAGCGGCATTCATTTTCGGTTCAGATCGGCAACCGGCAATCCGCAATGCCCTCGGCGGCAATCGAAGAAAGCGCGTTACGGGCCGCGACGGCGGCCCCGGCAAATGACTGCCGATTGCCGACTGCCGATTGCCGCCCGCAGGGCTTGAACCCCCATTTCCCGTGCCTACATCTCATGCGTTCGCCGGCGCTGTGCCGGGGACCGGGCCACCCGGAATGCTTGCTTGCCAAATCTGGGAGCGGGCGTGGGACACCCGAGATCACACGTTGCTCACAGGAGAATGTGACCATGACCAGCTTCGATTTCACTCCCTTCTATCGCTCGACCGTCGGCTTCGACCGCGTGTTCAACCGCCTCGATTCCCTTGTCGGCCAGGAGCAGAAGACTTACCCGCCCTACAACATCGAAAAAGTCGGCGAGAACGCCTATCGCATCTCCATTGCGGTTGCGGGTTTTGCTGACGGCGACATCGCCATCGAGAGCAAGGAAAATGCCCTCACCATCAAGGGCGCCAAGCCTGCCGATGCCGACGGCGCCAAGCGCGAATTCCTGCATCGCGGCATTGCCGAGCGCGCCTTCGAGCTGCGCTTCCAACTGGCCGAGCATGTCGAGGTCGCCGGCGCCACGCTGGAGAATGGCCTGCTGCACGTCGAGCTGAAGCGCGAGATTCCAGAGTCGAAGAAGGCCCGCCAGATCCCCATCAGCGCCAACGCCAAGACCATCGAGGACAAGTCGGTCGTCAACTAAGGCGCGACGGTTTCCGGTCAGGAACGGCCTGACGACGGCCCGACCCGAACCCCGCGCCGGGCGACACGGAAAGACGAAGGCCCAGCCACCCGGCTGGGCCTTTTTTCATGCTGGATCGGAGCGCCGGCCTCGCCCCGCTTTTCGTGACCCGCGGGAACCCCGCAGGCGGTGCCGGATTTCCCTTGGGCATTCAGCCAGGAGATTTCTGTGAAAGCCCCCGAAACCGGACTCAAATCCAACACCAGGTCGGCGATGATCGACTTGCTCAACGGCCAGCTCGCCGACGCGATCGACCTCTCGCTGATCACCAAGCAGGCGCACTGGAACCTCAAGGGCCCCACCTTCATCGCCGTGCACGAGATGCTCGACAAGCTGCGCGAGGGGCTCGACGGGCACGTCGATACGATCGCCGAACGGGTGGCCCAGCTTGATGGAATTGCGCTCGGAACGATCCAGTCCGTGTCCGGGGGGACGAAGCTGAAGCCCTACCCCACCGACATTCGCAAGGTTTCCGACCACCTCGCGGCGCTCGTCGAGCGCTACGGGGCGGTCAGCAAATCGGCGCGCGAGGGCGTCGCGAAAGCGGATGAGGCGGACGATGCCGATACCGCCGACATTCTCACTGGCTATTCGCGCGAGGTGGACAAGGACCTGTGGTTCCTCAGGTCGCACCTGGAATGAGGCGTTGACCGGGGTGCTTGCACGCCCCGGTCCAACTGCGGCAAAATAGTGCCGGTCTGCCGCTTGCCGTCATTGGCAAAGTGTGAGACTGTTAACGAATAGGACAGCCTTGCTGCCCAATCTACAACGTGAACGGCCGGGCTCACCGGACTGGTTCACACGCCGGTCCCGGCTGGACCCGCCTGTCGTTGGCGGAAACGGGTGGCGGGGCCACGAGCCCGAATGAGCGGCCATTTGGATGCAGAGCCGCTTCCTGTTTACATTGTGACCGCCCATGGTGGGCTGCACTCATCACGATACCGGACATGCGTCCGCGAACTCGTGAGTAAGACAGACGGAGCACGGCCCATGACTGATACCGAACCGATAAAACCGATGCGCCGCACGCTGTGGTGCGAAAGGACCGATCCGCCGGCCTCCCGGCTCCCCATGACCTGACTTCCGTATTGAAGGATATTGCTGATGGCACAGTCTCGACTCCCCGTCTCTCCCGCCCCCGAGCGCGCCATCGGAAAAGCCAAACGCCCCGACGCGGCTGGCCTGTTCGATCCGGCGCGCGAGCATGATGCGTGTGGCGTCGGCTTCATCGTCAATCTCAAGAACCAGCCCAGCCAGAAGATCGTGCAGAACGGTCTGTCGATTCTCGAGAACCTCGAGCATCGCGGTGCCGTGGGCGCCGACCCGCTGATGGGCGACGGCGCCGGCATCATGGTGCAGGTGCCGCACAAGTTCTTCGCCAAGGAAGCCGCGCGGCTGGGCATTCACCTGCCCGAGCCCGGCCAGTACGCCGTCGGCTTCATCTTCATGCCGCAGGACGCTGAGCTGCGAAAGAAGATGGAGCGCGTGGTCGAGAAGGTCGTCGAGGATGAGGGCCAGGTGGTGCTCGGCTGGCGCGACGTGCCGTCCGACAACTCCTCGCTGTCGAAGTCGCCGGACATCATCGCGACCGAGCCGTATCATCGCCAGATCATCATCGGGCGCGGCGAGGCGATTGCGACCGAGGACGATTTCGAGCGCAAGCTCTACATCATCCGCAAGGTGTGCTCGTCGAAGATCTACTCTGCCTATTCGGGCGAGCCGACTGATTTCTACATCGTGTCGCTGAGCTGCCGGACGCTGGTCTACAAGGGCATGTTCCTCGCCGCCCAGCTCGGCGCTTATTATTCCGACCTGCACGACCCCGATTTCGAGTCGGCGCTGGCGCTGGTGCATCAGCGGTTCTCGACCAACACCTTCCCGTCGTGGCGGCTGGCGCATCCGTACCGGTTCGTCTGCCACAATGGCGAAATCAACACCGTGCGCGGCAATGTCAACTGGATGGCGGCGCGGCAGGCGTCGGTGTCCTCGCCGCTGTTCGGCGGCGATATCCAGAAGCTGTGGCCGATCTCCTACCCGGGCCAGTCGGACACCGCCTGCTTCGACAACGCGCTCGAATTTCTGCTGCGCGGCGGCTACTCGCTGCCGCATGCGGCGATGATGCTGATCCCCGAAGCCTGGGCCGGCAATCCGCTGATGGATGAGGACCGCCGCGCCTTCTACGAGTACCACGCGGCGCTGATGGAGCCGTGGGACGGCCCCGCCGCCATGTGCTTCTCGGATGGCCTGCATATCGGCGCGACGCTCGACCGCAATGGCCTGCGTCCGGCCCGCTATTTCGTCACCGACGAGGACGAGGTCATCATGGCCTCGGAAGCCGGCGTGCTGCCGCTTGATCAGAGCAAGATCAAGACGAAGTGGCGCCTGCAACCGGGCAAGATGCTGCTGATCGACCTGAAGCAGGGCCGCATCGTCTCCGACGAGGAGATCAAGGCCGAACTGGCGACGGCGAACCCGTACAAGACTTGGCTCGGCCGCACGCAGATCGTGCTCGAGGACCTGCCCCCGGTTCACTTCGAGCCGAAGCAGTCCGACATCCCGCTGCTCGATCGCCAGCAGGCCTTTGGCTACACGCAGGAAGACCTGAAGCTCCTGCTCACCCCGATGGCCACCACCGGCCAGGAGGCTGTGGGCTCGATGGGCACCGACACGCCGATCTCGGCGATGTCGGATAAGTCGAAGCTCCTCTACACCTACTTCAAGCAGAACTTCGCGCAGGTCACCAACCCGCCGATCGACTCGATCCGCGAAGAGCTGGTGATGAGCCTCGTCAGCTTCATCGGGCCGCGGCCGAACGTGCTGGACCTGAAGGGCGGCGGCAACCGCCAGCGCCTCGAAGTGCGCCAGCCGATCCTCACCAACGAGGACCTCGAAAAGATCCGCGCCATCGGCGGCATGGAAGAGAACCCGTTCCGCTCGAAGACGCTCGACATCACCTATCCGGTGTCGGAAGGCGCAGGCGGCATGGAAGCGGCGCTCGACCAGCTGTTTGCCGATGCCGAGATGGCCGTGCATGCAGGCGACAACATCATCATCCTGTCCGACCGCGCCATGAGCCGCGACCGGGTGGCGATCCCGGCGCTCCTCGCGACGGCGGGTATTCATCACCACCTGATCCGCAAGGGTCTGCGCACCTCGGTCGGGCTTGTTGTAGAGACGGGCGAAGCGCGCGAAATCCACCACTTCGCGGCGCTCGCCGGGTACGGTGCCGAGGCGATCAACCCGTATCTCGCGTTCGAGACGCTCCTCGCCATGAAGTCGACGTTCCCCGAGGAAGTCGACGAGCACGAGATCATCTACCGCTACATCAAGGCGATCGGTAAGGGCATCCTGAAGGTCACGGCCAAGATGGGCATCTCGACCTACCAGTCCTATTGCGGCGCGCAGATCTTTGACGCCGTCGGCCTGTCGTCCGACTTCATCTCGACCTACTTCACCGGCACCGCCACGACCATCGAAGGCGCCGGCCTCGCCGAGATCGCCGAGGAAACCGTGAAGCGTCACAAGGACGCCTTCGGCAACTCGCCGGTCTACGAGGACGCGCTCGACGTCGGCGGCGACTATGCCTTCCGCTTCCGCGGCGAGGCGCATGTCTGGCGCTCCGAGACGGTCGCGAGCCTGCAGCACGCGGCGCGCGGCAATGCCCGCGACAAGTACCGCGAGTTCTCGCGCCTCGTGAACGAGGTGGAAGACCGCTACGTCACCATCCGTTCGCTGTTCCGCCTCAAGGGCGCAGCGGAAGACGGCCGCACCGCCATCCCGCTCGATGAAGTCGAGACGGCGGTCGATATCGTGAAGCGTTTCTCGACCGGCGCGATGAGCTACGGCTCGATCTCGCTCGAGGCGCACTCGACGCTGGCCGTGGCCATGAACCGCATCGGCGGCAAGTCCAACACCGGCGAAGGCGGCGAGGAA
>DAORUH010000160.1:0-6316 GCA_035433065.1 Devosia sp. | reverse complement strand
GCTCGATCTCACCGATGCCAGCGGCTCGGCGGCCGATCTCGTCAAGGTCAAGGTCACCAGGCTCAGGGGTGCGGCATGACCCGATGGGCGATGCTCGCCGACCTCGAGCGCTGCGTCGGCTGCCAGACCTGCACGGCGGCGTGCAAGCACACCAACGCGACGTCACCTTCCGTGCAGTGGCGCAAGGTGCTGGACATCGAAGCGGGCTCGTATCCAGCCGTGTCGCGCACCTATGTGCCGGTCGGGTGCCAGCACTGCGAGGACCCGCCCTGCATGCACGTCTGCCCTTCGACGGCGACGCGCAAACGCCCGGACGGCATCGTTACCATCGACTACGACATCTGTATCGGATGCGCCTATTGCGACGTCGCCTGTCCGTATCAGGCGCGGTTCAAGGTTGAGGCTGCCGACTTCGCTTATGGCGAGGGCCGGCAGATGCAGCACGAAGCCGAGCGCGAGGATCTGTCGCGGCTCGGCGTCGCGCAAAAGTGCACCTTCTGCTCCGACAGGATCGATTTCGGGTTGGAGAACAATCTCATCCCCGGCGTCGACCCGCGTGCGACGCCGGCCTGCGCCAATGCCTGCATCGCCAGCGCCTTGCATTTTGGCGATCTCGACGATCCATTGAGCAACGTCTCGACGCTGCTGAGACAGCATGAACATTTCCGGATGCACGAGGAGATCGGAACCGGGCCGGGCTTCTACTATCTCTACGAGCACGCGGGATCGTCGAGCGGCAATGACGACCGCGAGAAGCCGCCGACGCCGACGGCGCCGCCGCGCATCCGCACCCGCGGTGTCGAGCCGTGGCATCAGAAGCATTGGGACTGGAGAGCCGCCGGCAACTTCATGACCGGTGGTGTCGGTCCGGGCCTGTTCGCCGCCGCCGCAGTCGCCGCGGCCACGGTCGGGCCGTCGCCCGGGCTCGGGCTGCTCGCCATGGCCCTCGTCGGCCTCGGTCTCGTCATGGTGCTGATGAAGATCGGTCGTCCGCTGCGGGCGATGTCGGTGCTGCGCCAGCCGAAACGCTCGTGGATGTCGCGCGAGGCTTGGGTCGGCATGGCCTTCTTTCCGCTGGCGCTGGCCGCGGTGTGGACCGGCATGATGGCGCTTTGGCTCGCGGCGGCAGCGCTCGCGCTCATGTTCCTCTATTGCCAGGCGATGATGCTGCGCGAGGCCAGGGGCATCCCCACGTGGCGGGCGCGCCCGATCGTGCCGCTGATCGTTGCGACCGGCCTGACCGAGGGGGCGGGCGTGTTCCTCGCCGCCTGTGTGCTGCTGCCGGCGCTCGCGCCGCTGGCGCGCGGCGCGGCGGTCGTCACCGTCGTGCTCGCCGCCGCCCGCATGCTCGCCTGGATTGCCTATCGGAGTGCGCTCGCGATCGATGGCGCGCCGACCAAGGCGCTTGCGGTGCTCGACGGCTACCGGCCGTGGCTCCTGATCGGTGGCTTCGTGGTTCCGGCCATTGGCGTCATCGCCGGTTGGCGGGTCGATGGCCTGACCGCGCCGATGTTCGTTGTCGCCGGCCTTGCGGCCGCGGCGGCCGGACTCGGATTCAAGTTCCTGCTCATCACGCGCGCCGGCTACAACCAGGGCTTCGCGCTGCCGTACACGCCGGTGCGAGGCACCGGCCGCGCCGGCCCGGCCGTGAAGCCGGGGTGGACCTTGTCATGACATCCTAGGGGCTCCGATAGAGCAGCCTACAACGACGCAAACGGGAGATCACGCCATGAACAGACAGAGCGCACTGCGTGAGGCCGAAGTCTCCATGTTTGACTCTGCCGCCGAGACGATGCCGCGCGAGGCGCTCGCCGCCCTGCAACTCGGGCGCCTGAAGCGTACGCTTGAACACGCCTACGCCAATGTGCCGCACCATCGCAGGGCTTTCGATGCGGCCGGGGTGAAGCCGGAGAGTCTAACGTCTCTCGCGGATATCGTGCGCTTTCCTTTCACCCTCAAGACGGATCTGCGCGACAACTATCCTTTCGGAATGTTCGCCGTGCCGCGCCAGCAACTGACCCGGCTGCATGCTTCCTCCGGAACCACCGGCAGGCCGACGGTGGTCGGCTATACCAGCGGAGACATCGACCGCTGGGCAAGCCTGATGGCGCGTTCTCTCGTTTGCGCGGGTGCGGCGCCCGGCGACGTCGTCCACAATGCGTACGGCTATGGCCTGTTTACCGGCGGGCTCGGTGCGCACTATGGCGCAGAGCGGCTCGGCTGCACGGTGGTCCCGATGTCGGGCGGTGGCACCGAGCGGCAGGTCTCGCTGATCAGCGATTTCGGTGCGAATATATTATGCGCGACACCGTCCTATGCGCTCAATATTGCCGAGGTGGCAGAAGCGGCGGGTATCGATTTGCGGCGATCGCCGCTGCGATGCGGCTTGTTCGGCGCCGAGCCATGGAGTGAAGCACTGCGCCACGAGCTGCAGCAGCGGCTCGGTATCAAGGCCGTCGACATCTACGGCTTGTCGGAGATCATGGGTCCGGGCGTCGCCTGCGAATGCCACGTCATGCAGTCGGGTCTGCACGGCTGGGAAGACCATTTCCTGTTCGAAATCATCGACCCCGATACGCTGGAGCCGATGCGGTTCGGCGAAGCCGGCGAGCTCGTCATCACGACGCTCACCAAGGACGCGTTGCCGATGATCCGCTACCGGACGCGCGATATCACACGGTTGGACCACTCGCCCTGCGCCTGCGGTCGCACGCACGTCCGCATCATGCGCGTGACCGGCCGCGACGACGACATGCTCATCATCCGCGGGGTCAACGTCTACCCGTCTCAGCTCGAGGCCGTGCTGGTTGGCTTCCCCGGACTTTCGCCGCATTACCAGATCGTGCTCACCCGCGCGGGCGCGCTCGATGCCATGACGGTGCAGGTGGAACTGACGCCCGATATGCCCGATGATGACCACGCGCGTGCCAGGAAGGAGGCCGAAGTCCGCCACCACATCAAGTCGATGATCGGTGTGACCTGCGAGATTGCGGTAAAACGGCAGGGCGAGGTCCCGCGTTCGCAAGGCAAGGCGGTGCGGGTCAAGGACGAGCGGAAGACCCCCGGCTGAGCGTACTGCTCCCACCGCCCGCTCGGGTTGGCCGCAGTTCGGCCTCTTGATTCCTGCGCAGCAGTTTTACTCCGGTGAGGCGGGCGGATCCAGATCCTCGGCCCACGAATCTCCCGGAGGCGGATATCGGTGCAGCAGCCGATTCACGAGATTGACATGCTCGGCCTCTTCCTCGACGAGTTCCGCCGCCATCTTCTTGACCTCGGGATCCGTCGTCGTCTCCGCGATGAACGTGAAGTAGGCGAGCGCGCGCTTCTCTCCGGCGAGGGAGAGCTGCAAGGCGTGCCAGGGTGTCATCAGGTAGTGCGCGGAATCGAGTTCGGCTTCCTCCGGGCTTTCCATCCGTCCGAATTTCGCCATCTGGCGCGCGTGGCTGACGACGTCGAAATTGCCAGCGAGACGACGCACCTCCTCGCCATGAATGCCTTCGGCGCGGGCCAGATCGCGGAATATCTTCGTCAACTCGGGATTATTGTGAGTTTCCATCTGATCGGCCAGCAGATTGTAGCGCTCGACCGCGTCGATTTCGATCTGATAGGCGACCGCCAGCAGATCATTCAGGCTTGCGACCTTCGGATTTCGCGATGCTTTGCTCATAGCTCGAAGTCTTTCTCCAACTCCAACAGATCTGTGTCGCTCGCTCCGACAGCTGCCTGAAACGGCAGGCGATTGCCGCGGTACAGGACACCGAGGTTGAAACCATCGTCCGTCATGAGGCGCCGCGCCGCCTTGCCCTGATCGTTGGTGGCGGCGACCGGGGCCGGGCGGACCTGGTCCTTCCACTCCTTTTCGTCGGGTCGGAAGGTTACGCAGGGGCTGAGGATTTCAACGAACGAAAATCCCGGGTGCCTGATGGCTTCCGCCAGTACGTCGGCGGTTTCGTTCGGTTCTCCGGAGAAGCAGCGCGCGATGAAGTTCGCGCCCGAGGCGAGGGCGACGACCAGCGGATGAAACGGAGCCACCCCGGTGCCGCCAGGCGTCAGCGCGGTGTCGAATTCCGGCTCCGTGGTCGGCGAAGGCTGGCCCTTGGTCATGCCGTAGATGCGGTTGTCCATCACCACATATGTCATGTCGATGTTTCTGCGGCAGGCGTGCAGGAAATGGTTGCCGCCGATCGAGTAGCCGTCGCCGTCGCCGCTGGCGACCACGACGGTAAGATCGGGCCGCGTCACTTTCAGTCCGGCGGCAAGGGCGAGCGAACGGCCGTGCACGCCGTGAAAGCCGTAGCAATTCGTGTAGGCGGGAATCCGCGACGAGCAGCCGATTCCGGATATGACGGCGATCTTTTCCGGCGCCAGACCCAATTGGGCGAACGCGCGCGTGAACGACATGAGCACGTGGTAGTCGCCGCAGCCGGGACACCAGATCGGCTTCAAGTCCGATTTATAGTCCGCCGGCTTGCAGACCATGCGTGTGCTGATACTTGACATCGGTCATCTCCAGTCCGTGATTGCGCGATGAATTTCGCCGGCCGTGATCGGCAGCGGCCCCGGGCGGTGGAGAACACGGACTGGCGCCGGCAGGTCGTAATGGGCGCGCAGGTACCGGTGGAACTGGGCGCCGTGCGTCTGCTCAACGACCAATATTCGTTTGACGCCTTCCAGGGCGACCGCCAGCCGTTCCGGCTGGACCGGCGCCAGCAATCGCGGCGCGATCACGCGGACATCGAACCCATCGGTGGCTGCGCGTCCGGCCGCTTCGCGGGCGGCCCCCGTGAGCGAACCCCAGGTGATGAGGGCGAGGTCTCCGGTGCCTTCGATGCTCGCCCAGTGGTCGCCGAAGTTGAAGTGGTCGAGTTTGTCGCGCCGCTTGTCGAGCTGTGCCCGGTGATCGGCGGCTCCGCTGGTCGGGATGCCGGTTTCGGTATGGGTGAGCCCATCGGCAGTGTATTGACCGCCGGGCGTTCCCGGAAGCGCCATCGGCGAAACACCGTTGGACGCAAGGGCGTAGCGCTTGTAGGTACCCGATATATTGCTGGCGACCGTCCGTACACCGATAAACGCCACGTCGGCGGGACGTTCGATGGCGGCACGTGACTGTCCCATGAATTGATCGGACAGCACGATGGCCGGTGCTTGCAGCGTTTCCGCGAGATAGGTCGCCCATTGGGTCGTGAACAGGCAGTCACCGACCGACTGCGGGGCCAGCACCAGATGGGGCGCGTCCCCATGCAGGCCGTAGATGGCGATATTCAGATCGGTCTGCTCCGATTTGGTGGGAATGCCCGTCGAGGGACCTCCACGCATGACATCCACGACCACGACCGGTATTTCGGCGGCGGTGGCGAGGCCCAGCGCCTCGATCATCAAGGAGAGGCCGGGTCCGGAAGTCGCCGTCAGGGCCGGTGTGCCGCCGTACGATGAGCCGATGATCATGTTGATCGCGGCGAGTTCGTCCTCGGCCTGCAGCAAGACGCCGCCGATCCTGGCGAGGCTCGGCGAGAGCCACTCCAGGATTTCCGTCGCGGGCGTAATCGGATAGGCGGCGGCGAAACGAACACCGCCGCGGATGGCGCCGAGCGCGGTCGCCTCGTTTCCCGACAGCAGCCACCTGCGGGCGCTGCTCGGAACCGGTGCGGCGAGTTGCGCGTCGAAGCGGACACCTGCCGCCGCGTCGAATCCGGCCTCGATTCCGGCGCGGCTGGCCTCGATGGCGGCTGTCCCCTTGTCGCCGAGACGCTTGGCGATCGGCGCGAACACCTGCTCGATGGAAAGGCCAAGCAGCCGGCTGGCAATGCCGAGCGCAATCATGTTGGGCCGCCCGTCCTTGATGGACTTGGCCATTTCCTTCATCGGGATCTCGACGACGCGCGCGCCGGATTGGGTCACCATTGGCGGCGGTTCGCCGCCACGGGGATCGCTGATGACCAGGGTGTTCGGTCCGGCCTTGATTTCACCGCCGAAACGATGCGCGTTGAGCCAGTCGATGCCGATGACCAGGTCGAACTGATCCGGCAGACAATCGACGGGATGCACCGCCAGCCGTAGCAATCCCGCCGCTTCGCCGCCGCGGATCTGGGGCCCCATGGTACGGGTGAACAGCCCGTGCCAACCCACGGCGCTGGCGGCTTCGAGCAGGGAATTGACAGTTGTCAAGGCGCCGGCGCCGCCGCTGCCAACGATCGCGATCGAGATACTCGGCGAAGCTCCCATGACATTTGCCTCCTCGTCCGAGCCGTTTGTGGGCTCAATATGTATTTAAGTACTAGAATGCGCTTTTTCGACTTTCCTTGACGTTGGTCAAGGC
>DAORUH010000159.1:0-6317 GCA_035433065.1 Devosia sp. | reverse complement strand
GCGCATCGCCTCCTCGCGGCCCGCTCTGCCGTGCACCAGCACGGTTTCCGCCACCTGGTCGCCAATGGTCTTCACCGGGTTCAGCGCAGTCATCGGCTCCTGGAACACCATGCCGATGTCGCGTCCGCGCATCGCGACCATCTCGGCCTCGGACCGCCCGACGATCTCAACCCCATCGAGCCGGATCGAACCGCCATTCACCGAGCCGCCCGGCAGCAGCTGCATGATCGACAGCGCCGTCATCGACTTGCCCGAGCCCGACTCCCCGATGATCCCGAGGATTTCGCCCTTCTCGACGCTGAGGTCGATGTCGCGAAAAATCGGGAACGGCCCGATGTTCAGCGACAGGTCTTTGACTTCGAGCAGGGTCACAACCGGCCTCGCCTGAGCCGCGGGTCGAACACGTCGCGCAACCCGTCGCCCATCAGGTTGACGCCCAGCACCATGATGACGATGGCGAGCCCCGGCACCAGCGCCACATGCGGCGCGAGCGAAATCATCGTCTGGCTGTCGGCCAGCATCTTGCCCCAGCTCGGCGTCGGCGGCTGCACGCCGAGCCCCACATAGGCGAGCGCCGCTTCGGCGAGGATGCCGAGCGCAAACTGGATCGTCGCCTGCACCAGCAGCGTATTGGCGATGTTGGGGAGGATATGCTCGAACGAGATGCGCGCCGCGCCCTTGCCCGAAACCCGCGCCGCCATGATGAACTCGCGCTGCCACAGGCTCAGCGCCCCGGCTCGCGCCAGCCGCGCGAACACCGGCACGTTGAACAGCCCCACCGCGATGATGGCGTTGATCGCCCCCGGCCCGAACACCGCGGTGATGAGAATGGCGATCAGCAGCGCCGGAAACGCGAACACCAGATCGTTGCCGCGCATGATGACTTCATCGAGCAGCGAGCCGCGCTTTGCCGCCGCCAGCAGCCCGAGCGGCGTGCCGACGATCACCGCGAACGTCACCGCCACGAACGCCACGGCGATCGAGGTCCGCGCGCCCACGAGGATCATCGAGAACATGTCGCGCCCGAAGTGATCGGTGCCCAGCCAATGCTCCCACGAGGGCAGCGCGAACTTGTTCGGAATGTTCTGCGCCGCCGGATCGAACGGCGTCCAGAACAGCGACAGCAGCGCCCCGAATCCAAAGATGCCAACGATGATCGCGCCGATGACAAAACTGCGCGACCCGAGCGCCGCGCGCCACAGGTCGTCCCGCCGTCCGCTCAGCAGCGTCACCTCGCTCATCGCGCCCGCCTCAGCCGCGGATCGACCAGCGCATAAGTGACATCGACGACGAAGGTGACGACCACCACGGCGAAGACCAGCAGCATCACCACCGATTTCACCACGATCAGGTCGCGCGAGGTGATGCCCTGGAACACCAGCCTCCCCAGCCCCGGCAGAAAGAACACATTCTCGATGATGATCGCGCCCGCGAGCAGGAACGAGAACTGCAGCCCGATGATGGTCAGCACCGGGATCAGCGCGTTGCGCAGCGCATGCCGCCACAGCGCCTGCCGCTCTGTCAGTCCCTTGGCGCGCGCCGAGCGGATATAGTCCTCGCCCAGCGTATCGAGCAGCGACGAGCGCATGACGCGCGCGAGGATCGAAGCCTGCGGCAGCGCCAGCGCAATCGCCGGCAGCGTCAGCGCCTTGATCGCCATCAGCGGGTCCTGCCAGCCCGGAAAGCCCCCCGCCGAGAACCAGCGCAGCGTCACCGCGAAGAACAGCACCAAGAGCATCGCGAACCAGAAATTGGGGATCGCGACGCCCAGTTGGGTCAGACCCATGATCGACACATCCGCCGCCGAATTGCGCTTCGCCGCGGCGAGAATACCCACCGGAAAGGCGATCAGCGTCGACAGCGCCAGCGCATAGATCGCCAGCGGCAGCGAGATCCAGATGCGGTCCGCAATCAGCTGCGCCACCGGCACCTTGTAGGTGTAGGAAATCCCGAAATCGCCGCGAAACAGCCCGAACAGCCAGGCAAAATACCGCTCCACCGGATGCCCGGTGAGCCCCAGCGTCTCGCGCAGCCGCTCCACCGCCTCGGGCGTCGCATTGAGCCCGAGCATGAACTGCGCCGGATCGCCCGGCACGATTTCCAGCACCACGAAAATCACGATGCTCGCGGCAAGCAGGCTCAGCGCCAGCGACACCAGCCGCCCGGCAATAAACCCAGCCATCACCCAGCCCCCACCCTCCCCCTTGCGGGGAGGGTAGCGCCGCTAGCGGCAAAGCCGCGTAGCAAAGCCGGGGAGGGGGTGACGCCGCGAACGGCGCGCGCCCCCCTCCCCGCACATTCACAACAGCCGGAGATCACGGCTCCCAGGACACGCCCGTGAGGTCGGTCGCCTGCGTCGGCGCGTTCTCCCACATGCCCTTGAGCTTGGCGTTCTCGACGCCGATCTTGGGCAGCTCGAACAGGAACCCCACCACGTAGTCGTCGGCCAGCTTCTTCTCCGCCGCCTTGGTCAGTTCCGAGCGCTTGGCCGGGTCCGAGGTGGCGGCGAGGTCGGCGATGATCTTCTTGAACTCGTCCGACTTGTAGCCAAAGTAGTAGTCATCGCGCGCAAAGATGCCGATATCGTTGGGCTCGGTATGCGAGATGATGGTGAGGTCAAAGTTCTTGTCCTTGAACACCTCGCTCAGCCACTGCGCCCATTCGAGATTGGTGGTCTCGGTCTTGATGCCGACAGCCGCCAGCTGCTGCGCGATGATCTCACCGCCGCGCCGCGCATAGCCCTCGACCGGCGGCAGCTTCAGCGACAACACCGTGTTCGCGTCCCAGCCCGCTTCGGCCAGCAGCGCCTTCGACTTCTCCGGATCGAAGTTCGACTGCGCCGTCAGGTCGACATAGTCGGGGTTCGCCGGCGAGAGGAACGTGCCGATCGGCGTGCCGTAGCCGAACATCGCGCCATCGATGATCGCCTTTCGGTCGATGGCATGGGCAATCGCCTCGCGCACCTTGATGTTGTCGAGCGGCGGCTTGGCGTTGTTCATCGTGAGGATCGTCTCGCCCTCGGTGGCGCCGATCACCACGCGGAAGCGCGGATCGTTCTGGAACTGCGCGACGGTCTCGGGCGCCGGGAAGTTCGGGAACACATCGACGTCGCCGGCCTGCATCGCGGCGAACGCCGCGGTCGGATCGGCGATGAAGCGGAACGTCGCGCCCTCAAGCGCCACCGGCGTGCCCCAGTAGGTGGGGTTCTTCGCGAGCGTGATGTGATCGCCCTCGACGCGGTCGGCGAAGGTGAACGGCCCGGTGCCGATCGGGTTGACCTTGTTGTTGTCAGCGCTCTCGGGCGCCACGATCACCGCATCGCCCCAGGCGAGGTTGTAGATGAGATTGCCGTCCGGCTGCTTGAGCGTGATCTTCACCGTCGCCGGATCAACCACTTCCACCGACGCGATCGAGGTGTAAAGCGCCTTCTGCGCGTTGAGCGAGCCTTCGGCATTGATGCGGTCGAGCGCGAATTTCACATCGCTGGCGTCGAACGCGCTGCCGTCATGGAAGGTGACGCCGGTGTGCAGGTGGAATGTGTAGGTCAGCCCGTCCTCGGAAATGTCCCAGCTCTTGGCGAGGCCGGGCACGATGCTGCCATCGGCCGCGAACCGGGTGAGCCCCTCGAACACATTGGAGTACAGCACCTCGTCCACCGCCGCCGCGGCTTCCGCCGTCGGGTCGAGGCTGGGGGGCTCGAGCACAAGACCGACCTTCACGTCGGTCCGGGCCTGCGCAAAAGCAGGCGTCAGCGGCAACCCCACGACAAGAGCGCCGGCAATCGCCAACGCGACCAACGATGTGCGCATGATCATCCTTCCTGATTCTGCGGCCGCCTTGGGCTGCGACCTTGCCCGGGACTGTAGTGCGGATTGGCCCATCCCGTAAATTGGTCGCGCGAGGCATTGCTGCCGATGTGTCCGTGCCGCAAGGGAATGGGTTACTGCGAACCCTGGTTCGCGCGCCAAGGCGTCACCCGCGGTAACCACCGGCGCACATTGGCGGCATAGGCCGCATAGTCGGCCGGGAACTGCCGCCGCAGCGCCGGCTCTTCGTTGAAGACCACGAACAGGTGGACGAGGACGAATACGCAACATCCATAGAGCGCCACCGGCCAGCTCCAGAACAGCAGCGCCTGCGCGAAAATGATCGCCAGCACCGCGACATACATCGGGTTGCGCACGAATCGATACCAGCCATCGACGACGAGCCGCTGCGTCGGCGCTACGGGCGCGGGAGTTCCGAGGTTCCGGGCAAAGCGCACAAACGAGTCGACCAGCACCCACAGCGCCGGGAGCAACAACAGCCCGCCGAGAACCGCCGGGATGCCCCACAGCGGCAGCGGCTCGGGCAGCTGCCAGCCGGTGATCCAGAACGGCATCGCGCCGGCCACGACGCCCGGCACGAAGACGAAGAAGACGATGCTGCCGATGGCCGCTCCGGCGCGCGTCACGGCCGCGGGCCGATGAGTTCCAGCAGCGCCAGCGCCATCACCTTGGCGCTGTCGAGCATGTCGTCGATCCCGACATATTCGTCCGGCTGGTGTGCGAGATCGAGGATACCCGGCCCGTACGCTATGCAATTGTGCAGCCGCCCGATCCGGTCGATATGCTTCTGGTCATAGGTGCCGGGCGACACCACGTATTCGGGCGCCACCCCCAGCACTTCGCCGATCGCCCGGCTGACTGCGGCAACGATCGGCGCGTCCCGCGCGGTCATGGTCGGCGGCACGGTCCACAGGTCGCGGATGTCGTAGCGGAACCCCGGCCGCTCCGCCTTCACCTTTTCCAGCAGGTCGACCACCTCCTGGCGCACCGCGTCCGGCGCTTCCTCGATGAGATAGCGCCGGTCGATGACGAGCCGCGTCGAATGCGGCACCACCGCCGCCGGAAAACCCGTAAACCCCTCTTCCGGCTCCGGCAGCCCACCGTGGATCGAGTTGATGTTCATGCTCGATTGGCGCGCCTGCGGCGGTACCACCGGCATCGCGGTCGTGCGCTTTGCCAGCGCCGGGAACAGAGTCTCTTCCATCTCGGTCAGCACTGCGCCCATGTGGCGGATGGCGCTGTCGCCGAGAAACGGCATCGAGCCATGCGCGATGCGCCCATGCGTCTCGATCTCCGCCCACCACACGCCGCGATGGCCGAGGCAGACCCGGTCCTTGTTGAGCGGCTCGGGGATGATGACGTGCTGCACGCGGCTCGGCGAGAAATACCCCTGCTCGGCGAGCCAGGCGACGCCGCCGTAGCCGCCGGTTTCTTCGTCGGCCGTCGCCGAAATTTCGATTGCGCCAAGGTAGTCCGGCACCACCGCCGCAAACGCCTCCGCCGCAATGATCGAAGCCGCCAGCCCGCCCTTCATGTCGCACGCACCGCGCCCGAACACTTTTCCGTCGCGCACCTCGCCGCCGAACGGATCGGTGGTCCATCCCGGCCCGGTCTCGACCACGTCATGATGCGAATTGAAGTGCACCGTCTCCCCAGCCCCGCGCCCCTCGCGCCGCCCGACGACATTCCAGCGCGGATATTTCTCGCTATCCCCCGGCGCCCCGGTTGCCCGCAGCAGTTCCACCGCATAGCCAGCCCGCTCAAGCCGCCGCCCGACAAATTCGCAGATCTCGCGATACCCCTCCCCCGGCGGATTGACCGTAGGAATACGAATAAGCGCCTGCGTCAGCGCCGTGACATCCTCACGCCGTGCATCAATCTCGGCCCGCAATCGATCGCTGAGCTGCACTCTCGCATCCATCCCCCGATGCTGTGTCGCCCAACAGCAGCTGTCAACGCCCCCGCCTCTGCGCTTTCCGAGGTCTTCATGATGAGCCAGCCTGCCCCGGCGAAAACCGGGGAACCAGGAAGAACGGGCACCCCTTACCCTCCCCCGTTGCGGGGAGGGTAGCGCCGCTAGGACCGAAGGTCCGTAGCAGAGCTTGGGTGGGGGGCGAGGTACGCGCCGTACCCGCCGCATCCCCCACCACGCCACCCCAGTCGCCCCGAACCCTCCCCCGCACCGCGTCACCCCCGGGCTCGACCCGGGGCCCCACTCAATCCCGCCGATGCGCCGCAGCATCGAGTGGATGGCCGGGTCACGCCCGGCCATGACGGCCGAGGGATCGTGCCCGGAGCGGAGACACCTCACGGGCGTGCCACACCCTCATGGTTCGACAAGCCCACGAAGAACGGGCACCCCCCGATTGCCGAGTGCCGATTGCCTCCCCCAAAAATTCTTATCCCCGCCCCCCAAACCCACCCGCATACTCCCCTCACCTCACCGCACAGGCGGAACGTACGACGAATGCGGCGGTGGGGCAGTCCGGA
>DAORUH010000158.1:0-6353 GCA_035433065.1 Devosia sp. | reverse complement strand
CAGGTCTATGTCGACGACCGCACCATCGACAGCCACATCAAGCGGCTGCGCAAGAAGTTCAAGGCGGTCGACGACGACTTCGAGATGATCGAGACGCTGTACGGCGTCGGCTATCGCTTCAAGGAGCAATAAGCCGGCCGGCGGCTCGCCCGCCGGACGGCGTCAGCCATGGACAAGCCGCATCCCGATCTCGGCAGGCCGAGCGCGCTTCGCGCCGTATGGCAGGGCTTTGCCGGCGGCGTGACGCGCGCCTGGTTCGGGGTGCAGCGCTTCTTCGCGCACACCGTGTTCTCGACGCTCACCCGCCGCATCGTCGCGCTCAACCTTGCGGGCCTGCTCGTCCTCGTCGTCGGCATCCTGTTCCTCAACCAGTGGCGTGCCGGGCTGATCGAGGCGCGCGTGCAATCGCTGCGCGTGCAGGGCGAGATCATCGCCGCCGCCATCGGCGCGTCGGCGACGGTGGACAGCGACGTGATCCGCGTCGATCCGGACAAGCTGGTGGAACTCACCACCGGCGACCCGATTTCGCCGCTGAGCTTTCTCGATCCGAGCCTCGAATTCCCGATCAACCCCGAGCGCGTCGCGCCGCTGCTGCGCAACCTGATCCTGCCCACCCGCACCCGGGCGCGCATCTACGATCAGGGCGGGCTGCTGATCCTCGACAGCGACAACATTTACGCGCGGGGCGAAATCCTCAGGCAGATGACCAAGAGTGACCAGGGGACGGGGTTCTTCCTGTTCGACTGGTGGAACGCGCTGATGGTGGTGCTGCCGGGCGATGATTTCCCGCTCTACCAGGAGCTCGCCGCCGACCAGGGCGCGCGCTATCCCGAAGTGGCCTCGGCGCTGACCGGCGACTCGAGCGCCATCGTGCGCATCGATCAGAAGCATCAGCTGGTGGTGTCGGTGGCGGTGCCGGTGAAGCGGGTGCGCTCGACCGTCGGCGCGCTGCTGCTCTCCACCGAGCCGGGCGACATCGACCAGATCGACATCGCCGAGCGCTGGGGCATCCTGCGCATCGCGCTGGTCGCGGGCGGCGTGACCCTGATCCTGTCGCTGCTGCTTGCCGGCACCGTCGCGGGGCCGCTGCGGCGGCTGGCGCAGGCGGCCGAGAAGGTGCAGTCCTCGATGAACAGCCGCGAGGAAATCCCCGATTTCTCCGACCGCGTCGATGAGGTCGGGCACCTGAGCAAGGCGCTGCGCTCGATGACCTCGGCGCTCTATAACCGCATCGAGGCGATCGAGCGGTTCGCCGCCGACGTGGCGCACGAACTGAAGAACCCGCTGACCTCGCTGCGCTCGGCCGTCGAAACGCTGCCGCGCGCCAAACGGCCCGAGGATGCGGAGCGGCTGCATGCCATAATCCAGCACGATATCCGCCGCCTCGACCGGCTGATCTCCGACATCTCCAATGCGAGCCGCCTCGATGCCGAACTGGCGCGGCAGGACCTCAAGAAGATCGATCTGCTCAAGCTCGTAGAGACCATTGCAAGCATCCAGAAGGATCTTGCCGCCGAGAGCGGCGTCGACGTGGTGCTCGAAAAATCCATCAGCCGTTACGCGCCCGTCATGCTCGGCCATGACAGCCGGATGGCGCAGGTGTTCTCCAACCTCATCGACAACGCGGTGTCGTTCTCGCCTGAGGGCGCGACGGTGCGCGTGTTCGTGCGCAGTTCCGAAGACTCGATCACGGTCAGCGTCACCGACGAGGGCCCGGGTATTCGCGGCGACATCACGCGCATCTTCAACCGCTTCTATACCGACCGTCCCGACGGCGAGCATTTTGGCGATCACTCCGGCCTCGGCCTCGCCATTTCCAAGCAGATCGTCGAGGCCCACAAGGGCACCGTCCGCGCCGAGAATCGCACCGACCGTTCGGGCGCGATGTTCACCGTCACGCTGCCGCGCGCCCAGCAATACGACCGCAAGAAGTGAGCGAGAACATCCACGCGACGGGCATCGTGCTCGATGGCAGCGGCGTGCTGCTGCGCGGTCCCTCGGGGGCAGGCAAATCGCTGCTGGCGCTCAGCCTCATTGATCGCTGGGAGGGCCGCGGACTCAGCGCGAACCTCGTGGCCGATGACCGGCTCGATGTGGCCGCCACCGGTGGGGTGGTGATGATGCGCACGCCGCCGCGGATCGCCGGTCTCGCCGAACTGCGCGGCCGCGGCATCGTCCGCCGGCCGCATGTCGCCGAGGCGCGGGTGGACCTTGTCGTCGATCTCGTCGAGACGCTCGAACGCATGGTCGAGGAGGTTGACCTTCGCACTGATTTCCTCGGCGTCGCCCTGCCGCGCTGCCCGGTTCCGCGAGCCGGAGCGATCGAACTCGGGCACCAGATCCTGCTGGTTTCCGAGGCGCTTCGCGGCCTTGCCGGAGCCGGGTCGGCGGCGCGTCAAAAAACCACTTGAATCGCATGTGTACAGGGGCAAGACTCGAAACCTTGCCGCTGGGTGCATGCCAGTTCGGAGCATATGTATGATTGGCATGGTCCTCGTGACCCACGGAGCGCTCGCCAACGAGTTCAAGTCGGCGCTCGAGCACGTTGTTGGTCCACAGGACCTCATCGAAACCGTCGCCATCGGCCCCGAAGACGACATGGAAGAGCGGCGCAACGACATCCTGCGCTGCGTCGATAGCGTCGATCAGGGCAGCGGCGTGGTGATTCTCACCGACATGTTCGGCGGCACGCCCTCGAACCTCGCCATTTCGGTGATGCAGAACCGCGAGGTCGAAGTGATCGCCGGGGTCAACCTGCCGATGCTGGTGAAACTGGCGCGGGTGCGCGGCGAGGCGTCGATCAAGCAGGCGGTCAAAGAGGCCGCCGAGGCCGGCCGCAAATACATCAACGTCGCCAGCGAGGCGCTTGGCGGCTGAGCCGAAATCCGGCTAGATGAGTCTCATGGAAAGTGCCGCACAGATTGGTCGCGCGCTGGCGCAGCAATTGACCATCGTCAACCGCAAGGGCCTGCACGCCCGGGCCTCGGCCCGCTTCGTGCGCACGGCCGAATGCTTCGAAGCCGACATCAAGGTGACGCGCGACGGCACGACCGTCGCCGGCAACTCGATCATGGGCCTGATGATGCTCGGCGCCGGCCCCGGCTCGACCATCCTCGTGCAGGCCAGCGGCAAACAGGCCCGCGAGGCGCTGGAAGCCATCACCGTGCTCGTCACCAACGGTTTTGACGAAGACCGCGACGGCGCGGAGTAGG
The DNA here is from genome assembly GCA_035433065.1 of Devosia sp. GTDB lineage: Bacteria > Pseudomonadota > Alphaproteobacteria > Rhizobiales > Devosiaceae > Devosia_A. Next base: position 3,141 of record DAORUH010000158.1, on the reverse strand, counting down.
TTTCGGCCGCGGGCACGCCTGCGTGGTTCGACAGGCTCATCACGAAGGCTGCTGCTGCTCCGGTGCCAAGGCCGCTCGAACGGCGCCTTCCGAGTTCTTCATGGTGAGCCTGTCGAACCACGAAGAACGGGCAATCACATCCCAGCCGCACCACCATTCCCCACCCGTCAGATGTGGGTAACTTTTGCGGTGGTACCATCCGGCGCGAAGTCGGAGGCGCTCATGCGCAAAACCCTCAGTGCGGTGGGCGGGCTGGCGCTGGGCCTGATGCTCAGCCAGTTCCCCGAATATGCGCAGCAGTACACGCAGCGCCTCGGCGGCGCGGTGGATGAGCTGCGCATCATCACGGCCGAATTCGATGCCGCCGCGACCGCCGCCGGGCTGACGCGAGAGGATGCGCTGGCCCGCTACACGGCGGCGGGCGACTCCTTCCTTGCCGATCGCGGCACCTCGATGGCCGCGACCTTCCGGCGCTACGACGCACTCAGCGCCGCGCTCGTCGAAATCCAGGGCGCGACGGGCTGGGAACGGTTCACCGAGCTGCCAAAGTACCTCGACAGCGATATCGGCACCCGCACCATGCAGGCCTTCAAGCCCGGCGTGCCGGTGACCATGGAAGGCTTTGCGTATGCCGGCGCGGGGTTCCTCCTCGGCTACTTCATAACCTCGGGCTTTGCCCGCTTCCTCGGCCTGCCGTTCCGGCGCCGCCGTCGCTGGGACGACGAGGACGACCTGCCCCCGCCCCGCACCCGCCGCAACGGCGAATGGGAACGCAAGGAGCCGACCGGGATATAAAGGAAGCTTTATGTCCCCGGTTGATCGCCTCCCGCCGCTCGCCTATAAGCGCGGCAACACCAGACATTTCGCGGGAGACGGGCCAATGGCCAATACCGATTATATCGTCAAGGACATCGCGCTGGCCGATTACGGCCGCAAGGAAATCGGCATGGCCGAGATCGAGATGCCCGGCCTCATGGCCATCCGCGAGGAATATGCCGCCAGCCAGCCGTTGAAGGGCGCGCGCATAGCCGGCTCCCTCCACATGACCATCCAGACCGCCGTGCTGATCGAGACGCTCGTCGCGCTCGGGGCAGAAGTGCGCTGGGTGAGCTGCAATATCTTTTCGACGCAGGACCACGCTGCCGCCGCCATCGCCGCGGCCGGTGTGCCGGTGTTCGCCATCAAGGGCGAGACGCTGCAGGAATACTGGGACTACACCGACCGCATGATGGACTGGCCGGGCGGCGAAACCCCGAACATGATCCTCGATGATGGCGGCGACGCCACCATGCTGGTGCTCACCGGCGCCAAGGCCGAGACCGACCCGTCGGTGCTCGACAAGCCCGGCAACGAGGAAGAGGAAATCTTCTTCGCGACGATCAAGAAGCGCCTCGCGCAGGACCCGCATTTCTATTCGCGCATCAAGGCGGCGATCCGCGGCGTGTCCGAGGAAACCACCACGGGCGTCATGCGGCTCTACCAGCTGCAGCAGAAGGGCGAGCTGCCGTTCCCGGCGATCAACGTCAACGACAGCGTGACGAAGTCGAAGTTCGACAACAAGTACGGCACGCGTGAATCGCTGGTCGACGCCATCCGCCGCGGCACCGACGTGATGCTGGCCGGCAAGGTCGCGATCGTCTGCGGTTACGGCGACGTGGGCAAGGGCTCGGCCCTGTCGCTGCGCGGCGCCGGCGCGCGCGTGCTGGTGACGGAAGTCGATCCGATCTGCGCCCTGCAGGCGGCGATGGACGGCTACGAAGTGGTGACCCTCGAGGATGCCGCGCACCGCGCCGACATCGTCGTCACCGCGACGGGCAACAAGGACATCGTGACCGTCGATGACGTGCGCAAGATGAAGGACATGGCCATCGTCTGCAACATCGGCCACTTCGACAACGAGATCCAGGTCGAGGCGCTGCGCAACTTCAAGTGGACCAACGTGAAGCCTCAGGTCGATCTGGTCGAACTGCCCTCCGGCAACCGCATCGTGCTGCTGTCGGAAGGCCGCCTCGTCAACCTCGGCAACGCCACCGGCCACCCGAGCTTCGTGATGTCGGCCTCGTTCTCGAACCAGACGCTGGCGCAGATCGAGCTGTGGACCAACGGCAAGAACCTGCCGCACGAAGTCCATGTGCTCCCCAAGCGCCTCGACGAGAAGGTGGCCGAACTCCACCTCGCCAAGCTCGGCGCCAAGCTCACGACCCTGACCAAGCCGCAGGCCGACTACATCGGCGTGTCGCCGACCGGCCCGTTCAAGTCGGACCAGTACCGGTACTGATCGTTCACGGCGCGCTGCCCCACCCTCATCCGGCGCTGCGCGCCACCGACAGGGCGGATGAGGGTGGGGCACCACGCACCGGCATCTCGCATTAACCAAACGTTCACTGTTCGGACTCACGTCAAGCGGGCATTGTGAACCAATGCCCGAAGTTCACAGGCATGTGGACTCTTTTGCCCCAACGCACTGACCGGTAAGTTGCAGTGATTCGACGGCGAGGGTTGCGCCGCGGGTCCTTCGTGGCGGGCGTCCAGTCCAGCTTCGCGAAGTGTCAGTTCAGGTGCGGCGCCGCAACGGCCCCGCGCCCGCGTAGAGTTTCATTTCAGTGGGGCAGTGCATGAGGCCGGAGGCGATCCGGAACGGTCGGGGATTCGCAGTGAGCGCCATCAGCGCCACGGCGCTTCTCGCCGCCAGCCCGGCCCTCGCGCAGTCCTACAGCGCCGGCATGGTGGCCGGCACGATGCCGCTGGCGGTGGCGCTCGGGGCCGGTGCATTCGCGCTGCTCGCCGGCGTCGTGGCGCTGCGGCTGACGAAGGAATCGCGCACCGCGCGGCGGCGCTCGCAAAAGCAGGTGGCGCGGCTCAGGGCGCTGGTCGATGAGTACGAGGGCCTGCTCTCGGGCATGCCCGAAGTCATCGTGCTGTGGACCGAAAATGCCGAGGGGCCAAAATTCCTCGGCCAGACCTCGGTGCTGCTGCCGCCGGGACGGCGCGCCGAAGCGCTGCTCGATTTCCCCTCCTGGCTCGGCGAGCACGATGCGCGTTCGCTCGGCGACGCGCTCGATACGCTGCGCCGCGACGGCCACGGGTTTCAGCTGTCGCTGCTCGCTGCCGATGGCAGGCTGCTGCGCGCCACCGGCTGGG
>DAORUH010000157.1:0-6354 GCA_035433065.1 Devosia sp. | reverse complement strand
TCACCGCTTCGGCCATGCGCGGCGCTGAGGCGAGCAGCGCCACCAGCAGTGTCCGCAGCCGCTCGTGCTGGCGCAGCAGCGCGAAGAGCTCGACGCCCACCGGCAGGCGCGACAGGAAATCGTCGAACCGCTCGATGGCCTCATCGGCATTGCGCGTCGCGGCCAGCGCTTCGAGCAGCGCGGGCAATAGCTCGGTCAGATGGGCGCGGGCAGCGGAGGCGCGGGTCGCGGCAAAGCCGCCATAGTGCCAGCGGCGCACCGTGGCGACGACCTTTGACGGATCGCGGAAGCCCATGCCGGCCAGCGTCTCGATGGTGCCCGGATCGTCGTCGCTGCCGGTGAAAACGAGGTTGCCGCCACCCGAGCCGAGCGTCTCGCCCTCGACGAACAACTGGCCGTAGTAGCCGACGACGCGGCCCAGCGCGGCCTTGTACTTTGCCTCGAAGGTTTGAAGGTCCGGCTCGCCCATCAGCGTCGCGATGACGGCAATCGCCTCAGGCGTTTCCGGCATGACGTGGGTCTGCTCGTCGCGCAGCATCTGCAGCCGGTTTTCCACCGCGCGCAGGAACCAGTAGGTCTGCGTAAGGTCAGCCGCCGTATCGGCGCTGATCCACCCAGCCGCAGCCAGCGCGGCAAGCGCCTCCTGCGTGGGCCGGACGCGCAGCGAAGGATCGCGACCGCCGGCGATCAACTGCTGGGTCTGCGTGAAAAACTCGATCTCGCGGATGCCGCCGAGCCCGAGTTTGACGTTGTGGCCCTCGACCCGCACGTCGCCGACATTCTTGGCGATATTGATCTGCCGCTTCATCGCCTGGATGTCGGCGATGGTCGCGAAGTCGAGGTGCCTGCGCCAGATGTAGGGCGCCAGCTCGTTGAGGAACCACTCGCCCACGCGCTTGTCGCCGGCGCAGGGCCGCGCCTTGATCCAGGCGGCGCGCTCCCAGTTCTGGCCGCGGCTCTCGTAGTAGGTCAGCGCCGCCTCGACCGGCAGCGCCACCGGCGTCGCGCCCGGGTCGGGGCGGAGGCGCAGGTCGGTGCGAAACACATAGGCGTCCCCGATGCGGTCCTGCATCAGCCCGGCGAGGCGCTGCACGATGCGCGAAAAGATCTTCGTCGCCTCGTAGGGGTCTTTCAGCGGCGCCTTTTCGGGATCGAAGAAGGCGACAATGTCGACGTCGGAGGAATAGTTCAGCTCGCGCCCGCCGTGCTTGCCGAGCGCGAAGATCGCGAGGCCCGAGGTCGCCGCATCGCCTCCGTCGGTCAGCAGCCCCCGCCCCGCGGCGAGACGCATCAGCACGTCGAGACCGGCGTGGAGAGCGGTGTCGGCGAGATCGGAAAGCGCGGAGGTCGATTGGGCGGTGGTCCATGTTCCCGCCGCTTCGGCCGCGGCGGCAAGCAGCGCGATTCGCCCCTTGGCGGTGCGCAGAACCGCGCCGATCTCCTCCTCCGAAGCCGCCGAACGGCCCTCGGCGGCGACACGCTCAAGCTCGTCACGCAGCGCTGAATCCGGATCGCCCGAGCTTTTCAGCCACGCACCGTGCCGGGTTTCGAGTTCCGCGAGATAGGGCGCGGCGGCGAGGAGAACCGGCAGTTCAACGGGAGCGGGCAACGGGGACAACCTTGGAATCAGGGATTTGACGGCTGGCAAATCGCAGCAGGTTCGCTATTTTCCGATGAAATCGCCGGGAAACCAAATCTGAAATGCGGCTCAAACTCGCCATCACCACGCTTGCCCTCGTTCTTGCCGCCACCGCCGCGGCCGATGCCGCGAAACTTTCGGGCATGGGGGCCAACATCTTCGGCAACTACTTCAATTTCGCTAAGGCCAATCTGCCCAAGGCGCCGGTCTCGACGATCAGCGTGGGCGGGCTGAAGGTGAAGCTGCAGGGCACCAAGCTCGCCGAAATCCAGAAGCGCTTTGGCGGCACCTTGCAGCGGGCCGGCGACGGCGCGAGCGGCGCCACATGGCTCTGCTACCATTCGGGCAACGCCAGCACCTGGTTCCTGTCGAACGCGCTGGGCGGGCAGGAATTCGTGATGATGGTTGCGGTTGAGGCCGCGAGCAAGAAGCCGGCCGACTGCGACACCGCCTCCGGCAGCTTCACCCTGCCCGAGTTCGGCATTCCGTCGGTGGGCGCTTCAACCGCCGACCTCAAGGCCGCATTCGGCGCCGCCTCGGGCAACAAGCCCACCTACCGCGCCGACCGTCCCGGCGGCTATGCCGACATCGCGCAGTACATCGGCTACGTGCTGAAGGGCGGCAAGGTCGCGGGCATCGGCGTGGGCGAAACCTCGATCCCGACGGCGCACTGAGATTCTTCGGTGAGCCGGACTGCGTGGAGAGCCCTGACCCCGTGGTTCGACAAGCTCACCACGAAGTCCTCAGAAAGCCTCGCATCCGAGCCCCAGTAGCCATCGTGGTGAGCCTCCAGTAGCCTTCGTGGTGAGCTTGTCGAACCACGCAGGCGCGGCAAGGCACCGGCCGCCCCCGCGCAAGGTTTGCACCTAACCCGCCGGCAGATCCATCACCGCGCGCACACCCGGCACGTTGTCCTCCAGCCGGAAGCTCCCGCGGTGAAGCCGCGCCACAGCGGCCACCAGCGACAGGCCGAGGCCCGAGCCCGGCTCGGTGCGGCTTGAGTCGAGACGCACGAAGCGCTCGACCACGCGTTCCCTATCGGCCTCCGGAATGCCGGGGCCGTTGTCCGAAACCTCGATCAGCACCCTGCCCCCCTCGGCGCGGACGCCGATGGTGATTTTCCCGTCGTGGCCAGGCTGCGGTTCAAAATACTTCAGTGCATTCTCGATGAGGTTGACCAGCGCCTGCCCCAGCAGTTCGCGGTTGCCGTGGATCTTCACGCCCTCGGTGACCTTGGTATCAAGCACCAGGCCCGCCTCCTCTGCCACCGGGCCATAGAGTTCGGCGACATCCCCGGCAACGGTGCTGAGATCGACCTCGGCGAGTGCGCCGGAGGGGGCGCCCGCCTCGGCGCGGGCGATCATCAGCAGCGCGTTGAAGGTCTTGATGAGCTTCTCGCTCTCGGTGATCGTCGTTTCCAGCGCCTCGCGCTGCACCGTCCCGTTGCTGCTGTCGCGCAGCGCCGACTCCGCCTTGTTGCGCAGCCGGGTCAGCGGCGTCTTGAGGTCATGGGCGACATTGTCGGTGACCTCCTTCAGCCCCTGCATCAGCGCTTCGATGCGGTCGAGCATCTGGTTGAGGCTGGTGGCAAGCGCGTCAAACTCGTCGTTGCGCTTGGTCACCGGGACACGCTCGGAGAGGCTCCCGGCCATGATGGCGTTGGCCGTCGAGGTGATCGAATCGATGCGGTTGAGCACGCGCATGGAGGTGAGCACGCCCGCGATCAGCGAGAACACGAGGATGCCCAGAACGCCCCACAGGAAGCCGTCTACGACGATGGCGGTAAAGCCCCGGCGTTCCACCACGTCGCGGCCGACCACGAGGGTCAGCCCGCTCTCCAGCTTCACCGTCTGCACGATGGCGTTGCCCAGCGGCACGGTATCGTCGCCCTCGTCGATGGCGCGGGGACGAGCATAGGTAAAGCTGTGAAATCCCGCGTCGCGCAGCACTTCGACCGGCACTTCATTGATGTTGCCGCCGATCCGCTGGCCGACGAGATCGGTGAGGTAATAGACGCCGGGTCCGGGCTGCGACGACAACCGCTCGATCGCGTAGATCACCGCGGGAAAGCCCTGATTGCGGTCGATCCGCACCAGCGCCCGCACCTCGCGCGAAATGTCGTTGGCCTGCTGGCGCTGGATCTGCGCGTTCGACTGCCACGAGATGAAGCCGAGCAGCAGCACCGAAAACAGGACGAAGATCAGGATGAACATCGCGGTCAGGCGGACCGTCGATGTGCGCCAGAGCTGAGCGAGCCTACTCACGGATCATGTACCCGGCGCCCCGGATGGTGTGCAGCAGCGGGTTGGCGTAGCCCTTGTCGATCTTGCCCCGCAGGCGCGACATGTGCACGTCGATAACGTTGGTCTGGGGGTCGAAATGATAGTCCCAGACGTTCTCCAGCAGCATGGTGCGCGTCACCACCTTGCCGGCATTCTTCATCAGGTACTCGAGCAGGCGGAACTCGCGCGGCTGCAGCAGGATCGTCTCGCCATTGCGCTCGACCTTGCGGCTCAGCCGGTCGAGCAGCAGCCCGCCGACCTCGAAACTGGTCGCCGCCTCGGCCGGCGAGGAGCGGCGGGCCAGCACTTCGACGCGGGCCAGCAGTTCGGTGAAGGCATATGGCTTGACGAGATAATCGTCACCGCCTGCACGCAGGCCGGTGACGCGGTCATCCACTTCCCCGAGGGCGGAAAGGATGAGAACGGGGGTATTGTTGTCTTCGCCGCGCAGCGCTTCGACGATGGACAGGCCATCGCGGCGCGGCAGCATGCGATCGACGATAAGCACGTCATAGTCCATGCCCGAGGCCATCGCGTAGCCGGTCTCGCCATCGGCGGCATGGTGGGTCACGTGGCCGGACTCGTCGAGCGCCTGGATAAGGTAGCTGGCGGCCTCGCGGTCATCCTCGATGAGCAGAATCTTCATCGCCGGCCCTTTGCATGTTCCGACGCCATCGCGGCGAAGGCCGAAATCCGTGGCGGCATAGAACGAACGCACCCGACACTCTCTGGGTATCGTCCTATCGGATTCCGGCCTTCTACGAAATGTCGTCGTCGCCCGGAGCAATCCGCCCCGGAGGAAGAAGGCCCCGGACGGATCCGGGGCCAGTAGAAGTTAGTTCGTCGCCGTGAGCGGCAGCCCGATGAAGCGGGAATTGCCGTCACGCTGCGCCTTGATCAGCGCCGTACCACGACCCGAGTCCTTGACGGCGGAGATCGCCTTCTCGAATTCGTCCGCGGTCGCAACCTTCTGGTTGTCGACTTCGAGGATGGCGTCGCCAACCTGCAGGCCCTTCTCGGCAGCGACCGAGGCGCCATCGATGTCCTGGATCAAGAGGCCTTCGCCGGCAGAGTTCGGAACCAGCGTGATGCCGACGCTCGAGGGCGTGGGCGCCGCCGGGGTTTCCGGCTGGGCCGGCTGTTCGACGGCAGCCTGCTGGGTGTCCTTCAGCGTGTCGAGGGTCACCTGCATGCTCTGTTCCTTGCCGTCGCGCCACACACCGAGGGTGACGGGCGTGCCCGGGTCCTTCGACGCGATGGTGCGGCTCAGGTCGAGAGCGTCCTGGATGGCCTTGCCGTCCACGTTGACGATGACGTCACCGGACTTCACGCCAGCCTTCTCGGCCGGGCCACCGGCGGACGGCTCGGTCACGAGCGCGCCCTTGGCGTCCTTGAGGCCGACGGAGTCGGCGAGGTCGCGGTTCACGTCCTGGATGCCGACACCGAGGAAGCCACGGGTCACCGAACCATGCGCGATGAGCTGGGTGGTCACCTGCTTCACGATGTTGGACGGGATGGCGAAGGCGATACCGACGTTGCCGCCGTTGGGCGAGAAGATCGCGGTGTTCACGCCGACGACGTCGCCGTTGAGGTTGAACGCCGGGCCACCCGAGTTACCGGTGTTGACCGCCGCGTCGATCTGCAGGAAGTCGCCGTAAGCCGAACCGGCGATGTCACGGCCACGGGCCGAGACGATACCGGCGGTCACGGTGCCGCCAAGACCGAACGGGTTGCCAACGGCCACCACCCACTCGCCAACACGCACGTCGGTGTCGGAGAGCTTCACGAACGGCAGCTTCTCGGTGGCGTCGACCTTCACCACGGCGAGGTCGGTGCGCTCATCGGTGCCGATGACAGTCGCCGTACGCTCAGTGCCGTCCTGGAAGTTGACGGTGACCTTGGTCGCGTCCTGCACCACGTGGTTGTTGGTGACGATGTAGCCGTCCTCGGAAATGACGAAGCCCGAACCGGCCGCCATCATGTGCTGCTGGGGACCGCGCGGCGCGGGCTGACCCTGACGCGGATCCTGGTTGCCCTGACCCTGATTGCCCTGACCATTGCCGTCACCGAACTGACGGAACTGGTCGAAGAAGTCCTTGAACGGATGATCGTCGGGCAGGTCGGGGAACTGGAAGTTGAACTCGCGGCCATTGGAACCGCGCATCCGGCTCGGCCTGGCTTCGTCCGATTCGACAACGATCGACACCACCGCGGGCTGCACGGCGTCCACGAGGTCGGCAAAGCCGGCCTGCGGCGTGACGGCCGGTACGTCGATCTGGGCCGCCTGCTGGACCTGAGCCGACACCATCGGCGTCGTCGCGGCGAGGAAGGCGGAACCGCCGCCCAGGCCAATCATGATCGCCAGAGCCGAAGCTCCGAGCCAGCGGCCGGTCTTGGAGAGAATTGGGGCGCGCATCTTGCGAAAAGTCTCCT
>DAORUH010000156.1:0-6361 GCA_035433065.1 Devosia sp. | reverse complement strand
GGGGTCGGCCACGACCGACGCCGTGCGCGGTCGCATTTCCGACTGGAAGGCAAACGGGTCGGCCTTCAGCGGCAGCACCTTTCCGTCCTGCCCGACGATCTCGTATTTGTAGATGCTGCCCGGCCCGACGCTGGGGATGAACACTTCCCAGATGCCGGTGTTGAGGCGCACGCGCATCGGGTGCCGCCTTCCGTCCCAGTCGTTGAACGGCCCGACCACCGAGACCCGCCGCGCGTTCGGGGCCCATACCGCAAAATGGGTGCCGGCGACGCCCTCGAACTCCATCGCATGCGCGCCGAGCTTGTCGAACAGCCGGAGGTGACTGCCCTCCCCGATATAGTAATCGTCCATCGGGCCGAGCACCGGCCCGAAACTGTAGGGATCGAGCACGTCCCATTCACCGCCATCATTGCTGGCCGCATAGTGCACCGGCTGGCGCCGGTAGAGATCGACCTTGCCCTCGAAAAATCCGGCCGGGTGGACTTTCGTCAACTCGCCGATAACGCGCCCCTCGCTGTCATAGGCGCGGACCGTATCGGCATGCGGAATGAAAGTTCGGGCGACCCAGGTCCCGTCGACCTCGTGCAGCCCAAGGATGCCGAACGGATCGGCATGCTGCCCTTTGACGATTGCCTCAACGTCTTCGGTATCGGCATGCCATTTGGATTCACTCACGCGCCGTCACTCCCCCACTGCCGGCACTCTCCAGATGTCCGCGGCATACTGGCGGATCGTCCGGTCTGAGGAGAACCAACCCACGCGCGCCGTGTTCCGGATCGCCATGGCATTCCATTTGCGCCGATCGGTCCACAGCGCATCGAGCTGACGCTGCGCGGCCGCATAGGCATCGAAGTCGCGCGCCACCATGAACCAGTCATGATCATAGAGCCCGCCGATCAGGTCGCGATAGCGGTTCGGATCGTCCGGCGAGAACACGCCGGTCGAAATCGCCTCCAGCGCCTCCTTGAGCGCCGGCGACGCATCGATCACGCTGCGCGGCACTTCGCTGCGCGCCCGCTTCTCCGCCACCTTCGCGGCGGTGAGCCCGAAGATCATCATGTTGGCCTTGCTCAGCCGTTCGAGCATCTCGACATTGGCTCCATCGAGCGTGCCGATGGTCACCGCGCCGTTGGCCATGAACTTCATGTTGCCGGTGCCCGACGCCTCCATGCCCGCCGTCGAAATCTGCTCCGACAGGTCGGCGGCCGGGATGATGGTCTCAGCCAGACTCACATTGTAGTTCGGCAGGAACACCACCTTGAGCAACCCGCGCACCGCCGGATCATTGTTGATGACCCGCGCCACGTCGTTGATCAGCTTGATGATCAGCTTGGCGTTCCAGTAGCTCGGCGCCGCCTTGCCGGCGAACACCTTCACCCTCGGCACCCAGTCCGTTTCCGGGTGCGAGCGGATCGCCTGGTACTGCGCCACCGCCTCGATGACATTGAGCAGCTGCCGCTTGTATTCGTGGATGCGCTTCACCTGCACATCGAACAGGGCGTCGGGCGACACCGTGACGCCCAGCCGGTCGCGGATCACCGCCGCCAGCGCCACCTTGTTGGCCCGCTTCACCGCCGCGAACTGATCCTGGAACGTCGGATCCTCCGCATGCGCCTCCAGCGCCGTGAGCTGGTCGATATCGTCGAGAAAGCCCGGCCCGATGCGGTCGCTGATCAGCTTGGTCAGCCCCGGATTGCACTCGAACAGCCAGCGCCGCGGCGTCACGCCGTTGGTCTTGTTGTTGATGCGGTCCGGATAGAGCTTGTGCAGGTCCGCGAACACCGTCTGCTTCATCAATTCGGTATGCAGCGCCGCGACGCCATTCACCGAATGCGAACCGACAAACGCCAGCTGCCCCATGCGCACGCGGCGCGAGCCGTGCTCGTCGATCAGCGACACATTGGCGATCTGCTGGTCGTTGAACCCGGCGCGCGTCCGGGCCTCGGCCAGCACCTCGGCATTGATGGCGTAGATGATCTGCATCTGCCGCGGCAGCATCCGCTCCAAGAGCGCCACCGGCCAGGTCTCGAGGGCCTCGGGCAGCAGCGTGTGGTTGGTATAGCCGAAGGTGGCGCGCGTCAGCTTCCACGCCTCCGCCCACTTCATCCCATACACATCGAGCAGGATGCGCATCAGCTCGGCAATCGAGATCGCCGGATGCGTGTCGTTGATCTGGATCGCCACCTTGTCGCTGAGCGAACCGAGATCGCCGTACTGCTGCAGATGCCGCCGCACGATGTCCTGCAGCGAAGCCGACGAGAAGAAATACTCCTGCCTGAGCCGCAGCTCCTGCCCTGCCGGCGTCGAGTCCGCCGGATAGAGGACCCGGGTGATCGACTCGGCACGCGAGCTTTCCTCGAGCGCGCCGATGTGGTCGCCCGAGTTGAACTTGTCGAGCAGGATCGGATCGATCGGCTGCGCGCTCCACAGCCTCAGCGTATTCACCCGCGCCCCGCGCCAACCGACGATCGGCGTGTCGTAGGCCACCGCCAGCACATGTTCCGACGGCCGCCATTCGAGCCGCGTGGTCCCATCGGGCTCGGGGATCGGTTCGACATGCCCGCCGAACCCCACCTCATAGGCGCTCTCGCGCCGCTCGAATTCCCACGGATTGCCGTGGGCGAGCCAGTCCTCCGGCAGTTCGACCTGCCAGCCCTCGCTCATCTCCTGGCGGAACATGCCGTTCTGATAGCGGATGCCGTAGCCATAGGCCGGGATCTCGACCGTCGCCATCGACTCCATGAAGCACGCCGCGAGCCGCCCGAGGCCGCCATTGCCGAGCGCCGCATCGGGTTCGAGATCGAGCAGGTCGCCGAGGTCGACATTGAGCCGCTTCAGCGCCTCGCGCACCGGGTCCATGATCCCGAGGTTGGTCATCGCGTCGCGCATCAGCCGGCCGATGAGGAACTCGAGGCTCAGGTAATAGACGCGCTTGTTGGAGGTCCGCCACGTCTCACGGCTCGACTCCATCCAGTGGTCGATGATGTGCATGCGCACGGCCATGATCGTGGCCTTGAGCCAGTCATGCGGGCGCGCCACGATCGGATCCTTGCCGACCGAATAGGTCAGCCGTTCGAGGATCTCGGCCTGGATGGCTTCAGGGGTGCGGGACCGCGGCGGCGGCCTGGGGGCATCGAATACGATAGGCTTTGGCGCCATTTCGCTTCCAGTGGTGCATGACGATGTAGTTCCCCTCTACGTCCGTCACTGTTGCACTGAATCGGCCGGGTGGGAAGCCCCGCAAAGTCCCGGAATACGGGCTTTGCGGGCATTGTTACTGCGCTTTCTCCGCCTCGTCGGCGGGCGGCGGGATGATTGGCTGGCTCGGTCCGCTGACTGCGCCGCTCTCGCGCGCCTGCTCCTCGGCGTTGGAAAGCAGCAGGTCGCGGCCGGCCTGCAGCCCGCCCAGCAGCTGCGCGTCGAACCGCTCCCGGTCGCGGGTGCGGATCAGCTCCATCACGTCCGCCACCTGCTCGTCGGTGGCCCCGAGCGCGCTGATGGCGCTCTGGCCGAAGGTCAGCGCCGATTCCAGCACCTCGCGGATCTGGTAGTCCGCCCCGGCATTGATCAGCCCGAAGGCATGCGGCCGGTCGAAGGCGCGGGCAAAGACCTTGGCCAGCGGGAACTCCGACTTCACCAGTTCGACGATTTTCAGCGCGTCCTCGCGCTTGTCGACGCAGACCATGATCATGTCCGCCGTCTCGGCCCCGGCCGCGCGCAGCACGTCGAGTCGCGTGCCGTCGCCGTAATAGACCTTCACCCCGAACCGGCCGGCGACCTGGATCATCTCGGTATCGTTGTCGATGATCGCCAGCTTGTGCCGCAGCGCGAACAGCGGCTGCGCCGCGATCTGGCCGAAGCGCCCGAAGCCGATCAGCAGCACGTCGCCGCGCAGCCCCTCGCCCGGAATTTCGTCCACCCCGTCCATCGACGGCTTGGGCTTGGGCAGCATGCGCGTCATGATGATCGTCGTGAACGGCGTCAGCACCATCGAGATGATCACCGTCGCGGTGAAGATCGCATTGGTCGGCCCGTCGATCAGGCCCGTCCCCGCCGCCGTGGTGTAGAGCACAAAGGCGAATTCGCCGCCCTGCGCCATCAGCACCGCCCGCTCCAGCGCCTCGGCATGGCTCGATCTGAGCAGCCGCGCGATCGTGTAGATCGCCACGGCCTTGACCACCACATAGCCGAGAACGCTCAGCGCAATGATCTGCCAGTTCGACACGACGATGGTCAGGTCCAGCGACATGCCCACGGCAAGGAAGAACAGCCCCAGCAGCAGCCCGCGGAACGGCTCGACATCGGCCTCCAGCTGATGCCGGAAGGTCGAGGTCGAAAGCAGCACACCGGCGAGGAAGGCTCCCATCGCCATCGACAGCCCGCTGAGCTGGAAGAACACCGCTGCCCCCAGCACCACCAGCAGCGCCGCCGCCGTCATCACCTCGCGCGCCTTGCTGTCGGCAAGGAAGCGGAAAATCGGATTAAGCAGTCGCCGGCCGACAAAGATCAGCACCAGGATCGCGCCAATGGCGATACCGGCCGCCACAAAGCGCGACAGCAGCCCGCCGGTATCTTCGGCCGCCGTCGGCGAGATCAGCGCCACCACCGCCAGCAGCGGCACGATGGCGAGATCTTCGAGCAGCAGGATCGACACCATCTTCTGGCCGCCCGGCGAGGTCAGCTCACCGCGCTCCCCCAGAATCTGCATGACGATGGCCGTCGAGGTGAGCACGAACCCGAGCCCAGCGACGAACGCCACCTGCCAGCTAAAGCCGAGCAGGATGCCGACCGCCGTCAGCAGCGCCCCGCAGACGGTGACCTGCAGCACGCCCAGCCCGAAGATCTGCTTGCGCAGGCCCCAGAGCTTCGTCGGCTCCATCTCGAGCCCGATGATGAACAGGAACAGCACCACGCCGAGTTCGGCGGCATGCAGGATGCCCTCGGGCTCGGTGATGACATGGAACGGTCCCCACGGCCCGATCAGCACGCCCGCCGCGAGATAGCCGAGAACCGAGCCGAGGCCCAGCCGCCGGAACAGTGGAACGGCGATGACACCGGCGGCGAGCAGCGCCACCACCTGGATCAGTCCGAGCCCGCCTCCGGCCGCATGGCCCGCCAGTTCGCCTTCCATTATCGGTCCAGTCCAACATTCAAAAGACTAGGTGTGGAGCCCGAAGGACCGGGCCGTCAACTGCCCTGTTTGGGAGGCCAGGCCCGTCCGCGGACCGCCATTGCGCCCCGGACAACGGGCTTCTACAAGCGCCGGGTTCATTTCCAGGACGTGATAATGGCCAGAAAAATCATCATCGATACCGATCCGGGTCAGGACGACGCGATCGCCATCCTCGCCGCGCTCGCCTCCCCCGAGGACCTTGAGGTCCTTGGCATTGTCGGTGTCGCCGGCAACGTGCCGCTGCCCCTCTCGGTCCTCAATGCGCTCAAGATCGTCGAGGTCAGCGGCCGCACCGGCATCAAGGTCTTTGCCGGCTGCGAGCGCCCGATCCGGCGCGATCTCGTCACCGCCGAATATGTGCACGGCAAGACAGGCCTCGATGGCCCCACCCTGCCCGATCCGGTGCTGAAAGCCGAAGCCCAGCACGGCACCGACTTCATCATCGAAGCGCTGCGCACGCACCCCGAAAAGTCCATCACGCTGTGCCCGCTCGGCCCGCTGACCAACATCGCGATGGCCTTCATCAAGGCGCCCGACGTGATCGGCCGGGTCAAGGAAATCGTCCTCATGGGCGGCGGCTATTTCGAACAGGGCAACGCGACGCCCGCCGCCGAATTCAACATCTTCGTCGATCCAGACGCCGCCGATGTCGTCTTCCGCTCGGGCGTCCCCATCACGCAGGTGCCGCTGGACCTCAGCCACCAGATGCTCTCCACCGCCGCGCGCGTAAAAACCTTCCGCGAACTCGGCAACCGCGCCGGTGTCGTCACCGCCGAACTGCTCGATTTCTTTGAGCGCTTCGACGAACAGAAATACGGCTGGGACGGCGGCCCCCTGCACGACCCCTGCGTCATCGCCTGGCTCCTCAAGCCCGAACTGTTCGAAGGCCGCCAGATCAACGTCACCATCGAAACGGCGAGCGAGCTCACCATCGGCGCCACCGTCGCCGACTACTGGGGCATCACCAACAAACCCAAAAACGTCTTCTTCCTCCGCAACGGCGACGCGGACGGGTACTACAAGCTGCTCGCAGAGCGCATCGCGCGGCTGCCGTAAGAGGCCTTGGCCCCACCCTCATCCGGCGCTACGCGCCACCTTCTCCCATCAAGGGAGAAGGAATCCAGACCGAGAGCTCGCAGTCACGCCTTCTCCCTTGATGGGAGAAGGTGCCCGAAGGGCGGATGAGGG
>DAORUH010000155.1:0-6418 GCA_035433065.1 Devosia sp. | reverse complement strand
CGGGGAATATCCCTCTGTGAACCTAGATGCAATTTTAGGTCCGACCTCCCCCAGGAAACTCACGCCACCCGGGAGGTGCTCACAAAATCGCCCTCTTGGTGGCATGGCCACCTACGTAAGTCTGACTATAGTTAGTCTATGAGTATGTCTCGGGTGTGTGGGGATGCCCTACCCCCCGGGTCCCTGGATGATGGCGTGTCGTTCCGTGGGTTGAACGAGATCACGGTGGGGACGAAGTACCCCCCTTCATGAGCCCTACTCTAGGCCTACACGTAGTGGTTACCGGTGGGCCCCTCTGGATCAGAGACGCCGACAGGCCGCACAAAACAAGAACAGAAAAATGTGCATAGCGGGGTTGCGCTCTCTGCATGACCACGGAGACTCAGGCTAAAGTCCTCGTCGTCCCATCCAGGGGCGAAAGGAAACGCATGAAAACGGTCCTCTCAATCTACCGCGCCGTCCGGCCACGCAAGGTCGCGACAACGGAAGCTCAGGCCGCGCTGACAAAGCGGCTGCACTTGGATCACCCGGACCTGCCGCAGAGCGAAATTGCAGCGGTCGTCGGCCTGAACCAAGGCCGTGTCAGCGAGATACTCAGCGGCAAACGCTTCGCTGGCGTGTCTCCGGCCTAGGAGGCGCCGTGCCCTAACGGCACGTTGGGAGGGAGGAACATAACGTGGAGCGGGCGAGGGGAACGCCTCTTGCCCGATCTTGGAACTATGCTGGGCGATGTAGGACCGAGCTCCAGATGAATTTGCGATGGGGGCTAACCTAGACCCCGCACTTGCGGCACCTGGTAGGGGCATTCGCCATAAGGTCCACACCCGTGGGGCAGAGGTCGAAGTTCGGCTTGCCGCTGCCCCGCGGAGGTGCCACACATCAATTTCGTCGAGGCGCGAAAGTCTCCGCAAAATCAACGGATGAATGGTAGCCGCTGCTAGTCCTCTCCAGGGCACCACTTCTCAACCAAGGTGTTGAGGCCGTTGGGAAACCCGGCATTGCTGAGCTTTTCGCGCACCCGACTGTCATGCACGGGTGCACCACATGGTTCTGCCATGATGCGAGACGCTGCTGCGCACGGGGACCATCCAGTTCTCACTCGCTGAATAGAAGCCTGCGCCTCTCCCCAGCGGGTGTGTTTCTGCATCAGGGTCATGCTGGGATTTGATTGTATCGTGCGTCCGGTCAAGCTCGCCGATAGTATGTTGCACCGCCCCCCGGACATTGCCCGCGACCTGCCTCGCTGCGGTTTCGCAGTTGCGCCCTCGTGGCCGACTCCGCGCCCGGCCTAAGCCAGGCATTTGTCAGACCTAAGTATTCTGCATTGGTCCTCCATCGCTCCCGTCCCTAACGATGACAGCTCAGGCCGGTAACGTCCGGTCTGCGGGATTTCGCTGCATGGGTGGCAGCGGACGGTCATGGAGGGATTTGGATGACCCGCAAGTTAGGGGACAAGGACGACGTCAGCACCGAGGATAGCTCGGTCAGCCGGCGTGAGTTCTTCAAGGGCGGCATTGCCGTCGCCGGCATGGGCGCGGCGGCTGCGGTGGCGCTGCCGGGCGCGGCGCAGGCGGCGACGCCCGATGGCATTGCCTGGGACTATGAATATGACGTGGTTGTCATCGGCGCTGGTTGCGCTGGTGTAGCGGCCGCCATTCGCGCGCGCGATCTCGGGGCCTCGGTGCTCGCCGTCGACCAGAATTTCGAAGTCGGCGGCAAGATGCTGCACTCGACCGGCCTCATCTCGCTGGGCGGCGGCGATCCGCTGCAGCTGCGCGATATCCGCGGCGAAGCCGATCCCGATGGCTACATCACCGTGCCGCCGGTCGAAGACCCGGCCGAGCTCGAGGACGACGTCGACCTCCTGTTCCGCGACATGACCGACTGGTCGGTGCTCGATCCGCAGGCGCAGGCGCCGTACCGCTACAACGAGCGGCCGCTGCATCGCGCCTGGGCCGACAACTGCTCGGCGGTGCGCACGTTCCTGCTCGACAACAATGTCCGCATGGGCCGCATCTCGGGCACGCACGGCAATGCCGGCATGTCGCGCGCCCGCCGCGCCTATGCCTTCCTCATGGAAGGCGAGGCCACCGACGTCGTGAAGGGCACGATCACCAAGGAAGACGCTGGCATTCCGGGCGTTTCCTCGTCGCTGTTTGCCCCGACCCTGATGCAGGACGGCTCGGGCACGGTTGCCCCCACCGCCCGCACCAACGGCACGGCCCTTGCCCGTCCGCTCGAGCACAGCGCGCGCGCCAAGGGCGTGCAGTTCACGCTGCACCGCCACATGGACGAGGTCATCCGCGAGGAACAGTTCTCGGGCCGCGTGCTGGGCATCAAGGCCAGCTATTCCCCGCGCCTCGACCCCAAGACCGGCGAGCGGCTCGAGGGCTACTGGCACGATGGCAACATCGATGAGAAGAAGGATGTCGTCTACATCCGCGCCAAGAAGGCGGTCGTCGTCAGCTCCGGCGGTCACGCCGCGAACCCCGAGTTCCGCGGCATGTTCCACCCGGGCTTCCGTGAGCCGGCATTCGTGTCGTCGGGCTTTGCCTGGCTTGGGCCGCGCGGGCAGGACGCGAGCGGCATCAAGGCGGGTATCCGGATCGGCGCCGGTCTTGCCGGCATGCAGCAGAACCTGAGCTACCCCTCGACCTTCCACTTCCCGGGCACGCTCGCAACGCGCGACCCCTACACCACCATGCTGCCGGGCAACCCGGCCTTCTCGACCCGTGGGTCGACGGGCATCGACCTCGGCAACGACTCGTTCCAGCACCTCATCGCCGTCAACCAGGTCGGCAAGCGGTTCTTCAACGAGATGACCCTGCTGAAGGGCTGGTCCAACGCCTCGTTCCCGCCGGGTCCGAACAAGGGCCAGCCGGCGGCCGGCCTCGACTTCAAGCAGCTAGACTGGCGCAATGCCAGCGCCGAGAACGTGCGCAACACCTACTCGGCCAACGCCGGCGTCCATGCGGCGACGGCGCTCAACGAAGGCTCTGCCGAGCCCGACTTCCTGTCGGGTCCGATCTGGGCGATCTTCGACCAGGCCGCCGTCGATCGTGATGAGTGGAACATCGAGCCGCCGTTCACCTCGCCGGATAACGGGCTGTTCTTATCGGCCGACACCATCGAGGAACTGGCCTGGAAGATCCGCTCGGGCTGCCAGTGGCAGCGCGTCGAGCTGAAGCACCTTGTCGATACGGTCAACAACTGGAACGCCAACGTCGACTCGGGTCTCGATCCCGACTTCGAGCGCGGCCCGGATGCGCCGATGTACAAGATCGACACCCCGCGCTTCTACGCGGCGGCGCTGTTCCCGGTGTGGCACGACTCCTATGGCGGGCTGCACATCAACGGCAAGGCGCAGGTCGTCGATATGGAAGGCGCGGTCATTCCGGGCCTCTATGCCGGTGGCGAAGCCAGCGGCGGCGGCAACCAGCACGGCCTCGGCCGCGCTCTGGTGCACGGCTACATCGCCGGCACCAACGCGGTCGGCGAACCGGCTGCCTGACAGGCATCGAACTGCGGGGGCCATGCGCCCCCGCAGCTTTTCCCAGAGTTTACTTCAGGCAAAGCGATACCGTGGCTGAATCCGTAGAGAAATCCGTGGGGCAGGTGAGCCTGTCCATCGAGGTCACCTCGAGCCCGGCCCAGGCCGGGGCCGAGATCGGCGTCTCGGCGCGCGTGACCTGTTCGCCGGCCTGCGACACCACCGGGCTCGTGGTCGCCCTTTTCGAAGCCGGGGGCAATCGCCTCGGCGAGGTCGAACTCAGCCGCTTCGATGGCGACGCCGCGAGCAGCGACGATCTGGTGCTGAGCGCGCCCCTCGCGGTTGGCGCCCACCAGTGGACCGCGGTGCTGCCCGGGTTCGACGCCGGCGACATGTCCTTTGCCGGGGCTACCGTCCCGATCGACATCGAGGTCACGGCCCACGCCGTCACGCTCAACATCTGGGGCCTGCCCGGCGCCATTGCCGCGGGCTCCACGGCAAGCATGTTCGTCGGCGCGCGCTGCTCGTGCGGCTGCGCCTTGGGCGGACGCACGATCACCATCCACGACGAGACCGGCGCGCTCATCAGCGAGGCGGTGCTCGGCGACACGGTGTGGCAGAAGACCGAGGCGCTGTATTTTGCCGAGGCCGCCTTCAGCGTCGCCGGCGGCGAGGGCATGCACGACTGGCAGGTGCGCTTTGCCGGGGCGGACATGACCCCCGAGCATGCCTCCGGCATGGCGCCGGTTGGCGTGCGCATCGTCGCGCCCGCGGAACATGTGGTGACGGTCGAAGC
The DNA here is from genome assembly GCA_035433065.1 of Devosia sp. Lineage (GTDB taxonomy): Bacteria > Pseudomonadota > Alphaproteobacteria > Rhizobiales > Devosiaceae > Devosia_A. Next base: position 2,132 of record DAORUH010000155.1, on the reverse strand, counting down.
CGTCGACGACAACGAGGCGCCGCTGGCCGGCGCGATCGTCAGCATGCATCCGTTCCGCACCACCACCGACGAGCGGGGTGTTGCCCAGATTCACGTGCCAAAGGGATCGTATCGACTGTTCGTTTCGGCCCGCAGGCACGTGTCCAGTCACACCGAAATCGACGTCAGCGGGGACGTATCGACACGCGCCCGGCTGGCCGTCGAGATCCGGCCCGAGAGACTGTGATCCGTTTCAAGAATTCGACCGACGAAAGAGACAACAACAATGCTCAGAAATGCAGTCCTTGCCGCTGTCGGCGTGCTCGTCATCGGCATGTCCACCGCCGCATTCGCCCAGGAGGAACGCTCCATCTGGAGCGGGGTGTTCACCGCCGAACAGGCCGAACGCGGCAAGGCGTTCCACATCGGCGTCTGCGCCAAGTGCCACGGTGACCGGGGCGACGGCGCGGGCGAGCCCGACCAGCCGCAGGCCCCGGCCATCGCCCGGGCCTCGTTCCTGCGCAAGTGGGACGGCCAGTCGCTTGCCTCGCTGTTCGAGTACATCCGCGGCACCATGCCGCCGGATAACCCGGGCTCGCGCTCCGACCAGCAGTATGTCGACACGATTGCCTGGATGCTGTCGGCCACCAAGGCCCCGGCTGGCGATGCCGAACTGCCACCGGACCCGGCAATTCTCGAATACATCATCGTCGGCCCTCAGCCGAAGTAGGATTCGGGCTTCGCCGTCATCTTGCTGCCAGACTTGGCGGGTGAGTACACTTCGGGGTGGCCAGCGGTGCTCAGCCACCCCGAACGATTTTGCAGACTCGATAGTCAGAACTCAAGGAGTAGACCATGGACCGCCGCCGCGCCCTGATGATCATGGGCGTCACCCCGCTCGCGCTGAGCCTCGCCACCCCGGCCTTCGCCGCCGAGCACGAGGTTCACATGCTGAACACCGGCGCGGCAGGTACGATGGTGTTCGAACCCGGGCTGCTGAAGGTTGCTGTCGGCGACACGGTGAAGTTCATCCCGACCGACAAGTCGCACAATGCCGAAACCATCCGGAACATGATCCCGGAAGGCGCCGAGCCGTTCAAGGGCAAGGTCAACGAAGAGATTTCGGTCACCTTCACGGTGCCGGGCCTCTACGGCATCAAGTGCGCCCCGCACTACCCGATGGGCATGGTCGCGCTGGTGCTGGTGGGCGACATGCCCGCCGCCAACCTCGACGCCGCCAAGGCCATCAAGCATCCGGCCAAGGCCAAGGAACGTTTTGACGCGCTGTTCGCCGAACTCGAAAAGCCGGCCTGACCGCGGCCTCGCCTTTGCTGCGCCACGCGCGCAGCTCACGCCTATTGCAGCGCCCCGGAGATCCCGGGGCGCTTTTTTGCTCTGGCGGCGGTTCCAAGGAGGACTTCGTGGTGAGCCCCTGAGTTCTTGATGGCGAGCCCCCTGAGTTCTTCAAGGTGAGCCCCCTGAGTTCTTCATGGTGAGCTTGTCGAACCACGAAGAACGGGCACTACAACCCAACCCATCCCCACCCACCGCCGTCATACCGGCGAAGGCCGGTATCCACTGCTCGAACCATTCCACCCCCGCTGCTCCATCCGGTCCATCACCCGGACAGGCCGACAGACAGAACCCAGCCGAAACCCCGGCGCCCAGGATTCCGGCCTTCGCCGGTATGACGCCGTGGTTGGTGATGACGAGGTGCGGACCGCCGCGCCCTTGGAGGACTTCGTCATCCCAACCCACCGCCGTCATACCGGCGAACGCCGGTATCCACTGCTCAAACCATGCCACCCGCACGGCTCCATCCGGTCTGTCACCCGGACAGGCCCGATAGACCGAAGCCCAGGCAGTCCGCGGCGCCCTGGATTCCGGCCTTCGCCGGAATGACACCGTGGTTGGTGATGGAGAGGTGAGCCCCGCCAGCGCCCCGATTTCACCGGCTCGGCACAACCGCGACCTTGAGCGAGCGGTCGAGATCGAACGCGGTGTCCATCGCCGCCTGGATCTCGTTGACCGGAAACGTATGGGTGACGAACTTGTGCAGCGGATAGCGGTGCTGGTTACGCGCCAGCAGCCGCATGCTCGGCACGTAGCCGGTCGGCGGGTGGTTGGTGAGCCCGATCAGCCGGATCTGGTTG
>DAORUH010000154.1:0-6577 GCA_035433065.1 Devosia sp. | reverse complement strand
GCCAAGAAGAAATAGCCTTCTTTCGGACCATCGGGGGGCCGTGGCGTCGCGCCGCGGCCCCCCTTGCTTTGGGCGGTGCGCTTGACCGCAGCGCGCCCGGTCTGCGATGCACGCTCCATTGGTCGAGCACGCGAGGCAGGACGTGAGGATTGCCATCACCGGCGCCACCGGCGGCATCGGACGTGCGCTCGTTGCGGCGCTCAGCGCCCGCCACGAGGTCACCGGCATTGTCCGCGCGCCGCGCCCGGCGGCAGATGGCATCGCCTACGCCGCCTCATCCGATCCGGCAGCGCTTGCCGCGGCCCTCGCCAGCGCCGATTGCGTCATCCACAACGCGCTCGACAGCAGGGCCCCCGCAAAACAGTTCCTCGCCGTCAACGAACAGCTCAACCGCGACATCCGCGAAGGCGCGTTGCGCGGCCAGTGCCGGCTCTACGTCTATGTCAGCTCGCAGGTGGTCTATTCGGGCATCGATCCGGCCGGCCCCGAGGGCTATCGCGAAGACCAGGAGCTGGTGCTCACCGATCGGCTCGATGACTACACGCGGCTCAAGATCGAGGAAGAGCGGCGCGTCATCGCCGCCTGCCGCGCCGCCGGCATCGGCTACCTCATCGTGCGGCCCACCGTGGTCATGGGCCCGGGCATGGCGTGGTCCGACGGCGTGGTGAAAGCCTCGAGGCTCATCACCGCCGGCATCGCCGGCCGCACCATGAACCTCATCCATGTCGATGACCTCGCCCGCTTCGTCTCCGGGCTGATCGAACGCGGCGTGCGCGACGAAATCTACAACCTCGGCACGCAGAATGTGTCGACCAACGACTACTTTGCCGAGGTCGGCCGGATCACCCGCCGCCGCCCGCTGTTTCTTCCCACCCCGCTGGTGACGCTGGCCGGCAAGGCCCTGCCTTCGACCATGTGGTTCTTCGGCCGCAATGTCGGCATCGACAGCCGCAAGGTGGCGGAAGCCACCGGGTATCATCCCCAGCGCAGACTGCCGCAATATTTTTCGCGCCTGCCGCGCGACATCCGCGCCAGCACGCTGCCGCAGCTGCAGCAGGTCCAGCGCTCCGGCGTGCCGTTCCGCGCGCAGGGTTATGGCTATTCGGCCTGGTTCAACCCGGCGCATGGCGACGACCGCCTGGCGATGCGTGGCTACACCGGCATCGTCGCGTTCGACGGCGGAGAAATCACCGTGAGGGCCGGCACGCGCCTCATCGAGATGTCCGAATATCTCGATGCCCGCGGTCGCGCGCTGCCGACCCTGCCCGAGTTTTCCGGCGTGTCGGCCGGCGCCTGCTTTTTCGCCGACGTGCATGGCTCCAGCAACGAGGCCTTCTCGCTCTACGACTTCATCACCGCCATCAAATACCTCGATGCCGATGGCAACGAGGTCCTGAGCCGGCGCGCCGACACGCTGTGGGCGGATCTGCGGAAGCGGCGCGCCGGCTTCATCCTCACCGAGCTGACCTTTGCGACGGTGCCTGCCGGCTATCTCAGCAACCGCATCGAGTGGACGGACGACGCCGAACTGCTGCCCTACCTTGCGCAGAAGCACCGCGAGAACACCGTCACCACGCTCCACTGGTATCCCTATTACCGGCGGCTGCTGGTTTATGGCATCAACCCAGCCGAGGGCCCCGCGCCGGGCGCCGCCACCTCGATCGCGCCGTTCCGGGGCCTCCCCTACCGGCTGCAGCAGATGCTGCTGAAGCTGAAGCTGCGCGGCCGGGCGCTGCAGATCGACCGCCAGCACCGCATCCTCGCGCCGTGGCGGCGGGTGCCATTCGAGCCGGTGGTGCGCTGGGTGATGACGCGGCCCAACCACGGCTGGCGCGATCTCGAAGTCTGCGTCAGCCTGCCCGACGCGATGGCGCTGGTCGAAGAACTGCGCGCCATGGTGGCGCGTGGCGAGATCGCGTTCCGCCGCCGCCTCGGCATCGGCATGCGCTTCGCCTACCGGACGGCGCAGAACCGGGGCTTTGTGTGGATCGAGTTCGTGTCCAACGAGCCGGCCTTCGTGGCGACGATTCTTGCCACCGTGCGCCGGGTGGCGCGGGACGGCGTGACCTTCCACACGGGCAAATACCTGCCGCCGTGAGCCTCAGCCGCCGAGCAGGCCGCTTGCCTTCACGCCATCGAACAAAAACTGCACCGCCAGCGCGGCCAGCAGGATGCCGACCATGCGCGACACCACCGCCAGCCCGGTAATGCCGAGCAGCCGCTGAATCGGGATGGCCAGCAGCATGGTCACCCAGGCCATCGTCATGATGAGGATCAGCGCGACGAACACCAGCCAGTAGTCGAGCGGCGCCTGTGCGCTCGTTGTCAGCAGCACCATCGAGCTGATGGCCCCCGGCCCCGCGAGCAGCGGCATGGCGAGCGGAAACACCGAAATGTCGTGGCGCTGGCGTGCCTCGACCTCTTCCTCCCGCGTCGTGCCGGTGGCGCCCGAATGGCGCGCGAACACCATGTCGATGGCAATCAGCAGCAACAGGATGCCGCCCGCCGTGCGCAGCGCCGGAATGCCGATGCCGAACACATCGAGCACCGCATTGCCGATCAGCCCGAAGACCAGCAGGATCCCGCCCGCAATCAGCACGCCCCGCGTCGCGAGGCTGAACCGCTCGGCCGGCGTATGATCCTTGGTCAGCGCCGCAAAGATAAACGCAATATCCGCCACCCCAACGGTCGCAAACAGTGTCGCCAGCGCTGCAAGGAACGTGTTGGCCATGCGTTTCCCCCTGAGCCGGACGTTATCGATGTTCGCTTGGGTTGGCCACGGGCCGGGCTCGCCTGCCTCTAGGTAAGCAGCCTAGGCCCGCCGGCGCTCCAGCGCGTCCCAGATCATCACCGCGATATCCGGCCCGCCGAACCGCTTGATCTCGCGGATGCCCGTCGGCGAGGTCACGTTGATCTCGGTGAGATAGTCGCCGATCACGTCGATGCCGACGAACACCATGTCGCGTTCCTTCAGCGCCGGGGCGATGCGGGCGCAGATTTCGCGGTCGCGCGGCGTGAGGTCGATCAGCTCCGGCCGCCCGCCCACATGCATGTTCGACCGCGCCTCGCCCTCGGCCGGGATGCGGTTGATGGCCCCCACCGGCTCGCCGTCGACGATGATGATGCGCTTGTCGCCCTTCCTCACATCCGGCAGGTAGCGCTGGATCATGAACGGCTCGCGAAAGCTCTGCTCGAACAGTTCGATCAGCGAAGCGAGGTTGTGGTCGCCCTCCTGGATGAAGAACACGCCCGCGCCACCGTTGCCGTAGAGCGGCTTGACGATGATGTTGCCATGCTCGCGCCGGAACGCGGCGATGCGCGCGCGGTCGCGCGTCACCAGCGTCGGCGGCATCAGGTCGGGAAACTCGGTGACGAGGATTTTTTCGGGCGCATTGCGTACCGCGGCCGGCGGGTTCATCACGAAAGTCTTCGGATGAATGCGCTCCAGCATATGCGTGATGGTGATGTAGTTCATGTCGAACGGTGGGTCCTGCCGCATCAGCAGGATGTCGTAGGTGCCGAGGTCGGCCTCGTGGCTCTCGCCCAGCGCAAAATGCTCGCCCTTCGGCTTGTCGAACACCTCGATCGGCGCGACGTCGGCGAACAGGTGGTTGTCGCGCAGCGCCAGTGAGGGCGGCGTGTAGTAGTGCAGCACGTGCCCGCGCGCCTGCGCCTCGAGCATCAGCGCGAAGGTCGAATCCCCGCGCGGGTTGATGCTCTCGATGGGGTCCATCTGCACGGCGACTTTGAGGCTCATCACGACATTCCGGTTGTATCGAACGCGTTCACCAGATGGCGCGGCCACCGGCCGGGCGCAAGCAGAATTATGTCGAAGCGCAGCGTGCGGGCCGCGAGTTCGGGGTGCCGCGCCACATAGAGGTGGGCGGCGCGGATGATGCGGCCCCGGTCCACCGCCAGCAGCGGATCGAAATCGCCCCCGGCGCGCGACCGCGTCTTCACCTCGACAAAGGCGGTGGTGCCGAAGCGCTCCGCCACGATGTCGATCTCGCCCACGGGCGTCTTCACCCGTGTCTCGCGGATGCGATAGCCCTTCAGCCGCAGCAGTCCGGCGGCGATGGCCTCGCCGCGGCGGCCAAAATCCTCGGCCTTCCGCCGCTCACGTGTTTTCGGCTTTGATGGCGAGCGCGGCGTCATAGACGTCCTTGCGTTTCAACCCGAAGGCCTCGGTGATTTCGTCCACTGCGGCGCGCAATGGCTGGCCCTCCAGCGCCGCGGCAAGCGCCGCCCGCCAGGCTGCTGGATCGATCTCCACAGCGATCGCGCCGCCGACGAGGATGACGGCTTCGCCCTTGATCTCGTCCATTTCCTCAAGGCCGAGGACGAGGCTCGCGAGCGTGCCGCGATAGACGCGCTCGAAACGCTTGGTGAGTTCGAGCGCCACGGCGGCGGGGCGGTCGTAGCCGAGTGTATCGGACATGGCGCGCAGCGTTTCCACCAGCCGGCGCGGCGACTCATAAAAGACGAGAGTCTCGCGATGAGACGCGAGTCCCGCAATGGCTTCGTTGCGGGCGCCGGCCTTCTGCGGCAGGAAGCCGTGGAAGCCGAAGCTGTCGGTGGGAAGCCCCGCGACCGAGAGCGCCGAGAGCAGCGCTGAGGCACCGGGGATGGCGAAGATCGCGGCGCCGGCATCCTGCGCGGCGCGCACCAGCGGAAAGCCCGGATCGCTGATAAGCGGTGTGCCGGCATCGGAGATCAGCGCAATCCGCTTGCCCGCCGCGAGGTCGGCCAGCAGCCCGTCGATGCGCGCCCGCTCGTTGTGCTCATGCAGCGGCGAGCGCGGCGTGCGGATATCGTAGTGATCGAGCAGTTTTGCCGAGGTGCGGGTGTCCTCGCACAACACGACATCGCAGGCGGCCAGCGTTTCGAGCGCCCGGATGGTGATGTCGCGCAGGTTGCCGATCGGCGTCGCCACGACATAGAGCCCCGGCGCCAGCGGCGGCGCCTCGAACGGCGCACCGGCGATCAGATAACGGCCGGTTCCTGCCTCGCCCATGCAGCTCTCTCCAGTGAATGTCCCGTGTTTAGGCGGGGCGGCCGGGTTTGTATAGGCGCGGGGCCGCCAACGGCGAAACCCCGCGGTCCAACCGGGCCGCGGGGATCGCCGTCCCTCATCCGATGGGGCGGGTGGATGGATGAGTTCCGGGGCAGAACGCGAACCCCCGTTCGCCCTGCCGGCCGCATGGGGGTCGGCCCCGCTGCGTCCGGTCCTCAATTTGCCCACTTCCCGCGGCGCGGGAAGGGGTTCGGGGTCACCTAGTTTCTGGTGAGGCAGCTATTCGTTAGGGGATGTAGATATCGGCAGCGATGATCTGGAGCGGCTCGGTCCCGGTATTCTTCCACCAATGCTCGGCGGTGTGATCGGTCACGACAACCGTACCGCCCTTGTGCGCGATTTCCTCGGTGCCGCGATATTCGGTGGCCTCCCCGGAAACGACGTATTCAATGGCCGGTCGTTCGGCATGGCTGTGCAGCGCAATGATGCCACCCGGCTCAAGCGTGATCGTACGCATGCGGAACTTGCGTGTGCCCGTGGCATCGAACTCCTTGGCCAGCTCGATCTCCCCGAGCGCCTGCGCGGAAAAGCCCACGTTCTCCTTGGGAGGCGCATCCTGTGCCAGGACGGGGACCGCCCATACCGACACCGCCGCGAGCCCCAACATAACGCGCTTCATAGTAGTCCCTCCTCGATCAAATCCGCCGCAAAAGGCGGCGGACGGACAGCAACGCATGGGGGTGGCGGGATGGCAACCCTGCCACCGAGACGTGATCGCCGGGACTGTTGGGAGGAGGAGGTGCCAGGCCGTCAGGCCGCGAGGTCCGCGACCACTGCGTCAAGCACCGGCCACCCGCGGTCGGTCACGCGGATGAACCCGTTCGGCAGCGTTTCGACAAACCCGATGGACTTCAGCTCATTGATCTGGCGATCCGAAAGTGTCCGGCCCGAAAGCTGGGTGAAGCGGCGCGGGTCGATGCCTTCGCGCAGCCGCAGGCCCATCACCAGCAGTTCGTCGCCTTCTTCTTCCCAGCTGAGGATGTCGTCGGTGGTCATCCCGTGGCCGCGGGCGTCCACCTTCTTCTTCCACTCGAAGGGCAGCTTTTCGGTCGAGGTAGCGTGGCGCTGGTTGCCGATCAGCAACCGCCCATGCGCGCCGGGACCGACCCCGACATACTCGCCATAGCGCCAGTAGATGAGGTTGTGCCGGCTCTCCTGCCCCGGGCGGGCGTGGTTGGAAATCTCGTAGGCCGGCAGGCCCGCCTTGTTGGTCAGTTCCTGCGTCAGTTCGTAGAAATCGGCGCTCAGGTCCTCGTCGGGCATCTTCAGCTTGCCCTTGGCGTGGAGGTCGTAGTAGCGCGTGCCCATCTCGATGGTGAGCTGGTAGAGCGACAGGTGCCCCGCCTCGGCCAGCCACAGCGCTTCCGTCAGCTCGTCCGCCCAGTCATCCAGCGTCTGGCGCGGGCGGGTGTAGATGAGGTCAAAACTCGAGCGCGGGAAGATCGATTGCGCCAGCCGCACCGCGGCCACGGCCTCGTCCACCGAGTGGAGGCGGACCAGTTC
>DAORUH010000153.1:0-6711 GCA_035433065.1 Devosia sp. | reverse complement strand
TCGCCGGCGCCGGAGCGGCCGACCTTCGTGACGATGACGGGCTTTCCCGACTCCGCCGCGCGGCGTGCCGCGGCGAGGAACTTGTCGACGTCGCGGATGCCCTCGATGAACAGCAGGATCACGTCGGTGGAGGCATCCTGCACCATGTAGTCGAGGAATTCACCGGCGCCCAGATCGGATTCATTGCCGGCACTGACGCAATAGCTGATCGCCACCCCCAGCGCTTTCGCGCGATGCTTGATGGCAAAGCCGATGCCGCCCGATTGCGCGACGATGGCAGCCCGGCGTTTCGTCGCGGCCAGCGGCACATGGCCCGGCTTGACGTCGACGGTCGGGCTGAAGGTCGCCGCGACTTTCTGCACCTCGCTCAGGAAGCCCTCGGCGTTGGGACCGGAAATCCGCATCCCCGTCCGCTTCGCCAGCGCCACGATGGCATCCTGCATCGCGGCGCTGTCGCCGCCCTCCTCCGCAAAGCCGGAGGAAATGATGACGGCATTTTTCACGCCGGCCGCTGCACATTGCTCGAGTACCGCGAGCACGGCGCGGGCGGGAATGATGACGATGGCGAGATCGATCGGCTGGCCTACGTCTGATATCGATTTGTAGCATTTGAGCCCGTCGATATCGCCGTAGTTGGGATTGATCGGATAGATCTGGCCCGGATACTCGTTCTTGCGCAGCATCGACAACAGCCGCCCCGGAATTTTCTCCAGGTCGCGCGACGCCCCGATCAGCGCGATGCTGTCGGGCGCGAAGAAGGTGTCGAGCGGATGGGGCATGGAGAATGGTCCCTTGGTCTTGTTCAGCGCGCGACGTTCATTGAATTAAGCGTGGCTCTTGAAACGTCATTGCGAGCGCAGCGAAGCAATCCATACTCGCCAAGTAAAGAAAGAATGGATTGCTTCGTCGCAAGGGCTCCTCGCAATGACGTTGAGAGGTCGGAGCATAGCCCCGATGGAGCCTGCGCGCTCACCCCACCAGCCGGAACGTCACGCCACCGAGTTCAAACGAATCGCCCGACACCGCATAGCCCCTGGCCTTGGCGGCGTCGCGCACTTTCGCAACATCCCCCACCCTGAAAGTCAGCCCGCTCATGATGTCGCCGGCACCATCCACGAAACGGAAACTGGCATTGGGCAGCTTCAGCTCCGGTTCGCCGGCTTCGCCCGTGCTCACGGGAATCCCGATGATCCTGCCCCAATGCGCGGCCAGCACTTCGGGCTCCGGGCTTTCCATCTCCACGCCGGTCAGCGCCTGCGTCACGTCCTTGCGAATCGACTTTTGCCAGTCCGGTCCGGCCGGCGGATACGGCCCCAGAATATTGTCGCTGCCCGCGGTGTGGTTGAATTCGATGAAGGCGGCGCGGCAATCGCGGGGGTGTAGCTGCACGCCGTGATACGGCGCGTGGTCGATGACATTGGCGGTGCGCACGCCCATTTTCGCCGCATGCGCGCCGCGTTCGTCGGGATCGTCGCAGCAGAAGATCGCCATGTAGCCGCCGCGACCGCCGGTCTTCTCGATGAAGCGCCCCGCCGCGGTGCCGGGCTGGAACGGCGCCACCACTTCGAGCAGGATCGTATCGACCGGCAGCAGCGCGTTCTCCAGGCCATACTTGGCGACGTTACCGTCGCGGTAACAGATGTTCAGCCCCATGATGGCGGCGATATCGCCGACCGCGGGCTCGATGGCCGGCGCCACCAGGCAGATCTGCCGCAGCCTCATGAAACCAGCCATCTCATGCCCCCTCGATCAATGGTTCTGAAACACGGGCTTGCGCTTCTCGACGAAGGCTTTCGCCGCTTCCTTGTGGTCGGCGGTCTCGCCCGAGCGCGAGTGATGCATGGCTTCCGCGTCGAAGCAGGCTTCCAGCGACATGTGTTCGGCGTTGTTGATGTTCTTCTTGATGTAGCCGAGCGTGATCGAGGGCCCCTGCGCCAGCGACATCGCCAGTTCATGTGCCGCCGACTCGACCTCGCCGTCGGGCACGACCTTCGTTACCAGGCCGAGCGCCAGCGCCTCCTGCGCCGACAGCACCGGCGACATCAGATAGAGCTCGCGGGCGCGGGCGCTGCCGAGCATCTGCGTCAGGAAATAGGTGCCGCCGTAATCGCCTGACAGGCCAACCTTGGCAAACGCCGTGGTGATCTTGACCGATGCCGAGGCGACGCGGAGATCGCAGGCCAGCGCGATCGACAGCCCGGCGCCGGCGGCCGCGCCGTCGACCTGCGCCACCACGGGCTTCTGCATCTCGTGCAGGATGCGCGAGACTTCCATGCCGCGCCGCAGATTGGTCTTCTTGGCCTCGAACGGCAGCGGCGCCCGCCCCTCCGCCATCGATTTGACGTCGCCGCCGACGCAGAAAGTGCCGCCGGCGCCCTTCAGCAGCACGGCGCGAACCTCGTGATCCTCCGCCGCGCGCCGCGCCGCCGCCACCAGCCCCAGCGTCATCTCGGGATTGAGCGCGTTGCGCCGGTCCGGCCGGTTCATGGTGATGGTGAGCAGGCCCTGGTCGAGATGCTGCAGGACGATTTCGTTGTTCATTGTTGTTTCCCTGGGTCGTTATTCGATCTCGTCGTCCCTGCGAACGCAGGGACCCATAATCCCGGTCATCAGTCGTTGCCAAACCGTCTACATCCGCCCGTCAACCGATGGGCCGCGGCGTATGGGTCCCCGCGTTCGCGGGGACGACGATGGCCGTCACTTCTTCACCAGCGGGCAGCGCGACGCTTCCAACGGCTGGAATGCATCTTTGCCGGAAACCGTGCCGACCAGCTTGTAATAGTCCCAGCGCCCCCTGGATTCCGACGGCTTCTTGACCTCGAACAGGTACATGTCGTGCACCATGCGGCCGTCGTCGCGGATCTTTCCGTTTTTGGCGAACATGTCGTTGATCGGCGTCTCCTTCATCATCTTGATCACAGCCGCCGCGTCGGTGGTGCCGGCGGCCTTCACCGCCTTCAGATAATGCGAGACCGAGGAATACACGCCGGCCTGGGCAGTGGTCGGCGGCCGCTTCCTGCGTTCGGTGAAGCGCTTTGAAAACGCACGCGTCTCATCGTTGAGGTCCCAGTAGAAGGCTTCGGACAGCAGCAGGTTTTGCGCGATTTCAAGGCCGATGCTGTCGATGTCGGTGATGAAGACGAGCAGCGGCGAGGCCTTCTGCCCGCCCTTCATCAGGCCGAACTCGGCGGCCTGCTTGATCGCGTTGATGGTGTCGCCGCCGGCATTGGCCAGACCGATCACCTTGGCCTTCGACGCCTGCGCCTGCAGCAGGAAGGACGAGAAATCAGATGTATTGAGGGGATGGCGGACGCTGCCCAGCACCTTGCCGCCATTCTTCACCACCACATTGGTGGTGTCCCTTTCCAGCGCTTGTCCGAAGGCATAGTCGGCGGTCAGGAAAAACCAGGTGTCGAGGCCGGACTTGACCGCCGCAAGCCCCGTCACATTGGCCTGCCCATACGTGTCGTAGGTGTAGTGCACGGTGTAGGGACCGCACGCCTCATTGGTAAGCGCAACCGTGGCCGGTCCATTGAAAATGATGAGCTTGTTGCGCGCCTTTGCGATCTCGCCCGCGGCAAGCGCCGTTGCGGAAGCCGCGACATCGAAGATCATTTCGACGCCCTGGTTGTCGAGCATGTCGCGCGCGAGGCTGGCCGAGACGTCGGCCTTGTTGAGATGGTCGGCGACGACGATCTCTACCTTGCGGCCCAGCACCTCGCCGCCAAAATCCTCCACCGCCATCTTCGCCGCGGCCTCGCTGCCCGCCCCGGTGATGTCGGCATAGAGCCCGGACATGTCGAGGATGCCGCCGAGTTTTAACGGAGGTTTTGTCTGCGCGAGGGCGACACCTGCCGACAACGCCAGCGCCGATGCCAGAACACCCGAAAACACCCGTCTCATCAAAGCCTCCCTGCGAAGGGCCGCATTCGCTGCGACCTCACTTCTGTTGCCGCAATCATGCCGGAAGGTGTCAGCACCGGCAAGGCACGGAGCGGCGCGGCAGGCATGCTGGAGCTCTGCGGCGCGGGCATTTTCCGCAAAACGGAATGGTCGCAAGAGACTCTATCAACGGGTCGTCCCTGCGAACGCAGGGACCCATACGCCGTGCCGTTGATGGTTACGGGAAGTGGCCTTGTTGAAGCGTCTCGCTCTTACAATAGATCACCGGGGTTATGGGTCCCGGCTCAGCGTTCGCTTCGCTCACTTGGCCGGGACGACAACGATGGGTCTAACGCAAAGCGAATGGCTACCCCAACAGCCCCTTCCCCGGCACATGGTTCAGCTCCAGCCTGATGCCATCGGGATCCTCGAACAGCAGCGAGTAATAGCCCGGCGCCCATTGATCCTCGCGCGGCGCGCGGATGATCTTCACGTCGCTGAGCGTTCCCAGGAAGGCGTGCAACTCATCGACGTCGGCGCGCTCGCGGGCCCGGAAGCAGAGATGGTGCAGGCCGACACGCTCTTGCTCGAAGGCTGCGCCCTCGTGCTCCGGCGATGGTGCGCGGATGCCGACCGCGGTGCGGCCGCCGACGCAGTAGTAGGTCGTCTCGGTATCCATCACCGGCTTCAGCCCGAGAAACGGCAGCAGCTGGCGATAGAACGCGCGGGAACGTTCGAAATTCGATGCGGTGAGAAAAATATGCGCGATGCCGTTGACTTCCATCGTCTCTCCCCTTCGTCGACAAACCGATTTCGGCTAAAGTTAATCTGCCGATCGCGGCAAGCATACAGGAATGGATCCGATCCCAGGCAGCGTCGTGCAACCGGTGACCGCCACGAGGGCGCATTGCGCCGGATGGGCCATGGCCTTGACCTGGCTACTTTTAACTGTCGCCCCGGCTCACCCGGCGGGCTGCGCGTTCGAACCGCAGGGCGAGGGCCGCGTCTCCGCCGTGATCGATGCGCGCACTTTTCGGCTAACGGACGGCCGTGAGATCAGGCTCGCCGGCATCGAGCCGGTAGCCGGCACGAAGGCCAGCCGGACAGCGGCGTTGTCAGCCCTCATCGCGGGTCGCGAGGTGAGTTTGTCGGGCGACGACGACAGCCCCGATCGCTACGGCCGGCAGCCCGCGTTCGTCCATCTCGCCGGCTCCGAGGTGCCGGTGCAAAGCCTGCTGCTGGCGCAGGGCGAGGCGCTGGTATCGGCCGATGTCGCCGACAAGGGTTGCGCCGCGACCCTGTTGGCCGCCGAGGCGGAAGCGCGGCGAGCCAAACGGGGAACCTGGGCCGATCCGGCAGCCATAAAAAACGCGGAAAGTCCGGGCGATATTTTGACCGGGATCGGGCGCTTTACACTGGTCGAGGGCAAGGTTTTGTCGGTCAGGCAGGCCGGGGCAACGACTTACCTGAATTTCGGCCGGAACTGGACACGCGACTTTGCCGTGACTATTTCAAGGCGGGCGGCGGCGGCGCATGCGGCGGCCGGGATCGCCCTTAAGTCCCTGGAGAATCGGCGGATTCGGGTCCGTGGCTGGGTCGAGGCGCGGGGCGGCCCGCGAATCGAAGTGCTCCTTGTGGGGCAGATTGAAATGCTTGGCGGGAATTAGCCCGCCGGCCAGATACGAGTACTGACGTGACGGGGTGTGCGGGACGGCGCGACAGGGGGACAGGCCGCCGGCTTTGGGCGGCGGGTCCGCTGCTGTGCGCGATCCTGACGCTTTCCGCCTGCGGCGGTGTCGATCGCTTCACCACCGCCCCGCCTTCGGCGGGCGGCCCGGCCAAGCCGGCGCGCACGGTGGCGCAGACCCCTGCCACCGAGCGCGAGCATGAACGCATTCTCTCCTCCTATGGCGGCGCCTATGACGATCCGCGGCTGGAAGCCCTGATCGGCAAGACGGTCGACCGGCTGGTGGCGGCGTCGGATCGTCCCGATCAGGCCTACAAGGTGACCATTCTCAATTCCGGCGCGGTCAATGCCTTCGCGCTGCCGACCGGCCAGCTCTACGTCACCCGCGGCCTGATCGCGCTCGCCAGCGACACCTCGGAACTGTCCTCGGTGCTGTCACACGAGATGGCGCATGTGCTGGCAAAACACGCCACGATCCGCGAGGACCAGGCGCGCCAGGCCGCCGTCGTCACCCGCGTCGTCACCGACATGGGCAACGATCCCGATCTGACCGCGCTGGCGCTGGCCAAGACAAAACTGACGATGGCGAGCTTTTCCCGCGCCCAGGAGTTCGAGGCGGACGGCATCGGCGTCGGCATTTCCGCGCGCGCCAGATTCGACCCCTATGGCGCGGCGCGCTTCCTGACCGCGATGGAGCGCAACGCCGCGCTCAAGGCCGGCAAAACTTCGCTCGATCCGCGCGCGCAGGACTTTCTGTCGTCGCATCCGGCGACGCCCGAGCGGGTGCAGAACGCGCAGAATTCGGCGCGGCAGTTTTCCTCGCCGGAGGGCGGCGAACGCGACCGCGAAACCTATCTCGCCGCAATCGACAACATCGTCTATGGCGAAGACCCCAGCGAAGGTTTCGTGCGCGGTCGCCGTTTCCTGCATCCGAAGCTCGGCTTCTCCTTCGCAGCGCCGGAGACCTTCACGCTGGACAATACCGCGCAGGCGGTGATCGGCGTGCGCGAGGGCGGCACCCAGGCAATGCGCTTCGACGTCGTGCGGGTGCCGTCGGAGCAGACGCTCTCCGACTATCTCACTTCCGGCTGGATGGAAAACGTCGAGAAGGGCTCGGCGGAGGAATTGACCATCAACGGTTT
>DAORUH010000152.1:0-6738 GCA_035433065.1 Devosia sp. | reverse complement strand
CGCGCTCCCGCTCATTGGCCACCGCTCACCAAACCCTCAGTCGTCATGGCCGGGCCTGACCCGGCCACCCATCCGGACCTTCACCACGCGCGGCAGGCTCTGTTGGGTCCCCGGGTCAAGCCCGGGGATGACGCGGTGGGTGGGGAGGTTTCGGGGCGCGGCCGATGCATCGTTGGGTGCCGGTTTGTTGTGGCTGGTGCGGGCGTGACCCGGCCATCCACTCGATGGTCGTGCGCGGTTGGAGGGATCGAGTGGGCCCCCGGGTCGAGCTCGGGGGTGACGTGGTGGGTGGGGAGGTTTCGGGGCGCGGCAACGGGCAATCGCACCACGCGCTCCCGCTCATTGGCCACCGCTCACCAAACCCTCAGTCGTCATGGCCGGGCGTGACCCGGCCATCCACTCGATGGTGCTGCACGGTTGGAGAGATCGAGTGGGCCCCCGGGTCGAGCCCGGGGGTGACGTTGTGGGTGGGGAGGGGCGTGCCCCCGGAGACCACTGTGCTGCGCCGATACCCTAAGCCGCGATGGGCTGGGCCCAGATGCGGTTGAGTTCGTCGAGGAGGGCGAAGGTGGGGTCGGGGGCTTCCTCGGCCAGCGGTTCGGCTTCGGGGGCCTCGACATAGACCATGTCGCTCTGGACGAGTTCCTCGAACAGCAAGGCGATGCCGTCCTCAAGGGCGGCTTCGTCTTCGGCGGCGAGAGGGGTTGCCGCGGCTTCGCCATCGGCGCTGACGAACAGCACTTCGGATACGAGTTCGTAGTGCAGCAGTGCGGCCTCTACATCAGCCGCGGGCTCAGGCGCGACGTCGGTCGCGGGCTCTGTCGCAATGCGGTCGTCGGTCGTGTCGGTGTCCATGTGGCGCTCCCCGATTCGATAGTAACCAGCAGAGAGCCTAGAAACCGCGCGTGTTCCGCTCATGGAGATTTGACGGAAACATTGTGACGGGGCCGGCGGGCCCGCGCCTAACGGGCCGGCGCCTAGAACGGCACCTCGGATGAAAACACCATCGGCGTGCCGTTGGGGTGGGTGAAGCCGAGTTCGGTGGCGTGCAGCTGCAGCCGGTCGGCCGCGGCGAGCGCCTCGCCGGTGGAATAGAACTGGTCGCCGAGGATGGGGTGGCCAAGCATCATCATGTGGACGCGCAGCTGGTGCGTGCGGCCGGTGAGCGGCACGAGGCGCATGCGGGTGGCATTGGGCTCGCGCCCGATCACCTGCCACTCGGTCTTGCTGGCGCGGCCGCGTTCGTAATCGACGCGCTGGCGGGGCTTGTGCTCCCAGTCGGTGGCGAGCGGCAGGTCGACGACCCCGCTCTCGCCCTCGACGGCGCCGAAGACGCGCGCCGTGTAGTATTTCGTGGTCTTCCTATGCTCGAACTGGCTGCCGAGGAAGCCGAGCGCCTTCTTGTTAAGCGCCATCAGCAGGATGCCGGAGGTGTCCTTGTCGAGCCGGTGCACCACCTTGCTGGTCGGCCAGCGCGCCTGCACCCGGGTTTCGAGGCAATCGAACAGCGCCGGATCCTTGCCCGGCACGGTCAAGAGGCCGCTCGGCTTGTCGAGCACGATGATGTCGTCATCGGCGTGAAGGATGTTCAGCCACGGCTCGGTCGGCGGGTCGTAGACGAAGGTTTTCGGCATCGGATTGAGCATGGCGCGGGCTGTAGCAGGTTTGGCCGGCTCCGCAAATTCTGCGGCACGTACCTCAAAACTGCTGGAAATCCACCGGGCTGGGGGTAAACATGGGCGGGAAGGGGAGGACCACATGAGCGCGAAGCGTCGCGTCGGCGTCGGGATCATCGGCACCGGCAATATCTCGTCGGCCTATCTCAAGGCCATGAAGGGCTTTGACGTGCTCGACGTCAAAGGGCTCGCCGACATGAAGCCCGAGGCGGCTGAGAAGCGCGCCGAGGAATTCGGGCTGAGGGCCACGTCGGTCGATGCGCTGCTGGCGGACCCGGCGGTCGAGATCATCGTCAACCTCACCATCCCGCGCGCGCATGTGGCGGTGGGGCTGCGGGCCATTGACGCCGGCAAGCACGTTTATGGCGAAAAGCCGCTGGGCATCACCTTCGCCGAGGGGAAGACGCTGGTCGATGCGGCGAAGGCGAAAGGGCTGCGCGTCGGCTCGGCGCCCGACACGTTTTTGGGCGGCGGGCAGCAGCAGGCGCGGGCGGTGGTCGACTCGGGCGCGCTCGGGCGCGTGGTGGGCGGCACGGCGTTCTTTGCCTGCCCGGGGCACGAATACTGGCACCCGGATCCGGCGTTCTATTACGATATCGGCGGCGGGCCGGTGCTCGACATGGGGCCGTATTACATCACGGGGCTCGTCAACCTGCTCGGGCCGGTGGCGCGGGTGCAGGCGCTGAGCGCGACGCCGTTCACCGAACGCGTCATTCGCTCGGAGGCGAAGCGCGGGCAGATGATGCCGGTGAAGGTCGCGACGCACGTGACCGGCACGCTGATCTTTGCTTCGGGAGCGCTGGTGAACGTGACGCTGAGCTTTGATGTGCCCAAGCACGCGCACGTGCCGTACGAGCTGTACGGCACCGAGGCGAGCCTCCTGGTGCCCGACCCCAATACGTTTGGCGGCGAGGTGAAGCTGGCGCGGCCGCGCGCCGAGTGGGAGCAGGTGCCCGTCACCCTGCCCTATGCCGATGGCAATTATCGCTCGCTGGGCGTCGCCGACATGGCCGCCGCGATCATCGAGGGCCGCCCGCACCGCGCTTCGGGCGATCTCGCGCTGCATGTGCTGGAGGTGATGGAGGCGTTCGAGACGGCATCGCGGGAGGAGCGGATCGTGGAGATTTCCACCAAGGTGGAGCGGCCGGCGGCGTTGGCGGGGTGAGTGCCCGTTCCTCGTGGTTCGACAAGCTCACCATGAGGAACTCAGAACTCCCGGAGCATCGGGATGCGACGGTTTGCCAGTAGCCTTCGTGGTGAGCTTGTCGAACCACGAGGGCGTGGCTCCGCGCGACGGGGTGCGCTAGAACTGCGGCGCCCGAGTCGATCAGTCCGAAAACATGTCCCGCACCGACGCCATTCTCAAGCGCCTCCTGGCGCTGCACCCCAAACTCATCGATCTGCAGCTTGACCGGCAGATCGGCCTGCTCGATCGCATGGGCCGCCCGCAGGACCGCCTGCCGCCGGTGATCCATGTCGCCGGCACCAATGCCAAGGGCTCGACCATCGCCTATCTGCGCGCCTTCCTCGAGGCGGCGGGCAAGAAGGTGCATGTCTACAACTCGCCGCATCTGGTGCGTTTCAACGAGCGCATCCGGTTGGCCGGCAAGCTGGTCGATACGCGGCTGCTCAACCGCACGCTCGAGGAATGCGAGCGGGTGAACGAGGGGCGGCCGATCACGTTTTTCGAGATCACCACGGCGGCGGCGGTAAAACTGTTTGCGGAAGTGCCGGCGGATTTTCTGCTGCTCGAAACCGGCATGGGCGGCACCTACGATTCGACCAACATTGTCGACAAGCCGCTGGGCGTGATCATCACGCCGGTGGACTATGACCACCAGTCGTTCCTCGGCAAGACCATCTCGTCGATCGCGGTCAACAAGGCGGGTATTCTGAAGCGCGGCAGCGCGGCGGTGTTCGGGCGGCAGCGCGACGAGGGTCTGGCGGTGCTGGAGAAGCGGGCGCGGGAGCTGCGCATCACGCCGTTCGTCGCGGGCCGCGATTTCGATGGCTATGCGCAAGACGGGCGTCTCATCTATCAGGATGAAGACGGGCTGCTCGACCTGCCGCCGCCGGCGCTGCTCGGGCCGCATCAGTTCGATAATGCGGCGCTCGCGGTGGCTGCGGCGCGGCACTTCAGGCTGCCGGTGACAACCGCCGATATCGAGAAGGGCCTGCGCAGGGTCGTCTGGCCGGCGCGCATCACGCGGCTCAAGGGCAAGCTGACGGAGCTGCAGAGCCGCGGGCAGGAACTGTGGCTCGACGGCGCGCACAATGCGCATGGCGCGGCGGCGCTGGCCGCAGCGCTGGGCGAGATGGACCGCAAGCGCAAGGCGCCGCTGGTCATCATCCTCGGTATGATGAACACCCGCGCGCCCGCCGACTTTCTCGCGGCCTTCGCGGGCAAGGTGACAAAACTCTACGGGCTCAGCATTCCGGGCGAGAAGAACGCGCATAGCGCGGACACCATCGTTTCGGCGGCGCGCGACATGGGGTTTGACGCGGAAGTCAGCCGCGGCGTTGTTTCCGCCATCAAGTCGGCGGCGGCGATCAAGGGGGCGCGCGTGGTGATCTGCGGCTCGCTGTATCTGGGCGGCCACGTGCTGTTCAAGAACGGCACGCCGCCGGACTGAGACGGCCGTCTCAGTAGCGCGCGTCTTCCATGCCGCAGAACGGATCGACCGGACTGTGGCGGTTCCACTGTCCGTTGCCGAGCAGCAGGTCGACCACCGCGCGCTGCATCGTCTCCGTCGTCATGTAGGCGTTGATGCAGGTGGGGACGCGCGGCGCGTCGTAGAGCAGATACGGGTAGCCGAACGAGATCATCACCGTCGGGATGTCGTGCCAGTAGCGGTGCATGGCGCTGATCGGGTCGCCCATCAGCTTCAGCCAGTCGATGAAGTTGCGGCCGCGCGTCATCAGCGTTTCTTCGCCGAAGAGATAGAGGATGAGATCGGTGTCTCGCGCCTCGATCGGTTCGCCGGGCTGGTGGATGCGGACCTCGAAACCGTGTTCGCGCAGCAAGTCCGGCACGGCGAAGGGGATCGGGTGGGGCACCCAGGGGTTGATGATGCCCGGGGTGATGACCAGCACGCGCCGGTGCTTTTGCGGATCGAGCGGCAGGGTGTGCTGCACGTCCTTGACCAGCGTCGGCATGCGCTTCGTCGCCGCCTCGGCGATGGCGCGGTTGTCGGGCGTCGCGAGGGCGAAGGGCACGGCGTCAGCGGGCCGGTGGAGGCCGAGCGCGGCTTTCATCGCGAGGATGCGCGCCACCGCTTCATCGAGCCGTTCGGCGGTGATCGCGCCGCTCGCCAGCGCATCGAGCACGATGGCGAGATCGCCCGCGGGATCTTCGGAGAACAGGATGACGTCGCAGCCGCCGGCGACCATGTCGATGACCTGCGTGCGGCGGTTGGCCCAGCCGGTGAGGCCGGACATGCTGGTGGCGTCGGAGACGATGAGACCGTCGAAGCCGAGCCGCCCGCGCAGCAGCTCTTCGTTGAGCAGCCGGCTCATCGAGGCGGGGCGGAAGGCTTCGAGCCCGACATCGCCCGCCACTTCGCGCACGAAGGCGGGCAGTGCGATATGCGCCGACATCACCGACATGACACCGGCCGCGATGGCGGCGCGGTAGAGCCGGCCGAACACCAGCTCCCACGCATCCATCGACAGCGGGTTGGTGGTGGTGACGAGGTGCTGGTCGCGGTCGTCATACCCCTCGCCCGGCCAGTGTTTTACCGCGGCCGCGACGCCGAGCTTCTGGAACTCTTCGAGCGTCGCCACGGCGTGCCGTTCGACGGTGGCCACGTCGCTGCCAAAGCCGCGCGTGGCGACGATGGGGCTGCGCCAGGCGGCGTTGACATCGAGCAGCGGGGTGAAGGTCCAGTTGATGCCGACCGCGCGCGCCTCTTCGGCCATGATGCGCGCGACGTGCCGCGTCACCTCGATATCGTCGAGGGCAGCGAGGCCGAGCGGGTTGGGCAGTTCGGTGCCGCCCGGCAGGCTCATGCGGCTGCCTTCGAGATCGGCCGAGACCAGCAGCGGCAGCGGCGCCGCCGCGTTGAGCCGCGCCAGCATACGGTGTTCTGCGGCAAGATCGCCGCCGGGCGCGCGTGTCACGCCGCCGGGGCGGAACCGCTCGATGGCGGCGACGGAGGCCTCGTCATAGCCGTTGGCGATGCGCAGGTTGAACAGCTGCCGCGCCTTGTCCTCGAGGGGCAGCGTAGCGAGGCGCTCGCGCACCCACGCGATCGCCGCGTCGTCGAGGTTGAAGGGAGGTTTGCGGAAGCTGTCGAGGGTCACGCCGCGAATTGATCCAGCCACTTGATGAGCTGGACGCGAGACTGCCCTGCGCCGACTTTCATGTCCACGGGCTCGCCGTTGTGGAACACGATCATCGTCGGCATGGCGCGCACGTTATAGCGCGTGACGGTGGAAGGGTTGGTCTCGACGTCGACCTTGACGATCTTCACCCGGCCGGCGAGTTCGACCGAGAGCTCGTCCATGATCGGGTCCATCGCCTTGCAGGGCGGGCACCATTCGGCCCAGAAATCGACCAGCACGGGTTCGGTTGCGCCGAGCACCTCGGCGTCAAAGTCGCGGTCGTTCACCTGCTTCGCCATGGCATCCATCCATCGTTGAGAGGCGATGGACCCTATCCCGAGTCGGGGCGGTGGAAAAGGTGCGGCGCGTGCGCCCGGCGCGTGCATTTGCACTATGGTGCGCCGCGAATGGAGACCTGCACATGGCCGTAGCCACCGAAATCGCCCGCTTGCGGCGGGCCACCGACGAACTGGTGGCCGGCGTCACGGCTGACCTGAGGTCGAAGGGCGGCATTTCGACCGCCGACCGCGCGACGCTACGCGCCGAGATCGAGCGCTGCACGCAGGCGCTGGATGAGCTGCGGGGAAAGCTGAGCGCGCGTTAGGGTTTGGGGAGGCGGAGTGCCCGTTCTTCCTGGTTCGACAGGCTCACCATGAAGAACTCAAGGGGGTTTGCGCAGGGTGCTCGGGAGGGCGCACATGCTACCCCACCCGCGGGCTCGACCCGCGGGTCCACTCGG
>DAORUH010000151.1:0-6738 GCA_035433065.1 Devosia sp. | reverse complement strand
CAAGGCGATGTATGAGCAGTGGGACGAGATCTTTGAAGGAAAGAAAGACGAGCCGGTTTCTTGCTTGTTCGAAACTCCACTGCGACTTCCCCCACCCGACCGCGTCACCAGCGATGCGGAAGCTCAGTCGCTTGTCGTGGCCATCCTGGCGCAGCTCGCCCTGCTGAGCTTTCTCTACGGCGTGCTCCACGCCGCCGGCCCCGGCCACGGCAAGGTGGTGATCTCGTCCTATGTGCTGGCCAACGAGCGGCAGTTGCGCCGCGGCGTGCTGCTCAGCTTTGCCTCGGCCATGGTGCAGTCGCTGGTGGCCATCGCGCTGGTCCTCGTCGCCGCCGCGGCGCTCAACCTCACGGCCGCGGCGATGAACGATGCTGCGAACTGGATCGGCATCGCGTCCTACGCCCTCGTCGCGCTGCTCGGCCTGTGGCTGATCGGCCGAAAACTGTTCGGCTGGGGCCACAGCCACAGCCACGGCCACCCGCCGGTCGATCTGGCGCAGAAGGCAAGGGCATCGCTCGGCGCGGGCACCGATGCCTATGGCCGCCACCCGGGCGACCCGCACTTCGGCCACAACCACGGCCCGCACGGCCATCACGATCACGCCCACGATCACCACGAACACGCCGGGCACGACGACGACCACGATCACCAGCACATCGTCACCCCTGAGCAGACCCGCGGCAACTGGCGTGAGCAGCTTGGCGTGGTGCTGGCGGTGGGCATGCGCCCCTGTTCCGGCGCGCTGGTGGTGCTGGCCTTCGCGCTCAGCCAGGGCCTGCTCGCGGCCGGCATCGTCGCCGTGCTGCTGATGGGGCTGGGCACGGCGCTGACCGTCGCCGTCCTCGCGAGCCTCGCGGTGGTCCTCAAGGGCTTCGTTTCGCGCACCGGCGGGTCCGCCGGGAGCGCCATCGTCTGGTGGGCCGAACTGGCCGGCGCGGTGCTGGTTTTCCTCTTTGGCGTGGTGCTTCTGATTGCCAGCCTCTGACCGCGACAAACCCGCACTTGCGCCGGGGTCGCTGGTGGCTATGTTGCGCCACTTAGAATGCTTCCAATTTCCCGGCGCGGCATGAGCACGTTCAAACCCAGCGATCACCCGCGCTTCGAAGCGCCGAAGGTTGGCGTCCTGCTGCTCAATCTGGGCACGCCCGACGCCACCGATTACTGGTCGATGCGCCGTTATCTCAGCGAGTTCCTGTCGGACCGCCGGGTCATCGAGTCGCCCGGCCCGCTGGTCTGGCAACTCATCCTGCAAGGCCCGATCCTCGCCCGCCGCCCGCAAAAGAGCGGCGCGAACTACGACAAGATCTGGGATCGCGAGGCCAATGACAGCCCGCTGCGCGTCATCACGCGCAAGCAGGCCGAAAAGCTGCAGGCCCGGCTCGGCGACGCCGTGCGCGTCGATTTCGGCATGCGCTACGGCAATCCGTCGACCAAATCCCGCATCGAGGCGCTGAAGCAGGCCGGCTGCGAAAAGATCCTCCTCGCGCCGCTCTATCCGCAGTATGGCGGGCCGACCATCGCCACCGCCAACGACAAGGCGTTCGAGGCGCTGCAGCAGATGCGTTGGCAACCCGCCATCCGCACGCTGCCGCCGTATTACGCCGAACCGGCCTATGTCGCAGCGCTGAGCCAGAGCATTCTCGACGGGGTTGCGAAGCTCGATTTCGAGCCCGACGTGGTGCTCACCTCCTACCACGGCATGCCCAAGGAATACCTGCTCAAGGGCGATCCCTACTATTGCCAGTGCGTGAAGACGACGCGCCTCGTGCGTGAGCATCTCGGCTGGCCGGAAGAAAAGCTGATGGTCACCTTCCAGAGCCGCTTCGGCGGCGGCGAATGGCTGCAGCCCTACACCGACGTCACCATCGAAGAACTGGGCGCGGAGAAGAAGAAGGTCGCGATCCTCGCACCGGCGTTCTCGGCCGATTGCATCGAGACGCTGGAGGAGCTCGCCATCACCGGGCGCGAGCAGTTCGAGCACGCCGGCGGCAACGGCGAACACTACGCCTATATCCCGTGCCTCAACGACTCCGAGGTCGGCATGATCATGCTGGAATCGGTCATCAGACGCGAATTGCAGGGCTGGATCTAGCCGGCGATCGTACCGGTCCCGTCACTTATCCTCGACGGCTTGCAGCAGCCTTACACTGATGGCCTGGCTGACCTTGAAATAGCCCGGCCAGGGATCTTTTTCCTGAGCCCGCGCGGCGGCCATTTCGAGGGTAAAGCCATTGGCACGATCAATCGTCGCAAGTTCGTCCCAGCCGACCGGCACCGCGACCGGACACCCCTTCCGGGCGCGCGTCGAGAATGGCCCGATCGCGGTCGAGCCGCGCTCGTTGCGCAGGTAGTCGACGAACATCCGGCCGTGGCGCTTCGCCTTGCGGATATTGGCGGTGAACCGCTCCGGCTGCGTCGCCTCCAGCCGGTCGGCAAAGGCGTGGCAGAAGTCTTTCACCAGCGGCCATTCGGCAACCGCCCTGAGCGGCGCGATCACGTGGATACCCTTGCCGCCCGTGACCATCGGAAAACTGGTGAGCCCGAGTTCCCCCAGCTCGTCCCGGATGCTCATCGCGGCGGCCCGTACCGCAGCAAACTCCAGCCCCTCGTCGGGGTCGATGTCGAAGACGATCCGCTCGGCCTTCTCGACGTCGGCAACCTTCGCGCCCCAGATGTGGAACTCCAGCGTGTTCATCTGCACCAGCGCCGCAAGACCGGCAGCATCGGTCACATACATGTGGTCCTTGGTGCCGTCCTCGAGCTTTTCGGCAATCGCCACCCGCTGCACCGCCGGGGGGAAGCTGCCTTTGTCGTGCTTCTGGAAGAACTTTTCGCCGTCGACGCCGCCCGGCGCGCGCACGAGGCTCAACGGCCGTTCGGCAACGTGGTCCAGCATTCGCGGCGCAACGGCGGCATAGTAGGCGACGAGCTGCGCCTTGGTGATCCCGTCGGCGGGGTAGACCACGCGATCCGGGCTGCTGAGTTTTACGCCCAGCCGCTCCGCGGCCTTGATCCCCATCGCATCGGTCAGGTCCATGACCACACCTTAGCTCCTCGAATCGCCCCCGTCGCCGGTCTTGCGCCGCCGACGGACTCCATCCCAAGGAACCCGGGCCGGCAGGCGTCATTGTTGCGTGGGGGGCCGCACGCACCTACATTTCATGAACGCCGCCGCCGCATGGCCCCGGGCGTCAGAGGAGAATACTGATGGATTTGTTTGGCCTCGACGGCATGAGCACTGCCCTCATTGCCGTTGGCATTCTCGCCATCCTGGTGCTGTTTGCCGGCATCAAGACAGTGCCGCAGGGCTACAATTTTACCGTCGAGCGGTTTGGCCGCTACATCCGCACGCTGAAACCCGGGCTCAACCTGATCATCCCGTTCATCGACGGCATCGGCCGGAAGATCAACATGATGGAGCAGGTGCTCGACGTTCCCCACCAGGAGGTCATCACCCGCGACAACGCCACGGTCACCGCCAACGGCGTGAATTTCTACCAGATCCTCGATGCCGCCGCCGCCGCCTATGAGGTCTCGCATCTTGAACACGCCGTGCTCAACCTGACGATGACCAACATCCGCTCGGTGATGGGTTCGATGGACCTCGATGAGTTGCTCTCGAACCGCGACGAGATCAATCAGCGGCTGCTCAAGGTCGTCGATGCCGCGGTGTCGCCGTGGGGCATCAAGATCACCCGCATCGAGATCAAGGATATCGATCCGCCCAAGGATCTCGTCGAATCGATGGGCCGGCAGATGAAGGCCGAACGCGAAAAGCGCGCCCTGATCCTCGAAGCCGAAGGCAAGCGGCAGGCCGCGATCCTGCAGGCCGAAGGCGCCAAGCAGAGTCAGGTACTCGAAGCCGAGGGCCGCCGCGAAGCCGCGTTCCGCGATGCCGAGGCGCGCGAGCGCTCGGCCGAGGCCGAAGCCAAGGCAACGCAGATGGTGTCGGACGCGATCGCGTCGGGCAACGTGCAGGCCATAAACTATTTTGTCGCCAACAATTACATCAAGGCGCTGGAGGGCATTGCCCGCTCACCCAACCAGAAGATTCTCATGCTGCCGGTCGAGGCGGCGAGCGTCATCGGGGCGATTGGCGGCATCGCCGAGATCGCCAAGGAAACCTTCGGCACCGGTGACTCGCCGGCCCGCCCACCGCGCACCAATGGCGGCCGCCCGCCGTCGACCTCGCAGTAACGGGAAGGCCCGGCAGATGGACATCATCAACACGATCGGCAGCATCGGGCCCTGGGCCTGGGTGATCGCCGGGGCGGTGCTGCTCGCCCTCGAACTGGCCCTGCCGGGCGGTGTCCTCATCTGGATGGGCGTTGCGGCCGTCGTCACGGGCCTTGCGCGGTTCGTGTGGGTCATCGACTGGCCGATGCAGGTCCTGCTCTTCGGCGCCCTATCGCTGGTGCTGATCATCGTCTGGATGAAGTTCTTCAAGCGGCGCGAGCGGCCGAGCGACCGGCCGTTCCTCAACAACCGCGCCGCGTCCTATATCGGGCACGAGGCGGTGTTGAACGAGCCGATCCGCGACGGCTGGGGCCGGCTGGCGCTGGACGACACCGTCTGGCGCGTCACTGGCCCCGATCTACCGGCGGGCCGGAAGGTGCGGGTCACCGCGGCATCCGGCGCGGTGCTGAGCGTCGAAGCCGTCGTCTAGGGCTCGATTTCCCCGGCGATCTGGCGGACGATCTTGCCGAAGGCCGGAGCGATATCGGGCCGGTCGAGGGCAAAGATCAGGTTGGCGGTAAGAAACCCGAGCTTCGATCCGCAGTCATAAGCGCGTCCGTCGTATTTGACGCCGGTAAAGCCCTGCGTGCGGATGAGGATCTGCATCGCGTCGGTCAGCTGGATTTCGCCACCGGCGCCGCGCGTCTGTTCGCTCAGCAACGAGAAGATTTCGGGCTGCAAGATATAGCGGCCGGAAATGAACAGGTTCGACGGCGCGTCCGCGGGCTTCGGCTTTTCCACCATGCCCTTGATCTGGAAACCGTTGTCCGGGCCCCCGCCACGATCGACGATGCCGTAGCTCGAAACGTCGGCCGGATCGCACTCCTCGACCGCGATGACATTGCCGCCGCGCACCTCGTAGGCGTCGAGCATCTGCTTCAGCACACCCGGCTTGGCGCGGAACACCATGTCGGGCAGCAACAGCGCGAACGGCTCGTCGCCGACCAGCTCACGCGCGCACCAGACGGCGTGGCCGAGCCCGAGCGGCTCCTGCTGGCGCGTGAAGCTCGACTGTCCGGCCGACGGCAGGTCCTTTTGCAACTCGGCGAGGGCGTCGGACTTGCCCCGCATTTCGAGCGTATGCTCAAGCTCGTACTGGCGGTCGAAGTGATCCTCGATGACGCCCTTGTTGCGGCCGGTGACGAAGACGAAATGCTCGATTCCCGCCTCGCGCGCCTCATCCACCGCATACTGGATAAGCGGCCGGTCCACGACCGTCAGCATTTCCTTGGGCATCGCCTTGGTGGCCGGCAGGAACCGTGTTCCGAGCCCCGCAACCGGAAACACCGCTGTCCGCAACCGTTTCGTCACTACCGAGTCTCCCTTTTGGCGTAATTGTATCTCAACCCGCGCTCTCTAGCATTCGTGCGGTAAAAATTCTCGTTTGGGGGTGCGACTTATGGCCGTTTTGGTCACCGGAGGGGCAGGGTACATCGGCAGCCACATGGTGTTGCGGCTCTGCGACGCTGGGGAAAAAGTCGTCGTGCTCGACAATCTCGTCACCGGTTTCGACTGGGCGGTCGATCCGCGCGCCACCTTCGTCCTCGGCAATGCTGGCGACATGGAGCTCGTCGGCCGGCTGATCGCCGAGCATGATATCCGCGAGATCATCCACTTTGCCGGCTCGATCGTCGTCCCCGAGTCCGTATCGAACCCGCTCAAATATTACGGCAACAACACCGCCACCTCCCGCAACCTCATCGAGGCGGCGGTGAGGGGCGGGGTAAAGCACATCGTCTTCTCGTCCACCGCAGCGGTCTACGGCATGGCCGGGCTCGGGCCGGTGAGCGAGGACAACCCGCTCAATCCGCTCTCGCCATACGGCCGCAGCAAGCTGATGACGGAAATGATGCTGGCCGACGTCGCAGCCGCGCATCCGCTCACCTACGGCGTTCTCCGCTACTTCAACGTCGCGGGCGCCGATCCGAAGAAGCGGTCGGGGCAATCGACGCCGCTCGCCACCCACCTCATCAAGGTGGCGTCGCAGGCGGCGCTCGGCCAGCGCGACCATGTCGGCATCTTCGGCACCGATTTCCCCACCCCGGACGGCACCGGCGTGCGCGACTACATCCACGTCACCGATCTCGTCGAGGCCCACGCGCTGCTACTCGGGCACCTGCGCGGCGGCGGCGCGAGCACTGTGTGCAACTGCGGCTACGGCAAGGGCTATTCGGTCCGCCAGGTCATCGACATGGTGCATCAGGTGTCGGGCGTCGACTTCAAGGTGCTCGAACAGCCGCGCCGCGCCGGTGATCCGGCGTCCATCGTCGCCAAAGCCGACCGGGTGCGCGACCTGCTCGGCTGGCAGCCGCAGCATGCCGATCTCGAAGAGATCGTCACCGCCGCCTACGAGTGGGAAAAATACCTGATGACGCGAAATCGGCAGGGATAACGACTTCGCGCGGAAGTCTTGGATTCGCCCCGAACCGCCGGGTACAATGACCCCATGAAGCGTATCCTCATCTGGATCGTCGTTGCCGTCACGCTGGGTGCGATGCTGCT